>NZ_JBWYIL010000017.1:0-53910 GCF_056779755.1 Acinetobacter sp. 24-47-66
TGGTTGTGCGGTAGATTTTGTGTGCAGGCTTCTTCATTTGAAAATTATATGGCTGAAGAAGCCCTTAAGAATAGCTTTGTGCAACAAAGCCGCCTGATACCAATTTACGCCAGCAGCAACTTCAGGAATTCGATCTACTTTTGAAAATTCGTCAAAAATGCCAATGGGTTGTTGATTTGTTGCAGCAGTATATATATCAAAATCAGCATAAGTTGCTTTAGTCGCACTCAACTTATAATCTGATAAGGTCACTTTGTGTAATGGTGTTGCATCTCCATCTCCTTCGTAGGGAAGCCCATCTTGACTATGTTGAGGACCAAAGTCGCCCATCATAAAACTTCCACCTTTTACTAAATAAGTTCTCGTTTAGTTTTTTCTAAAAGCTCATTGATTTTCTTTTGTAAATTAGGATCTTGAGAAGTAGGTTGACTTGGTTTATTTAATGGTTCTTTACTAGGTTCAGTGGTTGTTTTTGCACAAGCAGTAAGTGCAAGAGTAGAACATAAAAGAGCAACTAAATTTTGTTTCATCATTTTATTATTCAGCAAATTACAGAGGTTATGAGTATTATCATATTAAAAGTATAGATATGGATAATTTTGGTTTTGTAATATTATGATGATCAAATTTATAGTATTTATATTGTTAGAGTTTGAAATACAACTTGAAAATAGATGAGTTTAAAAAAAGCCCTGACGGGCTTTTTTTATTTAAGGCAATTGCTGAATCGGACTACCGCCCAAAGCCTGCAATAACGTCACATAAGCATTGTACTGCGTCTGTTTAGCCTGAACCAAACTCAAATGTGCTTCACGTGTCGTGCGCTGGGCATCGATCAAATTCTTAAGTGCAATTGCACCATTTTTATAACGGACTTGGGTCAGTTGTTCTGTTTTCTCAGCCAGTTGCACATTACGTTCTTGTAGTGCCACTTGTTTGTCTATTTCATTACGTGCGGATAACGCATTTTCAACATCGGCAAATGCTTTATATAGCGTCTGACGGTATTGAATAATAGACTTTTCATATTCAAGTTCATTGACACGCAAATCACGCTTCATGTCATTCCATTGCAGGAAAGGGAGCGTAAGACCCGCACCCAATATCGCAGCAGGATTCGACAGCACGTTGCTGAGTGACGTGCTTGCGCCTCCTGTGCTAATGCTGCCAGTTAAATTAATCGAAGGATAATAGCTGGCCTTATTGGCATCTTTGTTCGCCAATGCTTTACGTAAACGTAACTCAGCTGCCTGCAAGTCAGGACGACGGGATAAAAGTTCAGCAGGTAAGCCCGATTGAATTTGAGGTAGGGCAGAACGTGGTAAGCGCTGTGGCTCCGCAATATTCAACTGTTGAACAGGTTGATTCAGTAAAACTGCAAGAGCAGTCCGTGTTTCAACTTTTTGCTGTTCGATCTGGCTTAACGTGGCTTTTTGACTTTGAACCGCTTGTTCAGCTGACGTTAAATCAAGACCTGATACCGCCCCAGCTCTATACTGTGTTTGCACTAATTCATAAGTTTTCTGCGTACTCGCTAAATTTTGTTGAGCCACAGATAGGCGTTCATTGAGATATCCCAATTGCCAATACAATTGTGCAGTTGTCGCAATCAGGCTTTGTGCAGTGGCTTGTAAATCCTGCTCTGTCGCAAGCGCTTCCCAACGAGAAGCCTCAGTTTGATTGGCCAATTTACCGAATAAATCCAGCTCATAGCTTAAGCCAGGATAGTTCAGTGAAATACCATTTGAAGAATCACCATCACCATCTAAACTAAAACGATGACCGACCGATGCACCTGCATTGCCAATACGCACACCTTGCTGACTTTCAGATTGCTTGGCTTGAATGCGTGCTTGTTGCAAATTAATCCCAGCAACAGCTAAATCAGTATTACGGGCAATCACTTGTTCAACCAATTGGTTGAGCTGTGCATCACCAAATAATGTCCACCATTGATCATGAAAAGCCTGTTGGTGGATATTTTGGCTGAGTTGTTGGCTGTTTTGAAAGCCCTGTGGAATATCGACTGCAGGAGCTTGATAAGGCGTTTTCACTACAGCCGCACAGCCGACTAAAGAGCCTGTTAATGCTAAGGTCATGAACAGTTTATGAAGTTGATTACGCATAGTTATACCTTATTATTCTCTTGACAGTGCATCGACAGGATTTAAACGAGCAGCATTTCGTGCTGGGATAAAACCGAATACGATCCCGATTAAACTTGAACAAACGAATGCAGCTATTATTGATGTGGTTGAATACGCCATTTGGAACGTGCCACCAGCAAAGTGTGTAATCAGCTGACCAATTCCCAGTGATAATAACACCCCAAGGATACCGCCTAAAATACAGACCAATACGGCTTCAATCAGGAATTGTTGCAAAATATCGCTTTGTCGAGCACCAACGGCCATTCGCACACCAATTTCTTGCGTTCGTTCAGTGACAGACACCAACATAATGTTCATGACACCGATACCACCAACGACTAAAGAAATCACAGCAATCGCAGAAATAAGTAAAGTCATTGTAGCGGTAGTTTGCTGGATGGTTTCACGAATACTGTCCGCATTTTGAGTGAACACGTCTTGCGCCCCGTGGCGTTGAACGAGTAAATTCAAGATTGCATTTTCAGCAGCTGTACTTGAATATTCATCTTTTACACGAACGATGATGCTTCTCACATTCGACTGTCCAAGCATTCGACTCATGACGGTTGAGTAAGGGAGATAGACATTAAGACTATCTGAATTACCCATTGCACCTTGTTGAGCATCTACGATACCAATAATACGACTAGGTACACTGCCCAATAGAATTACTTGACCAATAGGATCCGTACCATCGCTAAAGAATGTCTTTTGGGTATTGGTATCAATCACAACATCTTGGGCTTGTTCAGTAACACTATGTTTGTCAAATGGTTGACCTGATTTAAACGTTAAACCACGCACATAGAAAAAGTCTTCACTCACGCCATTGACTGTCGTGGATGCCTCTACATCTTTATATCTTCCCGTGACAGAACTATTGACTGAAGGACTTACACCATCTACGTAAGGCTGTTCCGCTAACGCATCAGCATCAGCAGGGATTAAGGTCTTGGCCTGAGAAGATCGGGAGTTATCACCAAAACCACGTCCTTGGTAGACCGTAATGGTATTGGTGCCCAAACTACTAATATTTTCTAAAATTTGTTTTTGTGATCCATTACCAAGTGCGACAACCGAAACGACAGATGCGATCCCGATAATGATTCCGAGCATGGTCAAAAAAGTACGCATTCGATGAGCATTCATGGCCAGAAGTGCCATGCGGAAAGCTTCACCTAAACGGTCTAAAGCTGAACGCCAAGACGATGTTTTCTTTTGCTCAGCACGAATCAATTCTTCACGTTCAAAGCCATCATCAATCTCAGGAACATTGGGTTCATCTGAAATAATATTACCGTCTGAAATCTCAATAATACGAGTCGCATTTTTGGCAACATTGTGATCATGAGTAACGAGAATGATGGTATGACCTTTGGCATTCAGTTCGCGTAAAATACGCATCACTTCAATACCGCTTTTTTTATCTAATGCACCTGTAGGCTCATCGGCGAGAATAACATCACCGCCATTCATCAACGCGCGAGCAATCGAAACACGCTGTTGCTGACCGCCCGAAAGTTGGCTCGGGCGGTTTTGGGTTTTTTCACCTAGACCTAAATCGGACAAAAGCTGAACTGCACGATCATGGCGTTCAGAAGCATCAGCACCGGCATAGATCGCAGGGACTTCGACGTTACCAGCTGCATTTAAGTCACCAAGTAAATGGTAGCGCTGGAAGATGAATCCGAAATATTCACGGCGTAATTGAGCAAGTTCATCAGGTTCTAGCTCACGTGTTTCGCGGCCCTTAACCTTGTAGCTACCATTGGTCGGTTTATCTAAACATCCTAAGATGTTCATCAGTGTTGATTTTCCTGAGCCTGATTGACCTACAATGGCAACCAATTCTCCAGGATAAATCTCAAGATTTACCCCTTTTAGAATTTGCACAGTATATTCACCAGCAGGGAATTCACGGGTCAGGTTTTTGACCTCGAGTAGAGGTGTTCTGGTCTGACTCATAATTACATTCTCATTGGACCAGCGCCACCACGTGCGCCACGTTTAGCTGAGTCATTTGATGAGTCAGAGCCATCAGCGATCACCACCTTATCGCCTAATTTTAAACCGCGTAAAACTTGCGCTGTTGCACGGTTATTTAGACCGATAAGAACAGGGGTCGGTTTGGCTGTGCCATCTGCTTGAAGTACGCGTACCATAGCCATGGAAGCTTTACCTTGATCGACTAATGCCTTTTCCTCAGCGGTTAATTCTAAACGCTTAGGACGATCAGCTGATGAACGTTCGGCACGCCCTTCACCACGAGCTTGTTCATTACGTTCTTGGGCATTTGAACCCGCATTTGCACCACGCTGGCGAGCAGGACGATTAGAGCTTTGAACAGCAGAAGATGGAATAGTCAGTGCATTCTTTACTTCATCTAACACGATATAAACTTGTGCAGTCATATCAATACGCAATTTTCCATCTTCATTAGGAACATCGAATAGAGCGTTGTAATACACAGCTGTACTTGATGAAGATGAATTTGAGTTGTTGGTTTCTGTATTGATTGAGTTAGGTGCAGGTTCAACTTGACGCAGTGTTGCGTAATGCTTTTTCTCGCTATTACCTAAAGTAGTGAAATAAACAGTTTGACCTTCCTCAACACGCATAACATCTGCTTCAGAAATTTCAGCCTTAACCGTCATGGTGTCAAGTTTTGCTAATTTCACGATGGTTGGCGCGCTTTGATTCGCGTTCACTGTTTGACCTTCTTCAGTCACAATTGCCACAATTGTGCCATCCATCGGAGCAACGATACGGGTATAGCCTAAATCTTCTTTAGTCGTAGCCAGTGATAAACGAGATTGCTCGATTTGAGCATTCATCGCGACGATATCGGCTTGAGCAGTTTTATAACTTGCTAATGCGGACTCATATTCGGCACGAGAAGTTGCATCTTGGGCATACATGGCTTTTTGGCGATTATATTCCGCCTCAACTTTAGTCAGATTTGCTTGTTTGACTGCCAATTGAGCCAACTGATTTTTAATGCTGGCTTCAGCTGTTTTTAGATCATTTTCCTGACGAACGGAATCGATTTGAGCAATCAGTTGACCTTGTTTGACTTGATCACCCAGTTGTACATACATTTTTTTCACCTGACCTGAAACCTGTGCACCAACGCTAACCATTTTGGTCGCTTCTAATACACCTGTTGCAAGGACAGAGTTTTCAATATCACCACGTGTCACTTCAGCGGTAATCAACTGAGGTTGCTCATCTTTAGGTTTAAAGAAATACCAAGCTAAAGCGATAGCTGCAATCGTAATGATCGCGATGATAATCAATTTCGTTGGTTTTATTTTTTGCATGGCGATATTGAAAAATGACGGAAATTAAGAGAATTATAATGATGAAATAAGGATAAAAAGTGTATTTTTCTTAAATAAAATCAATAATCATTTTTATAGTTATAAATAGACCTTGCTCGTTAACTAAGCAAACAAGGTTTTTCCACATAATTCAGCAATGGCTTGTTGCATGAGGTGTTCGGGATTTTCATTATTTTTGCCTTTGATGGCAGCATCGATTCTTAATAGCAATTGTGGCCATGTGAGAAATTGCTTGGGATTAAGACGTCTCAAGGCTTGTTGATAAAGACTGACTTTGGTTTTCCAGATGCCGAGTTGTAATGCATTTTGTGGTTGCTCAAAAAGTTGCATCAGTAAGCGCATTTCTTTGCTTACCGTCCATAATACTAAACTGTGTGGTTCGCCAGCTTCGACTAAATATTGGTATATTTTGATCGCTTGACTTAGGTTGCCTGAAATTAATGCATCGCTTAAGTCAAAAGTGGTATAGCGTGATTGATCTTGTAAGCATTCGAGCAAATGTTGCATTTCAAGATGCTGTACATCGGGGAACGTGTCTGCCAGACGCATTAAGCTGTTTTTAGCAGCCAATAAATTATGTTCGTGGTGGACTTCGAGCCATTGCCATGCATCTTGGCTCAGTTGAATCCCAATTTTATCAGCTTCTATGCTGAGTATACGCTGACGATCTTGCGCATAAGTTGCTGTAAGAGGAACCAAGACGCCATTGGCTTCAATCGTTTGAAAAAACGCCGACTTTAAGCTACTGCTATCTTGCTTAGGCATAATGATCAACAACAAGTTGTGTTCATTATGCTGGATATAATGCTTGAGTAACTTTAACGCATTGGCATCTGGCTTAATGTTGCCATGGACCTCTACTGCGAGATTTTGTGAAAAAAGAGAAAGGCTGTTGAGTGCATTAAATACATTTTTCCAATCAGCAACGCTTTGGATGTCATAGCGTTCTCTTTCCACGTGATTGATGATCCAACTTTGACGGAAAGCATCTAAAAGATTTTGCTCAAGTAAAGGTTCTTGACCATGTAATACCCATGCACCACGTGCTTCGTTTACACGTTTTAATGCTTGTAGATAATCTAACTTCATTCTGAGTTACGGATTTTCAGAGGCAGTAGGTTCAAAAGTTTGTTGCACAGGTAACAGTACATTTGCTTCTGCTTTTGGCAGACGGTTTGCAGCAATTTGACGAGAGATCTGTTGAGCGACATCGTCAATTAAGATTTCACTGAGATATTTATTTTGTTGATCATCTGTGTTCACGGTTGCAACATTATATTGATATGTACGTGTCGCAGTTAAAGTTCGAGGTTTTGTCACCAAGTTACCTTGACGATCTTCGATTTGGAAAGTCACAGAAAGTCTGAGTAGAACTTCAATGAGTTTGCCGTTGAGCTCATGGCGAATTGGCTTATAGTCAATGATACGCAATACATATGCATCGTTAGAGTTACTTAGTTGCACACCTGCAGCAGTGAGATAAACACTGAGTTTACGCTCTAAATCAGAAGTATTGGCAGGGAGTGCTAATTCAAGCTTTGTATAAGCCAGTGGCGTTGAAGTTGGATTGGTCCCTTTTAGATGAAATCCACAGCCGACCATAGTTGCGCTTAAGCCTAAAGTTAGAACAGCAATAGCTAAACGTTTGCTCAAATGCATTGTAGATCCTCTGTGTATTTCCTGAGACTCAGGATAAATTTTGAATATTCTGATTGTATGTGCAAAGCCCGTTGACTGGCAACGGGCTTTGTTTGGGAATTGTGAAATCCTTATATTCCCCTCTTTTTAAAAGAGGTGAGAAGCAATGCTTCGCAATGGAAATTAAATCCCTCCAAACCTCCCTTTCTTGCGCTTTGATCTAAAGCTGTGCTTTATATCTTACTCAGGGAGGCTTTAAGGTTCTTAAACCACCAAATTCACTAATTTATTCGGAACAACGATTTCTTTCTTGGTTGGACCTGTTAAGAATTGTTGTACTTCAGGCAATGCTTTTGCTTGCGCCAGAATGTCATCTTTCGATGCATCTACAGACACTTCAAGTTTGCCACGAAGCTTACCGTTCACTTGAACCACAATGGTTTGTGTATTACGTGTTAATGCAGATTCATCCACTTGAGGGAATAATGTTGCATTTAACTCGATACCAAACTGCGCCAATAATGTTTCACTTAAATGCGGTGCAAATGGAGCAAGTAAAGTTAAAAGCGTTGTAATAGATTCACGTGCAACAGCAACATCGTTGTCATCTTTCGCTTCAAACTTATTGTTTGCATTCAGAAGTTCCATCATCGCTGCAATCGCAGTGTTAAATGCATGACGACGTTCGATGTCATCACCCACTTTTTGGATGGTTTCGTGAGTCTTACGACGTAAGTCTTGAGCCGCAGTTGAAAGCGCAGCTTTATCAATCGCTGATGCAGTATTACCTTGTTCAAGGAAACCAGTTGTCAAGCGCCATACACGTTTTAAGAAACGGTTAGCACCTTCTACACCTGCATCAGACCATTCTAAAGATTGATCTGGTGGCGCAGCAAACATCATAAATACACGTGCCGTATCTGCGCCGTATTGGTCAATAATAGATTGTGGGTCGATACCGTTATTTTTCGATTTCGACATTTTTTCTTGACCGCCAACGATAACGTCTTGACCATCACCTTTGTATTTTGCAGATGTGATACGACCTTTTTCATCACGCTCAAGTTCGATGTCAGCAGGGTTGAACCACGTTTTCTTACCTGATTCAGATTCGCGGTAATAGGTATCAGCAAGTACCATACCTTGCGTTAACAAGTTGGTGAATGGTTCGTTACCTTGTACTACACCTTCATCACGCATCAATTTGTGGAAGAAACGTGCATATAACAAATGCAGAATCGCATGTTCAACACCACCGATGTATTGGTTTACAGGAAGCCAAGTTTGACCCGCTTCAGGTTTAACCATACCACCAGTAAAGTCAGGAGATGCATAACGCGCATAGTACCAAGATGATTCTACAAATGTATCAAGTGTATCTGTTTCACGACGTGCGTCGCCGTTACAGCTTGGACATTTCGTTTCATAGAACTCGGGCATCTTGTTGAGAGGGTTACCTGAACCATCTGGTACAACGTCAGTTGGAAGTACAACAGGAAGTTGATCTTCAGGTACTGGCACTTGACCACATGTTGGGCAGTTGATCATTGGAATCGGACAACCCCAATAACGCTGACGAGAAACACCCCAGTCACGTAAACGGAATTGAACTTTTACATTTGCAAGACCTTGTGGTTCTAATTTTGCAAGGAAAGCATCAAATGCACCTTGGAAGTCTAAACCATCAAATTCGCCTGAATTGACCAATTTACCTTCTTTTGAACCGTACCATTCTTGCCACTGAGTCGCATCAAAATCATTATCATCAGCGCCTTTCGCATCAATGACTTGCTTAATAGTTAAGCCGTATTTGTTAGCAAACTCGAAGTCACGTTCATCGTGTGAAGGCACCGCCATCACCGCACCTGAACCGTATGACATCAATACATAGTTTGCGATCCAAACAGGAACTTCTTCACCTGTTACAGGGTGCTTAACTGACAAACCTGTTGCCATGCCTTTCTTTTCAGCAGTAGCGAGGTCGGCTTCTGCCACAGAACCCATACGGCATTCTTCAATAAATGCAGCAAGTTCAGGATTATTTTCCGCAGCTTTAAGCGCCATCGGGTGTTCTGCTGCAACTGCAACATAAGTTACACCCATTAAAGTGTCAGCACGTGTAGTAAATACAGTTAGGCCATCTGCATAAATTTCAGGATTTGCTGAAGGGAAGGTAATTTCCATACCCTGTGAGCGACCAATCCAGTTACGTTGCATCGTAAGGACTTGTTGTGGCCAACCGTCTTTGAGTGTGTCTAAGTCATCAAGTAATTCTTGCGCATAGTCGGTAATGCGGAAGTAGTACATTGGAATATCACGTTTTTCTACCAATGCACCTGAACGCCAACCACGACCATTTTCTACTTGTTCATTTGCAAGTACAGTTTGGTCTACAGGATCCCAATTTACCGTTGAAAGCTTACGGTAGATTAAGCCTTTTTTATAAAGCTGAACGAATAACCATTGTTCCCAGCGATAATATTCTGGTGTACACGTTGCAAATTCACGATCCCAATCAACCGCAAGACCTAATTTTTTAAGCTGATTACGCATGTAATCGATATTTTCGAAGGTCCATTTTGCCGGTGCAACTTGGTGTGCAATCGCAGCATTTTCAGCAGGTAAACCAAACGCATCCCAACCCATAGGTTGTAATACAGTTTCACCTTTGAGACGGTGGAAGCGGCTGATCACGTCACCAATCGTGTAGTTACGTACATGACCCATATGCAGTTTGCCACTTGGGTAAGGGAACATCGAGAGGATATATCGACGTGGACCTTCTACAGTGTCGGCAACTTTAAAGGCTTTGCGAGATTCCCAGTCCTGTTGAACTTGGGGCTCAATCGCACTGGCTTGGTATTCAGAGTCAATGTGAGTAGTCATATACGTAATACAAGAGAACGGTTAAAAAATTTAGCGCACAGCATAGCGCAAAAAGCACCTAAAAGTGAATTTTACAGACTGAAAATGGATGCAAAACTTAAATTAAGATCAAAAAGACAAATTCACTCATTTGAAACTTGAGTTTCGCTTAATGGAGCAGCATTTGTGTTTTGTGACTCAGTATTTGAAGCACTCTTTGTTTGCTGTTGCGTTGGTATCGTTTGAGTCTGTGAGGTTTGAGGAGCTTCGCTCTGGTTTGTATTTGTATTGACAGATGTTGTTGGTGCTTTCCAACCATACGTTTCAACTTTCCCTTTCTTTTTTGCTGATTTTGGTGGTGGGGTGGTGGTGTAGTGGGTTGAACCATTTTGATCGACCCATTTGTAATATTCTTTTGCCTGCACCATAGATGAACAAATAGAAACGAAAACGACCGTTGATGCTAAACAAGAAAGTTTTAAAGATGATGCTAGTGAATTCATGACTTCACCTATAAAGAAATAAGAGGGGAATGAGTTTTTTTACACGTTTATATCGCAGTATTTTGCGAGAAACTGATGAAGATTAATTGGTTTTATTTTAATCAAAAAAATCATTTTGCGTATAAATTGTTTTATATAAATATTAAAAATAAGTGTTTGAAATTTTTTTTATAAATCATCCAACCAAAAGTTATCGTTTGAAAAATAATCGGTTGGTAAATAAACAATAAAAAGGTTTCGGCAAACCTTGACTTTGGTCGTGAAAAAACTAAAAATGCTGCTCTAGTTTTATATGTTTTGTTCGATCACCCTTCGAATAAATATCATGGCTTGCAATAACGTTGTCTCTAAGCCGAGACAATGAAATAGCAGAAATATGTTTATCCCAACATGTTGAATATGCAGTCGCAACTCAAACGGTTGTGATCGAAAAATTTTATTATTGCAGCAAAAACGATGAAATATGTGTGCTATAACAGTGCATACAAACGAATGAATGAAACACGACTTATGTCTCCCATAACCGTCGTGGAAATAAGATTAGGGTGAATACGTTGGAACTTTTATCTGGTGGTGAAATGCTTGTTCGCGCATTGGCGGACGAAGGCGTTGAACATGTTTTTGGATATCCAGGCGGCGCAGTTTTACACATTTACGACGCGCTATTCAAACAAGACAAAATTAATCATTACCTCGTGCGTCATGAGCAAGCTGCTGGTCATATGGCAGATGCATACTCGCGCGTAACAGGTAAGACAGGTGTTGTACTGGTGACCTCGGGTCCAGGTGCGACTAACACTGTGACACCAATCGCGACAGCTTACATGGACTCAATCCCAATGGTGATTTTGTCTGGTCAGGTTGCAAGCCATTTGATTGGTGAAGATGCATTCCAAGAAACGGATATGGTGGGTATTTCTCGTCCAATCGTGAAACACAGTTTCCAAGTGCGTCATGCGAGTGAAATTCCAGCGGTTATTAAAAAAGCTTTCTATATCGCGTCATCAGGTCGTCCAGGTCCTGTGGTTGTTGATATTCCAAAAGATGCAACAAACCCTGCTGAAAAATTTGCATACGAATATCCTGAAAAAGTAAAAATGCGCTCTTACCAGCCGCCACACCGTGGTCATACTGGTCAGATCCGCAAAGCTATTGATGAATTGATCAATGCTAAACGTCCTATTATTTATACGGGTGGTGGTGTTGTTCAAGGCAATGCATCACATTTATTGACTGAATTAGCACATCTATTGGGTTATCCAGTAACCAATACATTGATGGGGCTAGGTGCATTCCCTGGTAATGATCCTCAATTTATTGGTATGTTGGGTATGCATGGGACATATGAAGCGAACATGACCATGGGTCACGCTGATGTGATTCTATGTGTTGGTGCGCGTTTCGATGACCGTGTAACCAATAATCCTGCAAAATTCTGTCCAAATGCGAAAGTGATTCACATTGATATCGATCCTGCGACGATTTCAAAAACAATCATGGCGCATATCCCAATCGTGGGTGCGGTAGAGCCAGTTCTTCAAGAAATGTTAGCGCAATTAAAACAGCTGAATATTTCTAAGCCGAACCCTGAAGCTATTGCGGATTGGTGGAAACAAATCAATGAGTGGCGTCAGGTTCATGGTTTGAAATATGAAAAACCAACTGACGGTACGATGAAACCTCAACAAGTTGTTCAAGCTTTAGATAAAGTAACGAACAGCCAAGCAATCATCACTTCTGACGTTGGTCAACATCAGATGTTTGGTGCGTTGTATTACAAATACACACGTCCACGTCAATGGATTAACTCAGGTGGCTTAGGCACGATGGGTGTTGGTCTTCCATATGCGATGGCGGCTAAGCTTGCATTCCCTGACCAACAAGTTGTTTGTATTACAGGTGAAGCATCCATTCAGATGTGTATCCAAGAGCTTTCAACATGTAAGCAATATGGCCTAAATGTTAAAATCTTGTGCTTAAACAACCGTGCTTTAGGTATGGTGAAACAATGGCAAGATATGAATTATGAAGGTCGTCACTCAAGTTCATATGTTGAGTCATTGCCTGACTTTGCGAAGTTGATGGAAGCTTACGGACATGTAGGTATTCAAATTGATCATGCCGATGAGCTTGAATCGAAGCTTGCAGAAGCAATGGCGATTAATGATAAATGTGTATTCATCAACGTGATGGTTGACCGTACTGAGCATGTTTATCCGATGTTAATCGCGGGTCAATCTATGACAGATATGTGGTTATCTAAAGGGGAGCGCACAGCATGAGACATATCATCTCTGTTCTCATTGAGAACGAATCTGGCGCGCTTTCACGTTTAGTGGGTTTGTTCTCACAACGTGGCTATAACATTGAAACTTTGAACGTTGCGCCGACAGAAGACCCAACAATGTCTCGTTTGACATTGACGACTTATGGTGATGATCACAAGATTGAGCAAATCACAAAACAACTCAACAAACTTGTTGAAGTGGTTAAAGTGGTTGACCTTTCTGAAGGTTCACACATTGAACGTGAATTGATGTTAATCAAAGTAAAAGCTTTGGGTTCTGCGCGTGCTGAAATTAAACGCACAGCAGATATCTTCCGCGGACAAATCGTGGATGTAACACCAACGACTTACACGATTCAAATCGCGGGTACAACTGAGAAAATTGATGGTTTTATTGATGCTTTGGCAGAGAATACCATTCTTGAAGTTGTACGTTCAGGTGTATCTGGTATCGCACGTGGCGAAAAAGTTTTAACAATCTAATTTTTTATTAACAAATTCTTCCCTCCTCCGAGAGGAGGGGGTTGGCGAACCACATTAACATTCGCTAATCAAACGGAAGCCAAAGCATTTTAGCGGAGACAGCAATGCAAATTTTTTATGATAAAGACTGCGACTTATCTATCATTCAATCTAAGAAAGTAGCAATCATTGGTTACGGTTCACAAGGTCATGCTCACGCGCTTAACCTTAAAGATTCTGGCGTTGACGTAACTGTTGGTTTACGTGCTGGTTCTGCTTCTTGGAAAAAAGCTGAAAATTCTGGTCTTAAAGTTGCTGAAGTTCCTGCTGCTGTAGCTCAAGCTGACGTAGTAATGATCTTGACTCCAGATGAATTCCAAGCTCAACTTTACCGTGATGTAATTGAGCCAAACATCAAGCAAGGTGCTACTCTTGCATTTGCTCATGGTTTCTCTGTTCTTTATAACCAAGTTGTTCCACGTGCTGACTTAGACGTAATCATGGTTGCTCCAAAAGCACCTGGTCACACTGTACGTTCTGAATACCAACGTGGTTCAGGTGTTCCTGATCTTATCGCGATTCACCAAGATGCTTCTGGTAATGCACGTAACCTTGCGCTTTCTTACGCTTCAGGTGTTGGTGGCGGTCGTACAGGTATTATCGAAACTTCTTTCCGTGAAGAAACTGAAACTGACCTTTTCGGTGAGCAAGCAGTTCTTTGTGGTGGTGCTGTTGAATTGGTTAAAATGGGCTTCGAAACTCTTGTTGAAGCTGGATATGCACCAGAAATGGCTTACTTCGAATGTCTACACGAACTTAAATTGATCGTTGACTTAATGTTCGAAGGCGGTATTGCGGACATGAACTACTCTGTATCTAACAATGCTGAGTACGGTGAATATGTAACTGGCGTTGAAGTAATCAACGAACAGTCTCGTGAAGCGATGCGTAATGCGCTTAAGCGTATTCAATCTGGTGAATATGCGAAGATGTTCATCCAAGAAGGTGCATTAAACTACCCATCTATGACTGCTCGTCGTCGTCAAAACGCTGCTCACGGTATCGAAGTAACTGGTGCTAAATTGCGTGCGATGATGCCTTGGATTCAAGCAAACAAAATCGTTGATAAAGAGAAAAACTAATTTTCTTATCTAGCTGATTTTTATGCTATAAAAAACCCTGCGAAAGCGGGGTTTTTTTATGAATGATAATAAACAAAAGAAAAAAATAGATCCTTTGGATATGGTGTTTGGGATTGCTTGCTTATTAGTTGTAGCCGTTCTAATTACATATTGGCTCAATTTTAAAAATAATCCGATTTCATCTGAAGTTGGGAATTGGGGAGCATTTGGTGACTATGTTGGTGGAACCATCAATCCAATACTTGGATTTTTTAGTTTTATGGCTCTTTTAATTACGCTTGATTTACAACGCAAACAATTAAATAAGACAGAAGAGCAGTTAGAACTAAATCGTGAGGAATTGGCTGAAACTAGGAAAACCTTGGAAAGGTCAGCTCAGGCTCATGAAGATTCCAAAGTTATAATGAATGAACAATTGAAAACACAATCATTGCAACAATTTGATAGCTTATTTAGTACATTGCTTTCAGAGTTATCTCGAAAAATTGGATTACTCTACCCAGTAAAAGTAGAAGCTCTATTTTCAAAGTTAATCATTAATTATGAATCAAATAGAGTAAAACGTGAAAAAATTATCGAAGATGGAGAGGTTACAACACTCTTTATTTTTTTATATCAAATATTAAAAAATATTGATAATGGGCTTGATGATTATTTAACAAAGAAAAAGTATTCAAATATCGTTAGGAGTCTTATACCTGATGAAATTTTACAATTATTGCTAATAAATTGTTTCCTAAATACTGAAGAACATAATTTCAAGGAATATAAGAAGCTGGTTGAGAAATTTCAATTTTTTGAGCATATGTCTTTATATGATGACACATGTTTAATGAAAACATCCCTATTGCTGAGTGTGGCTACTCATTATGAAATTAAAGCTTATGGTCAAAATAGAGCTTTTATTAATTTTAGTAAGAATTGGATTTTTGACGAAATTAAAAAAAATAATAATCTTGTAGAAGTTTTACGAAATATTGCTAATAATTCTATTGAAGTTAAGCGTGAACGCCTCATAGAAGGAGAGAATCATAATTTATTTTATGTTCGTGATGGAGATGATTGTCCAAATATAGCTTGTGTATGGTCAACTCAAAAAAAATGCTTCACACATTTAAATTTATTTAATCAAAGGGTTGAAAAAATTAAAATAGATTCAGAGAAAATTTATCTATTCTCTGAATCGTACCCAAAAGGGATCGGTATTTCCTTGGAAAAAGACAGTTCAGGAAAAGTAAGAATCCTAAAAGAAAATATTTTTGAGTACGTTGTGCCAACTTTAGAGAGATAAGGAAAATGATCGCTTAATATCAATTTTAAATCAGACATTATTTTCCATCTACTAAAATAAGGCATCGAATAAAACGCTTCAAGATCGTCGTTTTATTTACTGGATTTATGATTCTGTTCAACAAAAATTTAAACGTGCAGAGCAGTACGAGCAAATCGTTGGATTCCCACTGTTACATGGTGGTAAACAGCACATTGATTTTTCTAATGGACAGGTTTATACAATTGTTGAAGGCATTTTGAAACCAGTTGCAGTTAATGCTGATTAAGAAACTAAACAATTAGCAGATCGGACATCATCAGAATCCTCTGTGGCTCTTCAAGGAGAAAACTTGGAAAAACGGATTGAAGAACCACCAGTTAACTCTGGTCAAGAGCAAGCGAATGAGCTAGGCAGCGATGTAGATCGTGTTCAAGAGCAAGAGCCTTAAAAATGTGAAAATCTGAATGAGCCTTATGACAAGGCTGTCATGAAACCATCATCATATTGACATTATGTTCTTATAAATTTTAGGCATAGCATGAATAAAAGGTGTGATGATGGCACTCCTAAATTTACAAGTAACACAACAAAAAAAATTATTTGAATTATTGGACATTAAAAAAAATACGTCATTTGAGGATTTTATTCATCTTCCTGATGCTGATCAGCCTAAACGACATCCTCAATTAAAAATTGCCATTGTGACTGAGACATGGTCACCAGAGATTAATGGTGTTGCAAACTCACTGATGAATTTATGTCTGGGTTTGCAGAAGCGAGGTCATCAAATTTTGTTGATTCGTCCCCAACCCAAAGTGAAATGTAAACGGTTTAAACCTGATGCAGAGTGTTGGGTGCATGCTCAGGCGATTCCGAAATATCCCACCTTACAGTTCGGTTGGCCACAGTTTTCTAAAATCTCAAAAGCGGTTGAGGTATTTCAGCCAGATATTGTGCATATTGTGACAGAGGGACCATTGGGATTTGCGAGTCTAATGGTAGCTAAGTCTCAGAATATTCCTGTTTCAAGTGGTTTTCACTCTGCCTTTCAAGAGTTTAGTCGATACTTTGATTTTCCTTTTCTCGTTAAACCTATCTCAAAATATTTAACATGGTTTCACAATAAGACAGACGTGACTTGTGTGCCAAGTTTAGATACACAGCATGCTTTAAAACAAATGGGAGTAAGCGGTGAGTTAAGGGTGGTGGGGAGAGGTGTTGATACCCAATTATTTAATCCGAATAAAAGATCGAAGTTATCGAGAGAGCAATGGACTGCAAATGAGCATACACGAGTGCTGATTTCCGTTGGTCGGTTGTCACCTGAAAAGGAAGTAGACCTGATTATTCGGACTTTTTTGAAAATGGAAGGTGAGGTTGAACATTATACTAAATTGGTCATTGTCGGAGATGGACCAGATCGAGTAAGGCTTGAAGCCCTTGCGAATCATCACCCTGATATTATTTTTATGGGAAGTTTGACTGGCGAAGACTTGGCTTGTGCATATGCCAGTGCAGATGTGTTTATCTTTCCAAGTAAAGTTGAAACCTTTGGAAATGTCGCGCTTGAAGCATTGGCAAGTGGCTTGCCTGTGGTGGCTTATGATTATGCATGTGCCAAACTGCATGTTGTGCACAATGAAACGGGATGGCTGATCCCTCTCGGTGATCTAGATATGTTCGAACGAGCAATGACAGCAACATTGAATCAACCCGATTTAAAAATAATGGGTGAGAAAGCGCATCTTGCAGTTGCTGCAACAGGATGGTTGAAACCTGTTATTGATTTTGAGCAAGCGTTATTTTTTGCTGTGCATCGTACTTTATTTCACTAAATTATTTTGAATTCGTAGTTTCTTGTCGCGTGTTTGAGGGTGGTCGGTGAATCAGTCATCTATTCTAATTATGACAAGTATTTAATGAAATCATCATCATAATGAAATGATCCATCTCTAAAGTAAAAGTATGAAAAAAATACAAAAGAGGTGTGATGATGGGAATCATGGACACTGTATTGCCTAGATCGACAACGCAATATGATCACCAGAGGCTAAAATTTAAAAATCAAAACTCCGATCGGGATGTATCGGTGCTTGAGCAATTGGGGCGATCTAGATTAAAAATAGCTGTCGTTACGGAGACATGGCCACCAGAGCTGAATGGTGTTTCATTGTCTTTACTACAGATTTGCAAAGGTCTACAGAAGCTTGGTCACAAAATTCTATTGGTACGACCTTCACAAAAACAAATATGTTCGGAATTTTCTCCGAACCGTGAGTGTTTGGTGAATGGTCAAACCATTCCGAAATATGCCCATATGCAATTTGGCTGGCCACAGTATGGCAAAGTGGCTAAAGCATTTGATGAATTTCAACCAGATTTGGTGCATATCGTGACGGAAGGACCATTAGGTTTAGCGGTACTTCAGCTCTCAAAAAACAAAAAGATTCCTGTGAGTAGCGGTTTTCATTCTGCTTTTCATGACTTTAGTCGGTTTTATGATCTTGCTTTTATGGTCAAGCCGATTCAGCACTATCTCAAATGGTTTCATAACAATACGCAATTGACCTGTGTGCCAAGTCAGGACTCGGCTGATGCGATACGTAGCTTTGGTGTTACATGTCAAGTTGAAGTGATTAAAACTGGGGTGGATGTTGAAAAGTTTTCACCTACTTTTCGAAGTGTGCAACTCAGACGACAATGGGATGCTTGTGAAAATACAACTGTGCTACTTTATGTTGGTCGTGTTTCACCTGAAAAAGAAATTCAGGTGTTAATTGATGCCTATTTAAAACTTAAAACACAAACAACGCGCAGATTTAAGTTGGTCATCGTGGGGGATGGGCCCGATTATTCGCGTTTGGTTCGTCAGAGCAAACATACCGATATCATCTTTACTGGAAGCTTAAGTGGTACAAATCTTGCTGAATCATTTGCAAGCGCAGATGTATTTGTTTTTGCCAGTCAAGTAGAGACATTTGGCAATGTCGTGCTTGAAGCGATGGCGAGTGCATTGCCTGTCGTTGCTTATGATTATGCTTGTGCTAAGCAGTATTTAGATGCGGAAACAGCATGGTTAGCACCTTTGGGTGAGCCTGCAACTTTGGTTCAATATATTGTTAATCTGCCCCAGAACAAACGCTTGCATGCAATGGGGATGCAAGCAATGAAAAAAGTACAACAAGTCGGATGGCAACATCCAGCTCAACAACTCGAACATGCATTTTATCGTGTCGTGCAGCAGAAAACGCTCACGGCCTGAACGATAGGAGTAGAGTGAAATGAATTTTAAAAATACCAAAATAAAAATACTCGATCTTGATCTAAGAGGATGTCTCTATTTCAATAATCTATCGCATACACAAAGTATTGCGCTCATATTTAAAATTATTAGTCGGCTCGGAGATGGCGTTTTTTGGTACATGATGGTGGCGTTGGTGTGGCTACTGCAAGGACCGCAATACACTATTCAAATTTTATATATTGTTGTTGCTGCTTCGTTAGGTACGCTGATTTATAAAATTTTAAAAACAAAAACAGTACGTCCACGACCATACCAAGTTCACCAAGTTATTCATATTGGCGAAAGACCACTAGATCATTTTAGCTTTCCTTCTGGTCATACATTGCATGCAGTAATGGCAACAATCGTATTGGGTTATGTAGAGCCTGTCTTGCTGGTGATGATGATGCCATTTACCATTTTGGTTGCGTTGTCGCGCATGGTATTGGGATTGCATTACCCAACTGATGTTTTAGTTGGTGCCTTAATTGGGGCGACGGTTGCTAGTGGTATTATCTTGGCTGCTCCAGCATTGAATATCATATTGTGAGGGTATGTTGATTGCATGATAAGGCGTACAAAAGCAATATAATTGTACGTCTTGATTTGCTTTTTGCTAAAATTAAGCCATGAATTCACCAAAGATGATTTAGGAATAAGTATGGGTTTACGTTGGACAGACACCCTTGATATCGCAATTGAACTGTATGAAGCCCATCCAGATGTAGATCCACAATGGATCCGTTTTACTGATCTTCATGCATGGGTTTGTGCGCTTCCAGAGTTTGAAGATGATCCAAACAAATCAACAGAAGGATTGTTAGAAGCAATTCAAATGGCTTGGATTGACGAAGCTCGATAATTCATCGATCGAAAAAAACCATTTTTTTACACGCGAAAAGCAGATAATCGCGCATTATTCGGTATAATGCGCCAAAATTTTCATGTCAATTTGACTAAAGGAGCCAATCATGGCTATTGAACGTACTTTATCTATCGTTAAACCAGATGCAGTTGCTAAAAACCACATCGGTGACATTTTTGCTCGTTTCGAAAAAGCTGGTCTTAAAATCGTTGCGACTAAAATGAAACATTTAACTCAAGCTGAAGCTGAAGGCTTCTATGCTGAGCACAAAGAACGTGGTTTCTTTGCTGACCTCGTTGCGTTCATGACTTCTGGTCCAGTTGTTGTATCAGTTCTTGAAGGTGAAAACGCAGTTCTTGCTCACCGTGACATCCTTGGCGCTACTAACCCTAAAGAAGCTGCTCCAGGTACAATCCGCGCTGACTTCGCTGTAAGCATCGACGAAAATGCTGCTCACGGTTCTGACTCTGTAGCATCTGCTGATCGTGAAGTTAACTACTTCTTCGCTCAAACTGAGATCGCTCCACGTACTCGTTAATTCGCAGTATTCAAACCAGATAAGTGCTATACTGCTTATCTGGTTTTTTTATTTCTGAAAGATTTTATTGCTTGAAAATTGAGCATGTTCTTTTATCCCACATTATGGTTTAGGTAATACTCATGAATTCTGAAGTTGTCGCTTCATCCGTCAATTTAGATGAACAACAGCCCACTACTGTTCAAGTACAGCAGGCTGATACTGTACAGAAAGTGAATTTACTTGGCCTGTCACGTCCGCAAATGGAAAAATTCTTTGAGGATATGGGGGAGAAAAAGTTCCGTGCGGGTCAGGTGATGAAATGGATTCATCAGTTCTTCGTTACTGATTTTGCTGAAATGACCAATATTTCAGGGAAATTACGTGAAAAACTTGAAAAGATTTGTGAAATTAAAGCACCAGAAGTCGTGCATAAAAACTTTTCTAAAGATGGAACACGTAAGTGGGTATTCCGTGTAGGTGATGGTGCGGGTTCTTTGGTTGAAACAGTACTGATTCCTGCTGAGGATAAAACGGGTTCGCGTAAAACCTTATGTATTTCATCACAAGTCGGTTGTGCTTTGGACTGTTCGTTCTGTTCAACAGGAAAACAAGGTTTCCAACGCGATTTAACACAGCCTGAAATCATTGGTCAGTTGTGGATGGCGAACTATTCCTATATGGAAGATGTGCCTGTTGCTGAGCGTGAGCGTTCTGTGACCAACGTGGTAATGATGGGTATGGGCGAGCCATTACTGAACTATGATGCTGTGCTTAACTCAATGCGTATCATGCTTGATGATTTCGCCTATGGAATGTCTAAACGCCGTGTCACACTGTCAACTTCAGGGGTTGTGCCGAAGATAGATCAATTGGCTCAAGATATTGATGTTGCGCTTGCAATTTCATTGCATGCAACCAATGATGAGTTACGTAACGAATTAGTACCAATTAATAAAAAATATCCGTTAGACCAACTCATTGCAGCGTGTCAGCGTTACATCACTAAAGATGGTAATGAAAGTGCACGTAAGCATGTCACAATTGAGTATGTCATGTTAGACGGAGTCAACGATCATCCTGAACATGCACAGCAGATGATTAAGTTGTTGAAAAATTTACCAAGTAAAATTAACTTGATTCCATTTAATCCATTCCCACATGCACCATACGGGCGTTCGAGCCGAAATCGCATCATTTCTTTCCAAAAAACTTTGTCTGATGCTGGTTTTGTGTGTACGATTCGTCAGACACGTGGGGATGATATTGACGCAGCTTGTGGTCAATTGGTAGGTCAAGTGGCTGACCGTACTCGTCGTGCAGAACAATGGAAGAAAAAAGTGCTAGAACGTAATGAAATTATGCGTTCACAAGGCTAGTTGTATCATTTAGATGTGAATGATTAAAAAGAGGGAGGCATCATTTGAGCAAGCCGATGTATAAAAAAATAGTCATGACGATGACAGTCGCTTTATCTGGATTGCTTTTCTTTGGATGCCAAACTACCAGTGGCGATACGAGCAAAAAGGATCCTGAGAAATCAGTGAAAGTTCGTACCCAAATGGCGGCTGAATATATTCGGAATGGGAATTTAGATGCTGCCAAACGTGTGCTTGATCAGGCATTAGAGGTTAATTCGCGCGATTCAACTGCAAATATGATGATGGGGGTGTTGCTTCAGCAAGAAGGAAGTGACATCAACATGCAACGTGCAGATCATTATTTTTCTCGTGCGATATCAATTGATCCTAAAAATGCGCAAGCACGTAACAACTATGGTACGTATTTGTATCAAGTGAAGCGATATAATGATGCTGTTAAACAGCTTTCAATTGCAGGCGCAACGCTTGGATATGACCAACGTCATCGTGCATTAGAAAACCTTGGGCGGATTTATCTCATTCTAGGGGATATACCGAATGCTGAAAAAACGTTCAAACAAGCACTGCAAGTCAATCGTGACTCGACTGTTTCAATGATAGAGTTAGCAGAGATATTTTATCTGCAAAAGAATAATATTGCCGCGCGTCAGCTATATGAGCAATTTGTACTCAAAGTTGGCCAGCAAAATCAAGGTGCGCGAGCACTCTGGATTGGTTTACGTATCGCACGTGCCAATGGTGATAGAACGGGAATGTATGTGCTGGTGAATCAGTTGCGTACTTTATTTCCAAATAGTCAAGAATTTCAACGTTATTTGCAATTACAGTTCAATACTGAGGCCGTATGGAAGTAAATCCTAATTCACAGCAACCTACTGGTTCAAACGTAGCACCTAATGCTTTAGGAAATATTCAACGCCCTGGCGAGTATTTGCGTCAAATCCGTATTTCTCAACAACGTGATCTGGTCAAAGTTGCTGGTGATTTGAAAATGCCAGTAAAAACGCTTGAAGCGTTAGAGCAAGACGAATACAAATCGTTGCCAGAAGCGACTTTCATTAAGGGATATTATCGTTCGTATGCGAAGTATCTCAAAGTTGATGCCTCTGCTTTGATTCAACGTTTTGATGAAATCTATCA
Organism: Acinetobacter sp. 24-47-66; assembly: GCF_056779755.1. Taxonomy (NCBI): domain Bacteria; kingdom Pseudomonadati; phylum Pseudomonadota; class Gammaproteobacteria; order Moraxellales; family Moraxellaceae; genus Acinetobacter; species Acinetobacter sp. 24-47-66. The sequence continues at coordinate 22,849 of NZ_JBWYIL010000017.1, forward strand.
AAATGATACAGGTTTACTGCCAAATCATGCTTTGAACAATTCTCCAATTAAAATTATGGGGAAACTTCCTGGCTCGAAAAGCGTACGTAATCGCAAGTGGATTAAACGCATCGTGATTGCGTTAATTATTTTGGGCGTGGCTTGGCTATTAATCTCCGCAATCCAAAAATGGGCGGCTAAAGGCGATTCGTCAAACTCTGATACGAATCAATCCAACAATGTCCAAATTCTGACCTTAAACAATGGTACAGGCACGACTGAAGCAGTATCAGGCGATACGATGAATCTCAGTTTTAGCCGCCCTACATCAGTACACATTGTGGACAGTACGGGTAAAGTTTTAGCAACTGGACGCCAATCAACTGCGATTAGTTTGAATGGACAGTCTCCATTCCAAATTCGATTAGATGATGCTCAAGCCGTTTCATTGAGTTTAAATAATGAAAATATTTCATTGTCACCATATACCGTAAACGGAAAAGCTGAATTCCGTTTATCACGTTAATGGGTTAAAGGTAAAACGATGATCGAGAATCCGATTCGACGCAAACCAACGCGTAAAATTCGCGTAGGTTCTGTGTATGTGGGTGGCGATGCGCCAATCAGTATTCAAAGCATGACCAATACTGAAACGTGTGATGTAGCTGCAACAGTTGCACAAATTCAACGTTGTGTGGATGCTGGTGCGGATATTATGCGTGTGTCTGTACCGAGTATGGAAGCCGCTACTGCTTTTGGAGAAATCCGTAAACAAGTGCAAGTTCCACTCGTTGCCGATATCCATTTTGACTATAAAATTGCTTTGGCTGTTGCAGATTTGGGTGCAGATTGTCTGCGTATTAACCCAGGGAATATCGGTTCAGAAGCAAAGATTCGTGAAGTGGTTGCTGCGGCTCGTCACAACGATATTTCAATGCGAATTGGAGTCAATGCAGGCTCTCTCGAAAAAGATATTCAAAAGAAATATGGTGAGCCAACAGGTCAAGCTTTGCTTGAGTCAGCAATGCGTCATATTGATATTTTAGATCGTTTGGATTTCCAAGAGTTTAAAGTGTCAGTGAAAGCATCGAATGTCTTTTTGACGATGGATGCTTATCGTTTGTTGTCACAACAAATTGACAATCCTTTACATTTAGGGGTGACTGAAGCTGGAATTTACCGTACTGGTTCGGTGAAGTCGGCAATTGCACTGGGCGGATTGTTAATGGAAGGCATTGGCGACACCATGCGAATTTCATTAGCAGCGGAACCTGAGGAAGAAATCAAAATTGGTTTTGATATTCTTAAATCTTTGGGCTTACGTTCAAATGGTATTAACTTTATTGCTTGCCCAAGTTGTTCACGTCAAGAATTTAATGTCATCAAAGTGATGCAAATGCTTGAAGAGCGTTTGGAAGATGTACGTACTCCAATGGATGTTTCTGTCATCGGGTGTAAAGTCAACGGTCCTGGTGAAGCTAAAGAAGCTGATATTGGTGTAGTGGGTGCAAGTCCACGTTCACTGGTGTATCGTAATGGTGAAAAGAGTCATTTAATTGACACAAATCAATTGGTTGATGAAATCGAAAATATGGTTCGTCAACGTGTTAACGAGCTTGAAAAAGCTAAATCAAAAGAGATTATTCGCACAGGTTTTTCTGAGTAGATCATGAGTTCAATCGTCGCAATCAAAGGTTTTAATGACATTCTCCCAACGCAAACCCCAGCTTGGAGACGTCTTGAACAGCATCTGTCTGGTTTGATGGATGCCTATGGCTATCAACAAATTCGTTTGCCGATGGTTGAACAGACAAACTTGTTCAAGCGTTCTATTGGTGATGCAACGGATATCGTTGAAAAAGAGATGTATACGTTCTTAGATAAAGGTAATCCTCCTGAGTCTTTGACCTTACGTCCTGAAGGTACTGCGGGTTGTGTACGTGCTATGCTCGAACACAATTTGCTTCGTGGTGCGACACCGCGTGTTTGGTATATTGGACCGATGTTCCGTTATGAAAAACCGCAAAAAGGTCGTTACCGTCAATTCCATCAATTTGGTGTGGAAACGTTTGGTGTTGCAACTCCTGATCAAGATGCTGAACTGATTTTGATGACTGCGCGTCTGTGGAAACGGATGGGTGTTGCGGACAAAGTTCAATTAGAGCTTAATACTTTAGGTGAGTCAGATGAGCGTGCAGCTTATCGTGCAGCCTTGGTTGAGTTTTTAGAATCACATAAGTCAGATTTAGATGAAGATTCGCAGCGTCGTTTAACGACGAATCCACTGCGTATTTTGGACTCTAAAGATGCAAAAACTCAAAGCATTTTAGAAAATGCGCCTAAACTTCATGACTTTATGGGTGAGGAGACGCTGGCACATTTCCAACAATTACAGCAATATCTAACTGATGCAGGTATTTCATTTGTCATTAACCAAAAGTTGGTTCGTGGCTTGGATTACTATAATAAAACTGTATTTGAATGGACGACGACACATCTCGGTTCACAGGGTACGGTTTGTGCTGGTGGTCGTTATGATGGTTTAGTGGGTCAGTTAAAAGGTAAACCAGATCAATCGGTTCCTGCGGTTGGTTTTGCAATGGGTATTGAGCGTTTATTGCTTCTTTTAGAACAAGTAGAAGACAATACACCAGTACGTGATTGTGAAGTATTTTTACTTGCAGATCCTGCGACGCAAGGCAAAGCTTTAGTTCTAGCTGAACAAATCCGAGATCAATTTGAAGCTGCAAGCAGTTCAGTGCGTCTGAAAGTCGGCTCTCAAGGCTCGATGAAAAGTCAAATGAAAAAAGCGGATCAGTCTGGTGCAATTTATGCCTTAATCTTTGGTGAGCGTGAAGCTGAGGCGCAACAACTTTCAGTCAAAGAGTTAGCTACAGCAGAGCAGACACAAGTAGCGGTCAATGACATTGTGCCGTTCATCATTGATAAACTATCTTCAAAATAAATTTAAGAACATAAGGAAAGGGCGATCATATGAGCGCAATGACTGACGAAGAACAACTGCATACAGCGAAGTCGTTTTTTAAGAAATATGGATCGGCGTTGATTACGCTGATTCTTCTTGCCCTGATCGCCTTTTTCGGATGGGAATATTGGAAAAAGAAAAACGCAGCAGAAGATCAAATACAGACTGCTAAAGTACAGCTCTTGGTTGATGAAGCGAAAGCTGCAACAACTGATCCTAAAGTAGCGACTGCTTTGGATGGAACTGCTGAAAAAATTGTAAAAGAAAATCCTGATTCGATTCATGCGGTTCAAACGCAATTTGTAATGGCAAAATTGGCTTATGACCAAGAGAATTATGCCAAAGCTGAACGTGAATTGAAAAAAATTGAAAATGCTCAAATCAAAGATGAAGGTTTACAACACATCATTAAGCTTCGTTTAGCAGATGCTCAACTGGCACAAAAAAAATATGATGAAGCTTTAAAAACATTGTCTGGTTTGACTTTGCCCGCTTTCAAAACAACTGTAGATGAAGCACGTGGCGATATTTATATTGCTAAGAATGATATTGAAAATGCGAAAAAAGCTTATCAGAGCGCGTGGGATAACTTAATTGCAACTAAACAAGAACGCCAAATCTTACAAATTAAACTCGAAAGTGTTGGCATATTAGTAGATGATCCTGAAATTGAGCGCCCAATTTTAGATATACAAACGGATGAGTCTTAATGGATAGAAAGTATAAAATTTCTTTTGTTCTAGCGACATTGTCGTGTGCACTAATGGCGTGTACAAGCAATACGGTGAAAGAAGAAAAGGTGAAACCTAATCCGTTGCCTAAAATTCAGCAATCGGTGAGCTTAGCACCTATTTTTTCACATAATGTTTCAGCGACGGATGCTGCTGATCCATTGCGTTTGAGAATGGCGAATGATCAAGGTGTTTTATACTTTTTAGATCCTAAGGGACAGGTTTCTGCATATCAAGGTAAGCAGCGTGTCTGGGAAAAACAAGTTACAAAGCTTGGTTTAAGTTCAGGTGTTGAAGCGGCCAACGGATTAGTAATCGTCGGCAACAAGAAAGGTCAGCTGTTTGCTCTTGATCAAAAAACGGGTGATATCCGTTGGACTGCGCAATTAAGCGGTGCAATTTTGAGTGCGGCGCTTATTCAGACTGGTCGAGTGATCGTTGTTGCAAATGACGGTACGGTGTTTGGTCTGGATGAAAAAACAGGTCAACAAGTGTGGACCTATCGTATGCCAAACGAACAATTGAGCTTACGTGGTCAAGCTTCACCTGTGCGCTTAGACCCACGAACAGTTTTAGTGGCCTCGTCAAATGCATACGTATACGCAATTGATAGTCTCACTGGAACTTTGCGTATGCAAAGACGTGTGGCAGTCAGCGATGGTCGTTCTGATATACAGCGTTTAGTTGATGTGGATGCAGATCCAATTGTTGCAGGACAATTGGTTGTAACCACCAGCTATCAAGGTCAAGTCACTGTACTAGATCTAGTTTCACAACGTGTGATTTGGAGTGAAGATGCAAGTAGTATTAACCGTGCTGAAGTTGCAGGTCGCCAAGTATTCGTCACGCAAACAGATGGTAAAATTGTATCGTTTGATCTGGTGACGGGTCAGCCATTATGGAATAATGATCAATTGCTTAACCGTCAATTAAGCAACCCCGTAATGTTAGGTCAGTATTTAGTGGTAGGTGATTATGAGGGTGTACTCCACCTTGTAGATCCTAAAAATGGTCAACTTGTTGGGCGTGAAAAAACGCGTGGTGAAGTACGTTCGTTGCGTGTAGTGAACAATCAGCTTTACTCAGTGACACGTACAGGCGCACTTACAATTTGGCAGAATCGTTAATTTTTTCTCTGCTTATGGTAAACTAGTCGCTGAATACATATTTTAAGTTCGGGGTGTTGAATTTTCAGACCCCGACATTTTTATTTTTAAGTAGATGATTCGTCTAACTTCTTCCACAGTTTCTGATGTTCAGGCCAATTGAGTTGGCTGATCTTGTTAAAGGTTAATCTATGAAACCCGTTATTGCGCTCATTGGTCGTCCGAACGTCGGAAAATCAACGCTGTTTAACCAGATTACCAAAAGTCGTGACGCGCTTGTTGCAGACTTTGCCGGTCTTACTCGTGACCGTAAATATGGTGATGCAGTTTATCAAAATAAATCATTTATCGTTGTAGATACTGGTGGTATCGGCGAAAACGAAGGTGGGATCGACTCTTACATGGCAGAGCAGTCTAAAACTGCGATTCATGAAGCAGATATGATCATCTTTGTTGTTGATGCGCGTGCAGGTCTTTTAGCATCCGATGAACAGATTGCGCGTGAGTTGCGTTCACTCGGTAAAAAAGTATTTTTAGTTGCCAACAAAGTCGATGGTGTCCATGCAGAGGCAGCATTGGTTGAGTTCTTTAAGTTGGGTATGGGTGAACCGATGCAAGTGGCTGCCAGCCATGGGCGTGGTGTTCAACAAATGCTCGAAGAAGTGCTTGAAGATGTACCAGAAGATGACCTAAGTGAACAGCGTGATGAAGATACTGGGCTTCGTCTAGCGATTATCGGTCGTCCGAACGTAGGTAAGTCAACATTAGTTAATCGCCTGTTAGGTGAAGAACGTGTCGTTGCTTTTGACCAGCCTGGTACTACACGTGACTCAATTTACATTCCATTTGAGCGCGATGGTCGAAAATATACGCTCATTGACACTGCCGGTGTTCGTCGTAAAGGTAAAGTGGATGAAATGATTGAGAAATTCTCAATCGTAAAGACTTTACAAGCAATGAAAGATGCCAATGTTGTCGTTGTTGTTGTTGATGCGCGTGAAGGTATTGTTGAGCAAGACTTGCATTTGATTGGATATGCGATTGAAGCTGGTCGTGCGATGGTGATTGCGATCAATAAATGGGACAATATGTCAGAATATGATCGCAAACAATGTAAATTGGATGTTGAGCGTCGTTTTGACTTTATTCCATGGGCAAAAATCCATTTAATTTCTGCGTTGCATGGTACAGGTGTGGGTGAGCTTTATCCTTCAATTCATCGTGCATATGAATCTTCACGTTTGAAAGTATCTCCAGCGAAAATCACTGAGATCTTAAAAGATGCAACAGACGCGCATCATCCACCTAAAGTTCAAGGCCGTGCAATTAAAATGCGTTATGCGCATATCGGTGGTCAAAACCCACCTACGATTGTGATTCACGGTAATAAAGTTGATAAAACCCCAGCTGACTATCGTCGTTACTTAGAAAACGTGTTCCGTAAAGTGTATAAACTAGAGGGTACACCTGTAAAAATTGAATTTAAAACTTCAGAAAACCCATTTGAAGGTCGTAAATCTCAAATTGACGAGCGTACTGCGGCACGTAAACGTCGTTATGTACAGAAGTTTAAGAAAGCCGAGAAGAAGTTCAAACGCGGTTAATCAATTGTAAATTTAGTCCAGAAAGCCCAAATGTGAAGTTTGGGCTTTTTTTATCATGCGAATAAATTAAGATAAATGGAATCACTGAGAACGTTATTATGACCCGTCATATTCAAATTGATATTTCTAAAATTTCTTCTTTTTTTCAAGTTCCTGAAAATCTCACACGTACAGAAGAAATCAGTCTTAGAAAAAAAATGATTCACCAATATCGTAACTGCTTACTAGGAAGTAAATTAAATAAAACAATAAAAAATGAGGATATTGACCAAACGAAAGATGGAAAACCTTTTTTGAAAAAAATCTCAAACTTTGAGTTTAACCATAGTCATAGTCAACATTATTATGCTTTAGTTACATCACATCATATTCGAGATTTGGGTGTGGATATTGAAGAGCTGAATCGATCAATTCGATTCGAAGCCTTAGCCAAACATGCATTTCATCCACTGGAATATGCGATATGGGCAGAATTGGATTTTGATTCTCGCTATTGGTTTAAAGTCTGGACCATTAAGGAAGCAATTCTGAAGGCACATGGGATGGGAATCCGCATGAGCTTAAATGAGTTGAATACCAATGCCCATACCACACAAATGGGTGGGGTTTGTGAGCATCCAGTCTTAGGGGTATTTGCTTATCAGAATTTTGAAATCATGGATTGTATGCTGACAGTCGCATGGCGAAGTGAATATTCTTGCCGTGGTTTTGCAATTCCTCAAATTCAAATCACTCAACATTAAAAAAGCCCATCATTTGATGGGCTTTTTGTATTGAATGTTTATTGAGGAATTTCTTCTTCCTCTTCAAATTCAGGTTTTACTTGAACAATAAAGTCTTGGCGGTTCAGACCACGCCACAATGCAAAGGCAGTACCGATATAAATCGAAGAATATGTTCCGACAAAAACGCCGACAAACATTGCAATCGAGAACCATTTCAAACCATCACCGCCCATGATCATCATAGCAACGACCACAAGCAATAGCGTCATCGAAGTGTGGATGGTACGACGTAAGGTTTCAGTCAATGCAATATTAATGACTTCAAGGGGTTCTGCACCGCGGATTTTACGGAAGTTCTCACGAATACGGTCAGATACAACGATGTTATCGTTTAATGAGAAGCCAATAATCGCAAGCAGGGCAGCCAGCACGGTTAAGTCAAATGGCCACTGCATCAATGCAAAAATACCAAGAGTCACGATAATATCGTGAAATAGCGATAGAACTGCACCCATTGCCAACTTGAATTCGAAGCGAATCGTCACATAAATCAGCATGATAATCAGTGCTAAAGCCACAGCACCTGCTGATTTAATGTAAAGTTCGTTTCCGACTTGACCACCAACAACATCCACTTTTGGAACAGTGACTGGATTATTGTCTAACTGAACTGCAGTGGTAATTGCTTTGGTTAGATCTTCCGCTTCAAGGTCTTCTTGTACGGGCATACGAACCATTAAATCTCGTTCAGAACCTAAGGTTTGAACCACAGCATCATTGAAACCCGCATTACTTAATGCTTGCGTCACTTCAGAGGGTTTTACAGGATTGGCATAATTCAATTCAGCTGCAACACCACCAGTAAAGTCTAGTCCTAAATTCAGACCTTTGGTCGCAATAAAGAAGATACTTGCAATTGTCAGGATGATTGAAAGCCAAGCTGCTGGTTTTGCAATCTTCATGAACGGGATAATGCGTTCGTTGTCTGGACGGCCGTACTGTTTTGATTCGAGTTGAGTATTTTCAGTCATGATAGATCTCCTAAATGCTCAACTTTTTCAAGTTACGTTTTTTACCATAAATGATCTGTACAATTGCACGCGTTACTGTAATCGCAGTAAACATCGAGCAAACAATACCAATCATGAGTGTCACGGCAAATCCTTTGATCGGACCAGTACCAATGGCAAAGAGAATAAATGCAACAAGGAATGTGGTTAAGTTCGAGTCAAAGATGGTGTTATAAGCTCGATCATAACCTGCAACAATCGCCTGTTTAGGCGATGCCCCCCATTTGATTTCCTCGCGTATTCGCTCGCAAATGAGAACGTTTGCATCCACCGCCATACCGATGGTAATAACGATACCTGCAATACCTGGCAGCGTTAATGAAGCACCGATCCAAGACATAACCGTCAAGATCATTGCTAAGTTGAATACTAGAGCGAAGTTCGCAATGACACCGAATAAGCGGAAGAATACCACCATCCAAATTGCGACCAAGATGAATCCAATTTGAGTAGATAGTACACCCTTATCGATGTTTTCTTGACCTAGGCTTGGACCGATAACACGCTCTTCAACAAAGTACATTGGCGCAGCGAGTGCACCTGCACGAAGCATTAAAGCTAGTTCAGCCGCTTCTTGAGGTGAATCTAAACCAGTAATACGGAACTGTGAACCCAGTACTGCTTGAATATTCGCTGCATTAATGACGACAGACTCAGTATATGGTGTGCGTACTTCAGTTTGTGCGCCTGTCTCAGGATCTTCAACGTAACTGATACGTTGTTTATTCTCAATGAACAGTACCGCCATACGCTTACCAACAGCGCTACGAGTCGCATCTGACATTAACTTACCACCTGCATTATCAAGGGTAATGTTAACTTCTGCTGTACCACTATCTTGTCCAAAGCCTGAAGAAGCATTTTGTACACGCTCACCCGTCAGAATACGATTACGGTTAAGTAAAAGTTCACGACCACTGTCTAAAGACTCATAGGCGAATACTTCTGTCCCTGGAGGTAAGGGTTGACCATTATATTTCCCTGAATAAGGATCAATATATTGATCATTTAGATCAGACACCAAACGGAATTCTAAGTTTGCTGTACGACCTAAGATACGTTTTGCTTCAGCTGTGTCTTGGACACCTGGTAATTCAACCACGATACGGTTGCTACCTTGGGTTTGAACCAATGCTTCTGCAACACCAAGTTCATTAATACGATTACGAAGTGTTGTTAAGTTTTGATCTAGCGCATATGACTGAATTTCTTGCTTCGTGGTGTCTGTATAGGTTAAACGAAGACTGGCACCATTTTCAGTTGCAAGTGCTTGTTGAGTATATTTATTGCCGTTACGACGAAGCTGATCCATCGCTGCTGCACGATCTTCATTGTTAGCAAATTGAACAGTGATCGCATTGTTATTTAATGAAAGACTATTGAATTTGATCTTGTTTTCACGGAATTCGCGTCGCAAATCAGCAGCCGAAGTTTCCATACGCTGCGCAATCGCTTTGTCCATATCCACCTCAAGGAGGAAGTGGACACCACCGCGCAAATCAAGACCAAGTTTCATTGGTCGTGCACCGATTTTCTGTAACCATTCAGGTGTTGTTGGTGCGAGGTTTAATGCAACAACATAGTTTTCACCCAGACCTTCACGTAGGATATCTTTTGCTTTTAATTGGGCTTCAGAACTGTCTAAACGTAGAAGGGCAGCATTTTGAGTAAAGCTGTTATTGTGGGATTGGATATTGTTGCTTTTTAATAGTTGCTCTGCTTTTTGAATCACTGTGTCATCAATGACAGAACCAGCTTTTGCACCAGAAATTTGGACAGCTGGTTCATCAGGATACAAACTTGGCAGGGCATATAATGTACTCACGACTAGTACAACTAGAATGAGTAAATATTTCCATGCTGGGTAACGCATTCGCTTTCTTCTTAAAATGAAAAAAGTCGTGCAGCTGCACGACTATTTTATAATTAAAGGTTATTTAGAGTGCCTTCAGGTAATACTGAAATCACGCTTGCACGCTGAATTTTAACTTCGTTGCCACGGTTTAATTCAACCACAGCGAAATCACCTTCGAGTTTAGTAATACGGCCCATTAAACCGCCCGCAAAAACGATTTCGCTGCCAACGCCTAAGCTCTCAACCAAAGTACGATGTTCTTTCGCACGTTTTGCTTGAGGACGCCAAATTAAGAAGTAGAAAATTGCAATGAATACCGCAATCATCAATAAGTTAGCAACTAAGCTTGGTTGTTGTGCAGCTTCACCAGCTGCGTGTGCAGTCGAAATAAAAAGGCTCATTTCATTTTCCTAAACTAAAAATATCAAAAAAGATGATAAAAAATCGGCTTGTTCAGCAATTTACATTGTCTTTTTGCTCAGCGCAAATACTGATGTATTAATCTTGCGGACAAGGTGGTACTTCAAGCCCACGGCGTGCATAAAAATCGTGAACAAAATCATCAAATGTTCCGTTATCTAATGCATCACGCATCATTTCTGCTAAACGCAAGTAATAACGAAGGTTATGGATCGTCCCAAGCATTGATGCAAGCATCTCACCACATTTTTCTAAATGGTATAGATACGAACGGGTAAAGTTGGTACAGGTGTAACAATCGCAATGCGGATCAAGTGGGCTTTGATCATGGCGGTATTTCGCATTTCGTATACGCACTAAACCGTCCGTAACAAAATAATGTCCATTACGTGCGTTACGAGTTGGCATTACACAGTCAAACATGTCTACACCACGACGAACAGCTTCAACGATGTCTTCTGGTTTGCCAACACCCATTAAATAACGTGGTTTATCCGCAGGCATTTGCTCTGGAAGATAATCAAGGACTTTGATCATCTCTTCTTTTGGCTCGCCTACAGAAAGACCGCCAATCGCATAACCATCAAAACCGATTTCTTTTAATCCATTTAGTGATTCTTGGCGGAGGTCTTCATACATGCCGCCTTGAATAATACCAAACAGAGCATTGCGGTTTTTTAACACATCATGATGTTGAGTCTTACAACGCTTTGCCCAACGCAATGAAAGTTGTAGAGATTTCTGAGCTTCTTCGTGAGTCGCTGGATAGGGTGTACATTCATCAAAAATCATCACGATATCTGAATTCAATGTATGTTGAATATCCATCGAAATTTCAGGAGAAAGAAAGACTTTAGAGCCATCAATTGGAGAGCGGAATGTTACGCCGTCTTCTTTGATACTACGCATTGCGCCTAAGCTAAATACTTGGAAGCCACCAGAGTCAGTCAAAATTGGTTTATTCCATTTCATAAAACCATGTAGACCACCGTGCTCGCGAATGACATCTAGACCAGGGCGTAGATATAAATGAAAGGTATTCCCTAAAATGACCTGTGATTTAATTTCTTCAATATCACGTGGGAGCATGCCTTTAACAGTGCCGTAAGTTCCGACAGGCATAAACATCGGTGTTTCAACGACACCATGTTCCAAGGTTAAGCGTCCGCGTCGAGCGCGACCAGACTGACCTAATTTTTCAAACTTCATAAATTGTCCAAATCGAGGCGAAAAAACAGTTCGCTGATTGATAGCGATAAAGCGCTCTATTTTCCTAGATTCGCGCAGTTTATGCTAGAAAAATTACATTATTCTTAACGACTTGGATTTTTGTTTATGAAAAATTACAAGAGATTCATGATCTTGCTAAACAATGAAGATATCTGTTTATTTTTCGCCCAGCTATACAGTTTTTAGCGTATCCTAATATGAATAAATCGTAATGGATAAACAACGTGATTCTCTAAGATATTGCCACTTTTTAAGGTGGAATCCTTATTTGAAATTAGGGCGATAATCAAAATTTTGTTGCGCTTGATGATCTGTAAATGGGCGAATAGGTTTCTTTGCGAGGCTGATACTGTTGATTAAGTTATTTGGAAAAATTTGAATCAAGTTATTAAACTCTTCGACATTTCGATTGAATATTGAAATTGCAGCACTGACATTTTCATTTTGCTCTTGAATGTCATGCATCATTTGGTTGTAAAGCTGATCAGCTTTGAGATCTGGATAATTCTCAACAACCACATTTAAACTTTTCATTAACGACTGACTTAGCGCTTCAATATGCTGAAGCTGAGCTACATCAGTTGATTGTGTATTGAGATTTAGGATTTGTTGGCGTAAGGCTGTGATATTTTCTAGTGTTGATTTTTCAAACTCAGTGTATTGAGATAAATTTTGCTCAAGATGCTCTAATGTTTTAATTTTCTGACGTTCAAAATTTGCGACATCTGACCAAGCACGCTGAGAAGCATTCAAATATCGAACGATATTATTTCGAACCCATATTCCCCAAACAATAATCAAAACAAAGATGGAAAGAAAAATGAATAAGCCCACGCGCATTACCTAATATGATCGTTATTATGCAACTAAGTTTAGCATGCTCTGTTTGAGTTGTTGATAATTTGGCATGGTTAATGTTCTTAAGTAACCGCGCAAAGCGGATATATTTTTAATGTCTTTGATTTCAAGCTTGTGCGTGACTTCAAATAAATCGCGCTCTCCCAAATAGCACATGATTTGGTCATGAGGGTGGAAAATTAAGTCGCCCTGGTGAAGTCGATAAAATTCAATCAGTTTGAGTGTGGTTGATGGCGTCATGATCTTTGCGAGTTGTAAGCGATCTGTACCGTAAATCTGAACTTTTTTACGTAGCTCTAAATCGCTGCTCTCCCAGTGCTCTGTATATGGTGCTGTGAACCCTTTCTTTCTACTGGTTGTCGCTAATCCTAGTGGTGATATATCAAATACAAATACGCCCCAACGATGACGTTCAATTTTTTTTAATTTTTGTGGTGTTTTGTTTTGCTCAGGCAGATTGATTTCATCAATAAATCGGTAATGAAAAAGCATAACAGGAAAATCTTGATTTTGCGCGTTTTTCCACGTGGTGGAGGCAAACTTTAAAATGTCATTGGCATGGTTGCCTTGGTTAAACAAAGGAAATTTTTGCCTTAGCTGACTTATGATCAAGGTGTTATGTCTATTTGTTCCAAGGTGTGATGGCGTTGAATAAGCTTCTATACCGAATTTAAAACCAATCATTCGCTCTTCAAGAAATGAAATCACTTCATGAATAGGTTTATTTGGTTCATAAATTATATATGCAATCAGGATAAGTATCGCCGCTGCGCTATATGCCATCCATTTTAATGTGTCAAAAATAGGAAAGAGCGAAAAAACAATGAATATGATGGCAAGCGTAACTAAAAATTTAGGTATGCCATTGTGAAAAAAGAGTTGGGTATTCGAACCCCATGGATGTAATCCTTGCAGGATGTCATCAGAATGTCGAGCAGAACGTCCAAGAGCCCAAAGCCGATCAACACTGGCCATAATTTGCTTGTTCTTTCGGGTGCGAAGGTGAAGCAGTTGCTGAACAGAATCAATCGGCATAGATCAGATCCTAATCTTTTGCTTGGTCAATCAACATTGCGTCACCATAACTAAAGAAACGATAGCGTTCTTTTACAGCATGTTGATACGCATTCAAAATATAATCACGATTGGACAGGGCTGAAACAAGCATTAATAATGTTGATTCTGGAAGGTGGAAGTTAGTAATCAAGCGATCTACTACTTTGAATTCATAACCAGGATAAATAAAAATCTGAGTATCACCAGTCCAGCCCTTCAGTTCGCCACCATTGGCTTGAGCCGCGCTTTCAGTTGCGCGTGTTGCAGTCGTTCCGACGGCAATCACTTTATTACCTCGATCTTTAGTCGCTTTAATCAACGCCATAGCTTCATCGCTGACTTGGCACCATTCACTGTGCATGATGTGATTTTCGATATCGGTTGTACGTACTGGTAAGAAGGTACCTGCACCCACATGTAAGGTGACAAATGTCTTGTTTACACCTTTATCTTCAAGTTTTTTTAATAGTTGTTCATCAAAATGTAGAGACGCCGTTGGAGCAGCAACGCTAGCAATTTTTGTAGGATCATTAAATACGGTTTGATAACGTACAGTATCAATATCTTCTGCTTCTCGGTTGAAGTAAGGTGGAATAGGCAATGCACCATACTGATCCAATACATCTAAGATTGGTTTGGAAAATTCCACCACATAGAGATTTTCATGGCGCCCTTGAACCGTAACTTTAACCTCATCTGATCCGACAAAAAGCTCAGCACCTGGTTTTGGTGAGTTACTTGCTTTGATATGGCAATGAGCAATAAATTGATCAAGCATTCTTTCAACCAGAACCTCAATCGCACCACCCGAAGCACGCTTACCTTTCAAGCGAGCTTTCATTACCTTAGTATCATTGAGAACTAATAAATCACCTTCATTAAACAGGTCTAAAATATCGGTAAATTGGTGATCGTCATATTGACCATCGGCTTTAAGATGAAGTAAGCGAGAAGCGCTTCGCTCTTCAAGAGGGTAACGGGCAATAAGTTCGTCAGGGAGTTCAAAGTTAAAATCAGAAAGTTGCATAAGAATATAAAAATGGAATCAGCAAAAATTTTGGCATTAGTATATGCTTTTTTTGCCCAGTTCGAGTTGAGTTTGGTGGTTAAAAAAGCATAATGCATGCTATTGATTTAAAAATAGGCGCTTGAGTCAGGTTTTGCATTGACAAAGAAAAGAAAAACGATATTATACCGAACACAACCTTTCCCGAGGTGGTGAAATTGGTAGACGCGGCGGACTCAAAATCCGCTGTCAGAGATGACGTGTCGGTTCGAGTCCGACCCTCGGGACCAAATACTTAAAGGCCTTCAAGCATATTCAGACTTGAGGGCCTTTTTATTTGTTTTAAATAAATTAAGGAATTTTAAAATTTCAAATGAAGATTTGATGAATAATATAAGATAAGGATTGAGTAAATTTTATTTTAATAATAAATAGTTATGGTTTATTCAATCGATCTTCACTAGACGCTTACGTTTTATAAAGTATGACTCATGCTTTAGCTAGATATTCAGTCCTCAAAAATGCACTTTCTTAATATTTGAGAATGTATTAGTCTTGATGAAATAAGGTTTCATTTCTTTACTGCGAAATGAAAAAATAAAATGTAATCGATCATTATTCCCCTTTACTCCATGGCAGGATGTAGACATGAAAATAGAATTTATAGATGTCGATCAAGCTGATCAGCTCAGTGCCTGCAAAATGTCTCTTTTACTCGGTGTATCAACGCCAAAAAATCAACTTGAGAGTTTTTTAAGATTTGCGCGTGGCATTTTAAATGCGGAGTCAGCAATCTTAGCTTTTCATGATGAACCATATGTGTGGCATTCTTCTCCAAATGGATTTAAAGCTTTTAATGCCAATAAAAAAGCAAAATTATTACCATATTTCGCGGGTCAAACTTCGATCAGTCGTGATCATCCTAATTATTCATCTTTTTCAGCACATATTCATCAACTCGGAGTTGATCACGAGCGAATTATAGCCATTGATTTAAAAGTGAATGATGATTTTTCAATTGGTCAAGTGATTTTATTTGATAATCAGCACCAACCTTTTGATGATCAAAATTTAGAACTGGTTTATGATTTTTCAATGAGCTTAATTCGTATATTAGAGCTTCATTCGGATTATGCGGAACTCAAAGAATTATATGAACAACAATCGGCGCTTAATTTCAGTAAAACAAAATTCTTTCAAATCATTGCACACGATTTACGCGCACCATTTCATGGCTTATTAGGTTTTTCTGATGTATTGGCCAATGAGCGTGAAAGTTTGGATGAGGACAGTGTACAGAATATCGCTGAGTATTTACATGATACCGCTCAATCGACTTATAACTTATTGGAAAGCCTATTAAATTGGGCAATGGCTGAAGGCGGGAGATTTGTCTATCATCCTATTCAGTTTGAGCTTAAACAGGTGACAAAAATCGTTTTTGATGTTTTAAACACGTTGGCTGTGAAAAAAAATATTCAATTAATTGAAAGTGTGCCGCAAGAGTTAAAAGTCTTTGCCGACATTAATATGATCACATCAGTGATTCAAAACTTGGTATCTAATGCCTTGAAGTTTACTCATGTGGATGGAACTGGAAAAGTTTATATCGAAGCATCAAAATGCGATCAAGGTGTCGAAATTGCCATTCGAGATACAGGTTTAGGTATGACACCACAGCAAATTGAGAAGCTTTTTCAACCGGATTTGAAGGTATCTATTCGTGGTACATCTGGTGAAAAAGGTGCTGGTTTAGGTTTGGTGTTATGTAAAAGATTTGTTGATTTGAATCATGGTGAAATTTGTGTCAGCTCTCAACAAGGTCAAGGTACGACTTTTAAAGTCATATTACCTGAAGCAGACGCTCATACAGCGCTACCTGCCACGCCAAATACGAGTACTCCAACATCTTTGGAAAAAGTGAACTAAATAGTCCACAAATTGCGTAAGGACTGATATAAAAGAGTTTTAGATTTATTCAGGCTTTTTTTCAAATGAATGCTGATCAGTTGCAAAAAACTCTTAGAGCCAGTCAATATGCAGAACAAGTTTATAATTTACATCAAACATTATTAGAACAAGATTATTCAACAGATCAATTTAATAAATTCTTAAGTACTGAACAAATCTATCACATTGTGCAAAGCGAGCTTGCCGACATTCAAGATGAAAATGAATGGATGCGAAAAATTCGAATTTTGCGAGCACGTTTTATGTTTCGGTGGATTTGGCAGGATGCGAACCGCCTTATCTCAGTCATTACATTGACTCGTGAGCTTTCAGACTTTGCCGATGCGAGTATTGATGCAGCTAAAAGCTTTGCTTATCGTCCATTGCAAGCCAAACATGGAGAGCCGATCGGCTATAACGGTAAGCTTCAAGATCTTATCGTGATTGCAATGGGGAAGTTGGGGGCACAGGAACTTAATTTATCCAGTGATATTGATCTTATTTTTGCCTTCGATGAGCAAGGTGAAACCAATGGTCGTAAATGTATTGATGTTCAGCAATTTTGCATCCTTTGGGGGCAAAAAATTATTTATTTGTTGGAACATATCACCGCAGATGGATTTGTGTTCCGAGTGGATATGCGATTACGCCCATGGGGCGATGGTTCAGCACTTGCAATCAGTCATGCGGCACTCGAAAAGTATCTCAGTCAACATGGACGTGAGTGGGAGCGTTACGCATGGATAAAGGCGCGTATTGTTACAGGAGGAAAGGAAGGGGATGAGCTTCTGGAAATGACACGACCTTTTGTATTCCGCCGTTACGTGGACTACACCGCTTTTGCAGCAATGCGTGAAATGAAAGCGATGATTGAGCGTGAGGTTCAACGCAGAAATATTGAAGATGATATTAAACTTGGTGCAGGTGGTATTCGTGAAGTCGAGTTTATTGTTCAAGTTTTCCAGTTGATTTATGGTGGTTCAAAACTGGAGCTACAAGACCGTCAATGTTTAGTGAGTCTGCATCATTTGGGGGTTGTTGGATTACTCGAACCCGAAGTGGTAGATGAGCTTGAAAATGCTTATTTATTCTTGCGTCGTGTGGAACATGCCATTCAAGCCTTAAACGACCAACAAACTCAATCACTGCCTACAGAACCTGACCAAAGAAATCGTATTGTTGAAACACTTGGATTTGAGAGTTGGGATGCGTTCTTAAATGTTCTCAATGATAAGCGCGCTATAGTAACTTATCAGTTTGAGCATTTAATTAAAGAAAAAGAAGTAGATCCATTGGTTGAAAGCTTTAGCCAAATAGAGCAGCAATTGAATGAAGTTTTAGATGAGTCTGCTAAAAATTTGGTTCGTGAGTTTTGGTATGGACATGCCATCAAAAAATTACCCGCTAAAGCAGTTAATCGTTTAAAAGAGTTTTGGCCTCATCTGATTCAAGCTGTTCTCGAATCGGATAATCCACAAGTCGCTTTGGTAAGGCTGATGCCACTGGTTGAATCTGTGATGCGGCGAACAGTCTATCTAGTGATGTTAATTGAAAGTAAAGGAGCATTACAGCGACTCGTTAAAATGGCGACTGTAAGCCCATGGATTTGTGAAGAGTTAACCCATTATCCAGTTTTACTCGATGAGTTTTTATCGATGGATTTTGAGCTACCTAAACGCCAAGATTTGGAGGATTCACTCAGACAGCAGCTGCTGCGTATTGAAATTGATCAAGTGGAAGATCAAATGCGCGTATTGCGCTTATTCAAAAAATCGAATGTTTTGACTGTGGCAGCAAGTGATGTATTGGCTGAAAGTCCACTGATGCGTGTGTCTGATGCGCTCACCGATATTGCTGAGGTTTCAGTTCAAGCTACTTTGAATTTGGCATATCAAATTACAGCAAAAAAACATGGTTATCCAGTAGATGCAGATGGTCAACGTTGTTCACAAAATCATATGGCATTCAGTGTCATTGGGTATGGGAAATTAGGCGGTATCGAACTTGGGTATGGTTCAGACCTTGATTTAGTCTTTATTCACTATATGGATGAACAGGCAGATACGGATGGCTTGAAACCAATTAGTGGTTTTGAATTTGCGATGCGTGTTGGGCAAAAGCTTATGTCGCTGATGACAACCCAAACTTTAGATGGTCGTGTGTATGAGATTGATACACGATTGCGTCCTTCAGGAGAAGCTGGGCTTCTCGTTACAAGCCTTAAGGCTTTTGAGCAATACCAACTTAAAAATGCATGGCTTTGGGAGCATCAAGCGATTGTTCGTGCGCGTAGTATAGCGGGTGAGAAAAGCTTAAGAGAAAAGTTTGAGGAATTACGCTGTCGTATTTTAACTTTGCCTCGAAATGAAGAAACGGTAAGAGCAGAAGTGCTAAAAATGCGTCAAAAAATGAAAGACCATTTAGGCTCATCAAATGAGCAAAAAAAAGATGGAATTTTTCATTTAAAACAGGATGCAGGTGGTATCGTTGATATCGAATTTATGGCACAGTATGCAGTATTAGCATGGAGTGGGACGAATCCTGATCTCGCCCATTACTCCGACAATGTACGAATCCTTGAGGATGCCGCAAAAACTGGCTGCTTATCCAGCGCCGATGCGACAGCATTGATTCAAGCTTATCTCCGTGAACGTGCCGAGAGTCATCGTTTAGCCCTTGCAAATCAATCCATGCAAGTGAGTGCTGCGAATTGGCTCGATACCCGTAAGGTCGTTTGCAAGCTATGGCAAAGATTAATAGATCCAACTGCATCAGTAGTTGGATAGAAATGACTGTGTATAAAAATTTGGAGTTTAGGTCATGAATTTGGCTGATCGTGATGGTTTTATTTGGCAAGATGGACAATTAGTTGATTGGCGTGAAGCAAAAACTCACGTCTTAACACACACTTTACACTACAGTATGGGTGTGTTTGAGGGTGTCCGTGCCTACGAAACTCCGAATGGAACGGCAATTTTCCGTTTAAAAGAACACACTAAACGTCTTTTAAACTCTGCCAAAATTTATCAGATGAAAGTTCCGTTTGATCAGGCGGCGTTAGAACAAGCTCAAATTGATGTGGTGCGTGAAAATAAATTGGCTTCTTGCTATTTACGTCCAATTATCTTTATTGGTTCGGAAAAGCTAGGTATTGCAGCGACGGATAATACAATTCATGCAGTGGTTGCTGCGTGGAGCTGGGGTGCTTACCTTGGTGAAGAAGCAATGGCGAAGGGTATTCGTGTAAAAACTTCTTCTTTTACACACCATCACCCTAACGTGACGATGTGTAAGGCGAAAGCATCAGGAAACTATACGCTGTCTATTTTGGCACACCAAGAAGTTGCGCACTCAGGTTATGACGAAGCAATGTTACTTGATCCACAAGGTTATGTGTGTCAAGGTTCAGGTGAAAACGTATTCTTAGTGCGTGATGGCGTGATTCATACCCCTGATATCGCTGGTGGTGCTCTTGATGGTATTACTCGTCAAACCATTATTACGATTGCGAAAGACCTTGGATATGACGTTGTAGAGCGCCGTATCACACGTGATGAATTCTATATCGCTGATGAGGCATTTTTTACAGGTACAGCGGCAGAAGTAACGCCAATCCGTGAATATGATGATCGTCAAATCGGTGAAGGTGTTCGTGGTCCAATCACAACACAAATCCAAAAAGCATACTTCGATGCCGTACAAGGTAAAGACCCTAAATATGCTCACTGGTTAACATATGTGAAGTAATTAATGCTTTGAAAAAGGACTCAATTGAGTCCTTTTTTAATCATCTTTACCAAAAATATCTCTGGTATACACTTTATCTGCAACATCATTTAGTTTATCGCATTGACGATTACTAATAATTAAATCTGCTCTTTTTTTAAATTCTTCCAGTGTTTTGATGATTTTTGAGTTTTGAAATTTTTTCTCTGAAAGTGTGGGTTCGTAAATAATGATCTTGATTCCTTGTGCTTTGAGACGACGCATAACACCTTGTATTGCTGACGATCGAAAATTGTCTGAACCACTTTTCATGACCAAACGATATATCCCAACAACGCTAGGGTATCTCTCCAAAATAGACTGTGCAATAAAATCTTTGCGAGTAATATTGGCATCTACAATGGCTTGAATTAAATTGCTTGGAACTTGGTCGTAGTTAGCGAGTAATTGTTTAGTATCTTTAGGAAGACAATATCCGCCGTAACCGAATGATGGATTGTTATAAAATTTACCAATTCGAGGATCTAAACATACGCCCTCGATCATTTGGCGAGTGTCCAATTGATATATTTGAGCGTAAGTATCTAGTTCATTGAAAAACGCAACGCGCATAGCTAAATAGGTGTTTGCAAAAAGTTTGATTGCCTCTGCTTCCGTGGAGTCAGTGAATAAGACTGGACAATCTTTTTTATACGCACCTTCTATGAGCATGTTTGCGAATTGATGTGCTCGTTCAGAATTTTCACCCATTATAATTCTTGAAGGATATAAGTTATCCAGCAATGCTTTTCCTTCTCTGAGAAACTCAGGTGAAAATATAATATTCTGTGTTTCAAATTTACTTTTTAGTTGTTGGGTGTAACCTACAGGAACTGTCGATTTGATAATGATCGTCGCTAATGAATTAATACTTAAAATCTCAGTGATCACAGATTCAACACTTGAAGTGTCAAAATAATTGGTTGTAGGGTCATAATCTGTTGGCGTCGCAATAAGAATATAGTCTGCCTGAAAATACGCATCAACAGCATTAGTTGTTGCTTTGAAGTTTAATGGCTTATTACTTAGAAAATCAGAGATTTCTCTGTCTTGTATAGGTGAGATTTTCTTGTTCAATAAATTTACTTTGTTTTGATCAATATCTAAGGCGGTGACTTCATGATGTTGCGCTAAAATCATCGCATTTGAGAGACCAACGTATCCAGTGCCGACAATAGTAATTTTCATTATTTTAGTTCAAGCCAGATTAAATTTAATTTGACAAAATAGGGTTTCTAAGACGTGACAATTTAATGAAGATTTGATTTCAATTTGGACGAGTTTGAATTCTTATCGTTCAAGAATATTTTAACTCTGTGGTATGATGCAGCTATTGATTCGGTGGAATAAAACGGCATGTCAATACATGAAAACAATGTCTTATTAGAAGAAGAGATTGCACAAGAACAGAACATTGTTTTGTGTATGAAGTGGGGAACCAAATATGGTTCTGAGTATGTGAATCGTCTTTACAATATGGTGAAACGACACACGACTGTTGATTTCCAGATGGTTTGTCTCACTGACCGTACAGAAGGAATTGATCCAAATGTTAAATGCTTTCCTATTCCACCGTTAGCATTGCCTGAAGGTGCGCCTGAGCGTGGTTGGAACAAACTTTCAACTTTTGAGCCTGATTTATATGGCTTAAAGGGTAATGCGCTATTTTTAGATTTGGATGTCGTTATCGTTGATAATATGGATGAGTTTTTCACTTATCCAGGTGATTTTTTAATTATTCACGACTGGAAACGACCATGGCGAATCACAGGTAATAGCTCAGTATACCGTTTTAAATTGGGCGCTTTCCCTGGATTATTACCGTATTTTCGTGAAAACTTTGATGAAATTCGGAAAAAATTCCGTAATGAGCAAGCTTATTTGTCATGGTATGTAGACAAACACGCTAAGCAAACCTATTGGCCAGATAGCTGGTGTAAAAGCTATAAATATCACTGTCTGCAGAAAATCCCAATGGCATTTTTTAAGCCACCAGTAAAACCTGAAGGTGCCAAAATTATTATTTTCCATGGTGAGATTAATCCACCTGATGCTGTGAATGGTGGCGGTGGTAAATGGTACCGCTATGTGTTGCCAAGTCAATGGATTAAGGATGCTTGGCAATAATCAGCTCAATGGAAATAAATGTATGAAATTAGGTATATATTTGATTAATCTAGATTCGAGTGTCGATCGATTAATCCAAGCAACTTCTGAGTTATCTAAACATAATATTGAATTTAAACGTATTTCAGCTGTTGATGGTCGCCAATTAGATCTTGCTACCTATGAAGGCTACAATAGTGCGAAAGCAAATGCCCTTATGGGGAGAGACTTAGTTGGTGGAGAAGTAGGATGTTATTTAAGCCATAAGCGTTGTGTAAGTGAGTTTTTAGCATCCGATTATGATTTTGTGATTGTGCTTGAAGATGATCTAGAAGTCATTTCAGATTTGATCCCTGTAGTACAAAAAACTATACAGTGGTTAGAGCAACATCAAAATGGTTGGTACCTCATTAATATTGGCAGTACAAAACGTAAATTCAGTAAACAGTTGTGCGAAATAAATGAACATCGCCTTTTAAAAGCATATTATTTTCCAGTATTAACTTTGGGTCTAGTTTGGTCACGTAAAGGTGCTCAAGCATTTCAAAATGATTTAACCGAAATTGATGCACCAATTGACGTGGCATTACAAAGTTGGCTGACGGATTTGAGCCGTGGATATTCTATGTCGCCATCACTGGTTCAGCCGAACGGTGCAGAGAGTGATATTGATGCAGTAAAAGGAAAGAATCTTGCAAATAGACAGCGTATTGGTAAACGCTGGCCTAGACAAAAAAGAATGTGGGGTAATAAATTGAAGGCTTTAAAAAATAAGATTCGTTCGGCTTAGATACTGGGTAAAAGATGAAAATTTTATTAATTAACTTAGAGCAATCTACAGATCGATTAGACCAGCAACGCATTCAATTTAAAGACTTAGGCTTAGATTTCGAACGTCTACCAGCAGTTTCTATTCATGATTTTTCTGAAGCTGAATATAAAGAGATGGCTTTTAACGGCCAGCGTCCAATGAAGCAGTCGGAACTAGCTTGTTTTTTGAGCCACAAAAAAGCATGGGAATATGTAGTTGAACAGAATGAACCTTGTGTAGTTTTAGAAGATGATGCGATTTTAGTTAAAGATTTTAAAAATATTTTAAATGACTTAACGCAACTCAATGAAATAGATTATGTAAATTTAGAAGTGCATGGGCGTAAGAAAACAGTGGCCAAAAAGCCAACATATTCTTTAGCAGATAATAATTTTGATCTATTGGAAATTTATATTGATCGAAGTGGAACAGGGGGATATGTGCTATATCCAACCGGTGCTAAAATTTTACTAGATTTTATGAATAAGCGTGCGATAGGTTTATCTGATGAGTTTATTCATAGTTGTTATGAGTTAAAAGCTTATCAAATCGAACCTGCTGCATTATTGCAAAGTGATAAATGTCCAGAATATGCAGTTCCATGCAAATATATTCATGAGTCTGTTATTGCACAGGTAAAAAATAAGCTAAATTTTGATTTAACAGCGAGTGAGAAATCACAATTTAAAATGAGACGAATAAAGACCCAAATTCAATTGGGTCTCCGTCAGTTGCAATATTTAGGAACAGGGGTGAAAAGAGAAATTTTAGTTGATCCTAATAAGTTTTAATTAACCAAAAATTTTACCTTTCCATTTTGCAAACCAAGATTTTTTAGATGCGTTAGCAACACTATCTTCCTCACCAATATGATGGCAGATTCCATTTTCTAAAAAAAGAACATAGCGTTGTTGAGCGCGAAGCCACCGTGAAACGTGGCGTTCTTTTTTAAATTGGCTAAAGCCCTGCGGTAAGCTTTTCCATAATGCAATAGATGAAAGGTGAGGATTAAACGTAAAGCCATGCCATTGATCATGCATACCATCAAATCTTGCTAAGTTGAATGGTGAAAAATCAATAAATTGAATTTTTGATTTTTGCTCCTCCGAGAATGGGAAGTCAGTCCATTTCCGGAAACATAATTGTGTTGCTTTCGGATTTGACTTAAGAATCTCGAAATATTTTTCAAATTCAAAGTCTTGGTCAAACAACCAATCATCTTCACAGTGAAAAATATACTCGGTTTGGACACGTGAATACATTTCATCCACAGCTTTATGATGACCAACTTGATTTGGAAGATTGATCAGTAAACCTTCAGGACAAAGTTCATTAAAAACCTGATTCGTTTCTTCATCACGAAAATCATTAATGGCAATAATTTGCTTAAACTGAGCTTTTGAAAGCACGCTGTTTAAGGTTTGACGCAGTAGCTCAGGTCGTTTGCCTATCGTGAGACAAAGGGTAATATTGTCAAATTTTTGAATGTTTTGCATATGAGAATTCCAGATATTAAATGTTAGGTAAAATTTTAGAACCTAGCTTAATCAACTGGATATCCATAGATTTTAGACTTAAGTTTTTTAAAAAAACTTTGATTTTGTGGGTAAGAGACACTGTTTTCACCAATGTGGTGACATACACCTTCTTTAAGAAAAAGATTATATTTACCTTGTGATCTAAAAAATATTGATACATCACGCTCTTTTCTAAACTTATAGAATCCCCCAGTTTTTTTCCACACATCAATACTGGCAATATGTGGATTAAAGGTATACCCGTGCCATTTGGCATGTGTATAGTCTAATCTTGCAGTTGCAAGTGGCTGTGTTTCATAATATTTAACTTGTGATTTTTGTTCTTCTGAGAGTATAAAATTTGATACTTTTCTAAGACAAACGATATTGGCATTATGATCATGTTTTAATAGTTCAATATATTTGTCTAATTGTAATGGCTGATCAAATTGCCAGTCATCTTCACAGTGGAAAATATAAGGCGTCTTGACTTGTGAATACATAAGATCCACTGCACGATGATGCCCAACCTGTTTGTCTTGTACGATTAAAGTCCCATGAGGACATAACTCTCGGAAAACTTGATTGGTTTCTTCATCTCTGAAGTCATTGATAGCGATAATGTGTTCAAAGTTAATTTGACTTAAAATGCTTTCTAAGGTTCGTCGTAATTCTTTCGGACGTTTGCCAATAGTGAGGCAAAGTGTAATATGGTTAACTTTCAATGTAGTTCCTGAATTCATTTATGTAGCAATTATATTTTGAAGTATAACCAGTCTACTGATTCCTTTAAAGTTTTGTTTGTTACGTCACGCATTGCAGACCATTGAGCAAACTGAAATTTATGTCTTTTTGTTGGTATGCAAAGCATAAGAATTTTATATATTTCTGTTTTAAAGATGGATATTTTATTGATTTTATTTATTGTTTGATTGAAATGGTCCGTTGAGAAGTGTTTGTTAGCAAATAGAATTTGAGAACGATACAATCGACAAAAGTAATCATAATTACGATAAGGCTCACTAGAACCACCCTTATGATAAATTTTCAGACTATTGATTTTTATTAGTTCTAATCCAATTTTTTTTATACGTAGACAAAGATCTTCATCTTCACAGTACATAAAAAAATCTGGATCAAATCCTTTAATTTGTTGCATGACTTGTTTTCTTATTAATAATAATGCTCCACTAAACCAAGCAATTTTATCTTTATATCCACAAGTTTCATTGAATTCAAATGTATAGCCCTCTGATTTATCAATGTTATCATCATTAATTAGTTGAGTGGTTATAAGACCATATTTAGGGTTTGATTCTGCATGATGTAAAAGAGAAGAGAGATAATCATTCTGTATCATTCTTAAGTCAGGATTAGCAATGAGTAGATGGTCTCCTTTAGCATGTGTAGCAGCTAGGTTCATTGCTCTTCCAAACCCTAAATTTTTGTCTGATTGAACAATTTGGATATTTAAGGAATTTAACTCACAATTATTTTGAATGGTCATTTCTAAAAGGTTGTTCTGAACATTATTGGTAATAATAATCTCGTAGCCATTTGCAAGTAGTGTTTGTTTTTTTAAATCGAGAAGCAGTTTCTCAATATAAGACTCGGTATTATAATTTACAATAAGAATTGAGAGTTGCATAGATAAGACTGAGGTAACTAAATTTAAGCGTCAGATTAGCATATTTGACTCTCAATCAAAATGTAGGGTTTGAGTAAATTTTTAAG
Organism: Acinetobacter sp. 24-47-66; assembly: GCF_056779755.1. Lineage (NCBI taxonomy): Bacteria > Pseudomonadati > Pseudomonadota > Gammaproteobacteria > Moraxellales > Moraxellaceae > Acinetobacter > Acinetobacter sp. 24-47-66. The sequence continues at coordinate 49,358 of NZ_JBWYIL010000017.1, forward strand.
GTGAACAATCTTTACGCTGATCCTTGGAGGCTTGCAAAAGAAGATTATATTTTGATAACAATTCATAATATTAAGATGAAGTTAATATTCTGACTTTTAAAAGTTTTTAATTTTAATTTAGCTTTTATTGATTATTATTCTTTCAAATCATGATAAAATTTAATAGCTTAGTTTATCTAACCTGATTAGGGGGGCGCTTGAATATAATTGTTACAGGCGGTGCTGGCTTCATTGGTTCAGCGGTTATTCGTCATATTATTAATAATACAGATCATCATGTACTCAATATAGATAAACTAACGTATGCAGGTAACTTAGAATCGCTGAGTTCTGTTGCAGACAGTGCTCAATATCAATTTTCGCAAACTGATATTTGTAATCGTGCTGCTTTAAATACTATTTTTAAAGAATTTCAACCCGATCTAGTGATGCATCTTGCAGCAGAGTCACATGTTGATCGTTCTATCTCTGGTCCTTATGCGTTTTTAGAGACCAATATTATTGGTACTTACCAATTACTCGAAGCATGCCGCACGTATTGGCAAAGCCTAGAAGGAAACAAGAAAAATAGTTTTAGATTCCATCATATTTCTACTGATGAAGTCTATGGAGATTTAGAGGGGACAACAGATTTATTTACTGAACAGACTTCCTATTCACCAAGTTCACCATATTCTGCGTCAAAAGCTAGTTCTGACCATCTAGTTCGAGCATGGCATCGTACTTATGGTTTACCCGTGATCGTGACCAATTGTTCGAATAACTATGGTCCATATCATTTCCCAGAAAAACTCATTCCGTTAATGATCTTGAATGCGCTTCAAGGAAAACCTTTACCTGTTTATGGCAATGGTCAGCAAATTCGTGATTGGCTATTTGTTGAAGATCATGCACGTGCGCTTTATAAAGTTGTGACTGAAGGTACGATAGGTGAGACCTATAATATTGGCGGTCATAATGAAAAAGCCAATTTGGATGTGGTTCATGGCATTTGTGAACTCCTTGAAGAGCTCGCTCCAAATAAGCCTGAAGGTGTAGAAAACTACAAAGACTTAATCACTTATGTGAAAGATCGTCCTGGCCATGATGTCCGTTATGCAATTGATGCGAGTAAAATCAAGCGTGAGTTGGGTTGGGTGCCACTAGAGTCATTTGAAACTGGTTTAAGAAAAACTGTGGAATGGTATTTGAATCATCAAGAGTGGGTATCTCGTGTACAAAGCGGTGAATATCAATCTTGGTTAGAAAAGCAGTATCAAGGCTAATTCATGAAAATCTTGGTCTTAGGTAAAAATGGTCAAGTTGGCTGGGAATTGCAACGGGCTTTAACGCCATTGGGTGAGTTGATTGCACTGGATCGTTCAGGATTGGATGACTTAAGTGGCGATATGTCTGACCCTGAGGCAGTTTTCAATACGGTTTTAAAGCTTCAACCTGACATCGTAGTAAATGCGAGTGCTTATACTGCTGTAGATTTGGCTGAGACAGAAAAAGACTTAGCCAATGTCGTTAATCATATTGCTGTGAAAAAGATTGCTGAAGCATGTCAACGTACTCAAGCGATCTTGGTACATTATTCAACGGATTATGTGTTTTCGGGTCAAGGGAATAGTGCTTTTTCTGAATCAGATCAGATTGAGCCGATCAATGAATATGGTCGAACCAAGGCATTGGGTGAGCAAGCGATTGTAGAAAGTGGTTGTGATTATTTGATTTTTAGAGCCTCTTGGGTATATGCCAGCAAAGGAAAAAACTTCCTCAAAACGATGCTGAACTTGGCACAGCAACGTGAAGAATTGTCGATTATTGCAGATCAAATTGGTGCTCCAACCTCAGCAGAACTCATTGCAGATGTGACAGCGCAAGCCATTCCTCAAATCTATCGAGATCGTAGTAAATCAGGACTTTATCATTTGGTTGCAAGTGGTGAAACTTCATGGTTTGGTTATGCCAATTATATTTTTGAACAGGCAAAAAGGTTAGGCGCTGAATTAAAAATATCAAAAGTTAATTCAATTCCAACAACAGCTTATCCAACACCTGCTAATCGACCTTTAAATTCAAGATTGAGTACACAGAAATTAGAACACACTTTTGAACTGAAATTACCAGATTGGCAAGACGGTGTGAAACGCACTTTAACGGAGCTATTAATAAAATGACAATGAAACGTAAAGGTATTATTTTAGCTGGTGGTTCTGGAACACGTTTGCACCCAATTACTAAAGGCGTGTCTAAGCAACTGCTGCCCATTTATGATAAGCCGATGATTTACTATCCGTTATCTGTACTTATGTTGGCAGGTATTCGTGAAGTTCTCATTATTTCTACGCCTGAAGATTTACCAAATTTTAAAAAGTTACTGGGTAATGGATCTCAATTTGGAATTGAATTGAGTTACAAAGTTCAGCCCTCACCAGATGGTTTAGCACAGGCTTTTATCATTGGCGAAGAGTTTATTGGTGATGATCATGTGTGTCTCATCCTTGGTGACAATATTTACTATGGTCAAAGTTTTGGTAAACAACTTGAGTCAGCAAGTCATGTAGAACATGGTGCAACTGTATTTGGCTACCATGTGACTGATCCTGAACGTTTTGGTGTTGTTGAGTTTGATGCTCAAGGTAAGGTTCTAAGTATTGAAGAAAAGCCGACTCAACCAAAATCACATTATGCCGTAACAGGTTTATATTTCTATGATAATCGTGTGGTTGAGTTTGCCAAACAAGTGAAACCATCTCATCGTGGTGAATTAGAGATTACAGATATCAATAATGCTTATTTGAAAGATGGTTCTCTGAATGTTGAGTTGCTTGGTCGTGGCTTTGCTTGGTTAGATACAGGTACTCATGAATCTTTATTAGAAGCAGGGCAGTTTGTATATACGGTTGAAAAAAGACAGTCGTTGAAAGTGGCTTGTCTCGAAGAAATTGGTTTCCATAAAGGTTGGATTTCGAAAGAACAATTAGCTGTAAGCGCTGAAGCATTGAAAAAGACTGAATATGGTCAATATCTATTTAAATTGTTGGACTAAGCGAAATGAAAATAGAAAAGACAAAAATTGAAGGTCTGTTAATTATCCAGCCTAATGTTTTTAGTGACGATCGTGGCTGGTTTATGGAAAGTTTTAACCAGCAAGAATTTGAACAAGCATTGAATGAGTTAAATTTGCCTATTCCAAATTTTGTTCAGGACAATCACTCCCTTTCACAAAAAGGGGTATTGCGTGGTCTGCATTTTCAAAATTCACCATATGGTCAAGGTAAGTTAGTACGTGTTGTCCAAGGTAAAGTTTGGGATGTCGCAGTTGATATTCGACCAGAATCTGAAACCTATGGTCAATGGGTTGGGGTGGAATTAAGCGCTGAAAACAAAACCATATTTTGGATTCCAGAAGGTTTTGCACACGGCTTTATTACGTTAGAAGACAATACTCAGTTTTTGTATAAAACGACCAATTATTACAATAAAGAGAGCGAAGGGGCAATCGTCTGGAATGATCCAACACTTGCAATTGACTGGCCTTTAGATCAGGTTGAAGAGGTGTTGGTGAGTGATAAGGATCACGTCGCAACATTATTCATAAAGTAATTTGAGATATCGATGAATATTTTTATTTATAGTTATCCATATGATGAAAATAGTGGTGGAATTATTGCTTTGCATCGATTGTGTCATGTTATTAATGATACAACAGGGCATAAAGCTTATTTGGTTAGTAATGAATGGTCATACTCAAAATGGAAAAAAATTAGATATAAATTTAAAAAACCTCGGCTTTTTATTACCAAAGATGGTTGGAATACGCCTATTTGGACTAAAAAGGAATTTCCTAATAATGCAGTGGTAATTTACCCAGAAGTAGTCACGGGTAACCCACTCGGTATTCAGCATGTGGTGCGCTGGTTGTTACACCAACCAGGGTTTCATACTGGCAAAATTGATTATGGTAAAAACGAGCTGTATTTTAAGTTTAATTCAGCGATTCATGACTTTCACCGCGACACTTGTACAATGGCGAAGAGTGAGATGAAAGTTATTTACTATCCGATTGATACCTATGATAATCAAGGGCTCAAGCGTGATATTGACTGTTGTTATATGGTGCGTAAAGGGGGGGGAAACCGCATATTGAACCGTACCGGGTTTGTCGGAGACTTTTTATTTAAGTTAGGCCACCTGACCTAACGGATTAATTTTATCATAGTACATTGCTTCAAAATCAAAAGGTGACACATAACCTAGTGCACTATGTACACGCTCTTTATTGAACCAATCTACCCAGTTTAGTGTCGCAAGTTGTACATCCGCTAAACCTTGCCAATCTGCTTTTAAATATTTAATCACCTCTGTTTTGTATAAGCCATTCACTGTTTCAGCCAAAGCATTATCGTATGAATCACCAGTCGTACCGACTGATGCTCGTAAATTTGCTGCTTCTAAACGATTGGTATAGCGAATGGAAAGATATTGAACACCTCTATCGGAATGATGAATCACATTCTTTGGCATGCCTCGATCGTGCAATGCTTGCTCAAGTGCATCGAGCACCA
>NZ_JBWYIL010000018.1:0-47687 GCF_056779755.1 Acinetobacter sp. 24-47-66
GTTAAAGTTGTTTTACCATGGTCAACGTGACCGATTGTGCCCACGTTAACGTGTGGCTTATTACGTTCAAACTTAGCCTTAGCCATGAGATTTTCCTTTTTAAACTACTCATGGAGGATCACTCCATGAGCACTTGGTTTTAAACTATGAATTAGTTGGGCTTATAGTAATCGAAAGATTACTCGTCGTCACCTTTTTTACCACCAGCTTGGAACTTAGCAATGATGCCTTCAGCCACGTTACGTGGAGTTTCGGCATATTTAGCAAATTCCATAGAGTAAGTCGCACGACCTTGAGACATAGAACGCATGTGTGTTGCGTAACCGAACATCTCAGAAAGTGGAACTTCAGCACGGATTGCTTTAGTACCGCCAGGTAAATCGTCCATACCTTGAACCATACCACGACGACGGTTTAAGTCACCCATGATATCGCCCATGTAATCTTCTGGAGTTTCTACTTCAACTTTCATGATAGGCTCAAGAAGAACAGGATCTGCTTTCATGAAACCATCACGGAATGCGTAAGAACCCGCCATTTTGAACGATAATTCGTCAGAGTCGACATCATGGTAAGAACCATCGAACAATGTCGCTTTGATGCCTACAACTGGGTAACCAGCAAGGACACCATTCTTCATACGTTCTTGAATACCTTTGTCAACCGCACCAAAGAATTCTTTAGGTACAACACCGCCGACAACTTCTTCAGCGAACTCGTAGTCTTTACCAGCTTCAGGATCCATTGGCTCTAAACGTACATATACGTGACCGAACTTACCTTTACCACCAGTTTGACGAACGAACTTACCTTCTTGCTCAACAGATTTTTTAATCGTTTCGCGGTAAGCAACCATTGGTTTACCAATGTTCGCTTCAACACCGAATTCACGCTTCATACGGTCAACGATGATGTCAAGGTGAAGCTCACCCATACCTGCAATAATTGTTTGACCAGATTCTTCGTCAGTACGAACGCGGAATGATGGATCTTCTTTCGCCAAGCGGCCCAAAGCAACTGACATTTTTTCTTGGTCAGCTTTAGTTTTAGGTTCAACTGCAAGTGCAATTACTGGCTCTGGGAATTCCATACGCTCTAATGTGATCACGTTGTTTTCGTCACAAAGTGTATCACCTGTAGTCGTGTCTTTAAGACCTACACATGCCGCGATATCGCCCGCACGAATTTCTTCGATGTCATGACGGTCATTAGCGTGCATCTGTACAATACGACCAACACGTTCACGTTTAGATTTAACAGGGTTATAAACTGCACTACCAGCTTTTAAAACACCTGAGTAAACACGAACGAATGTTAAGTTACCTACGAATTTGTCGTTCATGATTTTGAACGCAAGCGCAGCAAACGGTGCTTCATCAGACGCTTCGCGAGAACCTTCTGTCTCATCTTTGTCGTCTAAGATACCTTTAATTGCTTCAACGTCAGTAGGTGCTGGTAAGAATTCAATAACAGCATCCAACATACGTTGAACACCTTTGTTTTTGAACGCTGAACCACAAAGCATTGGCTGAATTTCATTCAACAATGTACGCGCACGAAGACCATTAACGATTTCTTCTTTAGTCAAATCACCTTCTTCTAGGTACTTATCCATGAGTTCTTCTGATGCTTCTGCAGCAGCTTCAACCATGTTCGTACGCCATTCTTGAGCAAGCTCAACAAGGTCAGCAGGAATTTCACCGTATTCAAACTTCATACCTTGAGATGCTTCATCCCAGATAATCGCTTTCATTTCGATAAGATCTACTACACCTTGGAAGTTTTCTTCTGCGCCAACAGGAATCACGATTGGCACTGGATTACCACCAAGACGTGTTTTTACTTGTTCAACAGCACGGAAGAAGTTTGCACCAGTACGGTCCATTTTGTTAACGAACGCAATACGAGGTACTTTATATTTATTTGCTTGACGCCATACAGTTTCTGACTGAGGTTGTACACCACCTACAGCACAGTAAACCATGCACGCGCCGTCAAGAACACGCATAGAACGCTCAACTTCGATCGTGAAGTCAACGTGTCCCGGTGTGTCAATTACGTTAATACGGTGTTGTTCGAACTGGTTACCCATACCTTTCCAGAAGCAAGTTACTGCTGCTGAAGTAATGGTAATACCACGTTCTTGCTCTTGTTCCATCCAGTCAGTTGTTGCTGAACCTTCGTGAGTTTCACCTAGTTTGTGGCTCTCACCTGTGTAGAACAAAATACGTTCAGAAGTCGTTGTTTTACCAGCATCAATGTGTGCTGAGATACCAATGTTACGGTAACGAGAAATTGGGGTTTGACGAGCCATGATTTCTTGCATTCCTAAATTTTGTTGTTTAAAACAGGACGCTTTAAGCTGCTGAGCAGCTTAAAGCGATTCGATGACAAATCAGTGAAACCCGACTTACCACCCTCCTGAATAGGGGCTGTTTTATCCGCTTAGAAACGGTAGTGAGAGAAGGCTTTGTTGGCTTCAGCCATACGATGCACATCTTCACGTTTCTTGATCGCTGAACCTTTACCTTCAGCTGCGTCAAGCAACTCACCAGCAAGGCGTAACGCCATAGTTTTTTCAGAACGCTTAGCAGCAGCATCTACTAACCAACGCATCGCTAGAGCAGTACGACGGGATGGGCGTACTTCCATAGGAACTTGGTATGTAGCACCACCAACACGGCGTGCTTTTACTTCGACCATAGGACGAACTTTTTCAAGAGTAGTCTCGAAAAATTCAACTGGGTCTACTTTAGATTTTTCTTGAACGCGGTCTAAAGCACCGTAAACGATACTTTCAGCAATAGATTTTTTACCATCTTGCATTACGTGGTTCATGAACTTAGCGATTGTTTGGCTGCCGAACTTAGGATCCGGAAGGATTTCACGAGCAGCGACTACGCGACGTCTTGGCATTTTAATACTACCTATAAATATGACACTTCAGGTTTATCCAGCAGCAGTACAAAGTGTCATGTACTATTCGCTGGCCTTACTACACGTCGCTTGAATTTCACAAAATTAAATGCAGAAATCAGACAAGCGAGACGATAAAGGATTGCAGTTCTATACGTTTAAGAAAATGATCTAATTAGATTATTTCTTAGGACGCTTAGTACCGTATTTAGAACGAGACTGGTTACGATCTTTAACACCAGCACAGTCTAAAGAACCACGAACGGTATGGTAACGTACACCTGGTAAGTCTTTAACACGACCACCACGGATAAGAACAACACTGTGCTCTTGTAGGTTATGGCCTTCACCACCGATATAGCTAGATACTTCGAAACCTGAAGTTAAGCGAACACGGCAAACTTTACGCATTGCTGAGTTAGGTTTTTTAGGTGTAGTTGTGTAAACACGTGTACAAACACCACGACGTTGTGGACAAGCCTTCAACGCAGGAACTTTTGATTTTTCAATCAAAGTCGTACGACCCTTACGGATCAACTGATTTGTTGTTGCCATGTGGCAATTCTCCCGTTAATAAAAAGCCCCAAAAAATACTACTTTTTGAGGGCATGCAATTGTAAGCCAAGAAGTAAAAATGGTCAACATTCAACATGACATCAAATATTGACCATTGTGTGCTTACAATGAAATTTTCAGAATGATTTGATCAACCATTCATAACTAAATTTATTGCTTTTTCTGTGACGTAGGTAGTGAGTTTGCTGCTTCGTCTTTCTTTTTTGAATTACGACGCTTAGGGGGTGCTTTTACCTGCACAATAGGTTCGCCTTGAGGCTGGTCTTTATCAGCGTCTTGAACACTTTCATTAGAAGCCGATTCCACATGTTTTTCAGCTAAGGCCTTAAGACCATCCTCAACACTGACCGCTTCTTCTTTTTCAGACTCCGCAGTTTTTGCTTCAATTTTAATTGCTGAAATTGAATCATTATGAACTGCAGACTCATCAACTTGAATAGACTCTTCTCCTTCAAGTTTTTTTGCAAACTCTTCAACCTCAACCACTAACTCATTATTGATTGACGCTGCGGAATTCAATGCGAGTGAGGACTGCTTTAATAATTCTGTGCCGCGCTCAAAGGCCTCCTGAACAGATACCTGCTCATCTGGATGTTGGAGAATGTACTGCTGTGCTCCAGAAAAAACAGCTCTAGCTTTAGAATGAGCCTCTTCCACCAAACGCCAGCTATATACTGCACCAATACCAGCACCAGCCACAGGTGCTAATTTAGATAAAATTGAAATTTGAGGAATCTGATTCAACCAATTCCATTTATAACCACCCTCAGGATTACTCAGCCAATTTTTTAAAGCCGTGAAGTCGTTACTAGAGCCCAATAGGGTTTGTAGCTGATGAGTATCTTGTGTTTCCAATAAATTTGCGACTGTTCTTAATGCCACTAAAAGTGTTTGCTTTTCCGCAATAACACCTAAATCGACTTGTTTGAATACATACTCAACGATCTCTTGCTCTTGACGATGATTAAGTTCAAAACCGTGCGCGCGCCCTTCTTGGTAAATACTACGCAACGTAAATGCCAACGAGAAAGGAATATCGATGGCCGTACCAACTACGCCTGTCGCACCAGACACTGCCCCCTGAACCGCTGCAATGAATTTATTTTGATTGGCTAATGCTTCACCGATACGATTCGCACGATCAGGGCTTGATTTAAGTTCATCCAAGCTTTTTGCACCAACTTCCTTTAATACATGCTCAACTGAACTTAACTCAGAAACAAAATCATTCAATTTATCAAAAAAATAATCTGCAACTTTGTTGTTTAAGTCCGGAAAGATAAAAGAAGCAACATTATTTAATTTACTGTAATGACGACCAAAAATTTTTTGAGAAACTTGAGGGACATGATCACGAAATAATTGTTGAGGGGTTTCGTACTTTTTTTGTTCAGTCATTTTTCTCTCATCTAAAGTTATGTCAATAATTTTTTGTGGATCAGGTTGTTGCGTCAATTTCGCAATTGATCCTGGTGCAACATGTTGTGCCAGTTCAAAGCCAGTAGCACTGAGCTTTTTAGCCACTCCAAATGCTTTTGATACCAGTCCGCTAGATTGCTTATTATTAGAATTTGCCATTTACAACCCTCCTTCGCATTTATCACTTATGTTTAAAATTCTATGTGCAGTCAAGAGTTATCTCAACTTTATCGTGTTTTATTCGGTTGCAATATAGTGAACATATCTGCCAATAAGCGTTTTAACGCTGCGATATTGATTTGCCATAAGAATTTAAAATAGATTCTGATATCATGATACGAATTTTTGACAAGATCTTATGGACTTTTACATCCAATCAAATCGATGTGAATTTTTCCATAAAATGACTTCACCATGATAGGGAATTGTAAATGAAACGTGTTGTAATCACTGGTATGGGCATTAACTCATGCATTGGTAATACATTAGAAGATGTAAATCATGCCTTACAAAATGGTATTTCAGGCACACGTTTTAACCCAACTTATGCTGAACTTAATTTTAAAAGTCATGTTAGTGCTGCAGCAGAACAAAATTTTGACGGTATTGACCGTAAACTGAAACGCTTCATGGGTGTATGTGCGATGTATGCCTATAACGCTGCAGTCGCTGCAGTTGAAAATGCGGGTCTAACAGCTGAAGATCTTGCGGGCAATCCTCGTTATGGTATTGCGGGTGGTTCAGGCGGCAACTCTACAGCTTCTGTCGCTGAAATGATTGAACTTCTTGAAGAGAAAGGCGCACGTAAAATTGGCCCTTTCTTTGTTCCACGCAATATGTCAAATACTATTACTGCTAACGTTGGTGTGGCATTCAAATTACAAGGTATCGCTCACTCTATTACAAGTGCTTGTGCAACCTCAGCTGATGCCATTGGTTACGCATACAACCTGATTCAACTTGGCAAACAGGATCTAATGCTCGCTGGTGGTGGTGAAGAAGATCATTGGTCACAAAGTCTATTATTTGATGCAATGGGTGCTTTATGCTCAAAATATAATGACTCACCAGAAACCGCTTCTCGCCCTTACTCTGCTGATCGTGATGGTTTTGTCATTGCTGGCGGCGGTGGTTTCGTGGTACTTGAATCTCTTGAGCATGCTCAAGCGCGCGGTGCAAATATTCTTGCTGAAGTCGTTGCATATGCAGCCAACTCTGATGGTGCTGATATGGTCGCACCATCAGGTGAAGGTGCAACACGTTGTATCTTGATGGCACTTGATGAAGCAAAACAGCATGGTGTTGAAAAAATTGATTATGTAAATACACACGGCACATCTACACCAGCTGGTGATGTGACTGAATTGAAAGCAATGGAACGCGCATTCGGTGAAGGTCAAGTACCACCTTTAAGTTCAACAAAATCTATGACAGGTCATAGCTTAGGCGCTGCAGGTGTACAAGAAGCGATTTACTCTATTCTCATGATGCAGAATGACTTTATTGCACCAAATATCAACGTTACTGAGCTTGATGAAGGTGCAAAACCATTTGATATCGTACTTGAAAAACGCGATACAAAACTGAATACTGTAATGAGTAACAGTTTTGGTTTCGGCGGCGTAAATGCCTGCCTCATTTTCAAGAAATGGGAAGGCTAATTTAATTCCGCCCATAATGGGTGATTAGATGGATGCTCCTTCAGATGCTTTCCTATGGGTAAAAGCATTACATATTATTGCTGTGGTATGTTGGTTCGCTGCTTTGTTCTATCTACCACGGCTTTATGTTTATCATGCGATGAGTGACGATGCCATAAGCCATCAACGCTTTGAAGTCATGGAACGTAAGCTTTATCGTGGCATTATGTGGCCTGCGATGATCGCAACATTGATCACTGCACATTTTTTAGTGGACTGGGGTGATGCAACTCGACATTATCATGAAGCTTTATGGTTTTATTTAAAAGTTGGTTTAGTCGGATTACTGGTCATATACCACCTAGTTTGTGGATATTACCGTAAAAAACTCATTGATAATGCACACTATAAAAGTCATAAGTTCTGGCGCTATTTCAACGAAATGCCCACATTGATCTTATTCGCAGTGGTAATTTTAGTTGTGGTCAAACCTACATTCTAACTAAAGAATATAAAAAAAACCTCCATTCGTGGAGGTTTTTTTCTCTAAAAATTAATTATGGTTACGCTTACGCATACGTGGTTTATAAAGAACACGGTATGTTACAGCTAACAAAATCAACCAGATTGGGCTAATCATCAAAGCTTTCAGCGTGTCTGGCTCTAAACTTAAAATGATTAATGCAAATAGCAAAAATGCCAATACAACGTATGACATTGCCACTCCACCCGGCATTTTAAAATTCGACTTTTCATGTAGCTCAGGTCGCAATTTACGGTAGCGTATATAGCACACCACGATAATCGCCCAAATACTAATGAAAAGAATCACACACAGCGAACTTGCTAATGTAAAAGCTTCCATCGTATTTGGCACAAAATACTGAAATGCTGCACCGGCCATAATAAATGTACATGAAAAGATTAATCCCTTAGCAGGTACGGCACGACTTGAAAGTTCTGCTAGCTTTTGAGGGGCTTGGCCGTCACGTGCCAATCCAAATAACATTCGACTGGTAGAAAAGACGCCACTGTTCATGGAAGACATCACAGAAGACAAAACCACTAGGTTCATAATCACAGCAGCTGAACCAATACCCGCAAATAAAAATAATGTCACAAATGGACTTTGATCTGCTGGGATATTGATCCAAGGTGTCACAGACATAATCATGATCAACGAAAGCACATAGAAAATGATAATACGTGTCGGAATAGCATTAACCGCTTTTGGTAAATTTTTTTCAGGATCTTTGGTTTCCGCAGCCATCGTCCCGAGTAACTCTACACCAACAAAGGCAAACATTGCGATTTGAAAGCCTGCCAAAAAGCCCATTGTTCCTTTCGGGAACATTCCACCATGAGACCAAATGTTACTGAAGCTTGCAACAGCACCACTTGGTGACTGAAAACTCGTAAACACCATGAAGGCACCCACCAAGATTAATCCAATAATGGCTAAAATTTTGATTAATGCAAACCAAAACTCAATTTCACCAAAAAGTTTTACAGTGACTAAGTTAATTGCGAGTATGAATAAGACACATCCTGCACTAATCGCTGCTTGCCCCATTGGGGTAAACATTTGATCTGGAGGTAACCAAAAACTGAGATAATTGATAATTGCTGCTAAATCAGCAATACCGACCAAAATCCATCCCAGCCAATAGGACCAACCAATATAATACCCTGCACCTGGTCCAATGAGATCATGTGCCATATCAATAAATGATTTGTAGTGCAGATTAGATAAAAGAATTTCACCAAGGGCACGCATCAAGAAAAAAAACATAGCACCAATAATCATATAAATGATGATGATTGAAGGTCCTGCAAGTGAAATCGTTTTTCCTGAGCCCATAAACAACCCTGTACCAATCGCTCCACCGATGGCGATGAGTTGTAAATGTCGATTTGAAAGCTTACGCTGTAATTCATTGGGAGATGATTGTTCATCAATATTTGTGGTTGTCATTATTCAACATCCTTTTACACCATCTAATCTAATCGATCAGCCTAAATTCCGCTTCAAACTGAGATTCGAGAGATTTTGTTATTATGAGAGGAGCCATAAATGACTCTTCCTCGTGAAGTCTTACTTATATTCAGTTATTTCAATGCAGCAATCACTGCGATTTCAATTAACCATTCTGGATTAACGAGGTCAGCCTGAATGGTTGCTCGTGATGGTGGTACTGAATCCTCCATCCATTCAATCCAAATTTGATTGAAGATTTGAAAATCTTCCAAATTCTTCACGAAAACTTGTGCTGACAATAAACGAGATTTATCTGTGCCTACTTGAGCCAAAAGAGCGTCGATCGTATTCAGCACATCTTTCGTTTGTAAGGCGATATCAGGCGTCGTAATCTTAGGTACTTGACCAGAAAGATAAGCCACTTGATTAAAGACTGTAACTGCACTCATCACGCCATTACTATTGAATTTTTGAATATCCTGATTTTGCATATTAATTCCTTGATTACTCAGTATCGATCCTAGTGTTGATCGTTGAATTTTTAACATTAAATTTCTAGAACAAATGGAACCCGCGTCGTTACGCCACACATTAACTCATATCCCACAGTACTCGCTCCTGCAGCGACCTCATCAATCGGTAACAAACTTCCATACTTTGAGACGCCCCACAGTACGACTTCACTGCCAATTTTTGCATCTTCAATATGCGTGATATCAACAGCTAGCATGTCCATACTTACACGACCAATTAAAGAAGTTTTTTGCCCATTCACAAGCACTGCTGTGCCAGATTGAGTAATCCGTTGATATCCATCTGCATATCCACAAGCGACAATGCCAATTTTCATAGCTTGTTCTGCAAAAAATGTCGATCCATAGCCAATACTTTGCTGAGGATTAATTTCTTGAATTGCAATCAATTCACTTCTTAAAGACATTGTTGGTTTTAAGTCCCAATCTTGAATAGTATGGGTTGGATAATCCGGTGAACTCCCATACAACATAATGCCACTACGTACAATGTTAGAGTGGACATGATTGGCATGTCTAAGAATCGCTGCGCTATTACTTACTGAGCAAGGACCACCACCTAAAGCACTGACGATTTGATTGAATACTGAAATTTGATAGTCAACGCCAACCTGATTCAAGCGCTCGCCATCAGCATCAGAAAAATGTGTCATGTGAGTGATTGATGACACTTGCGGCAATTCAGTTAACAGACCCCAAATTTCAGAGTAACGTTGAGGTTGGAATCCTAAACGATTCATGCCACTGTTCATTTTCAGAAAAATATTAAAATGAGCATCTAAACCGCACCGATTAATCCATTCGAATTGAATCTCATTATGAACGGTAAATTGAAGTTCCAAATCATGACACAACTGTAAATCCGCTTCTTGAAAGATACCTTCCAAAAGCAAAATTGGGCCTTTCCAACCTAAATCTCGAACTCGTTGTGCTTCACTCAGCTCTAGAAGTGCAATCCCATCAGCATCCTTTAAGGCTGAATAAATGCGCTCGATCCCATGGCCATAAGCATTAGCTTTTACAACAGCAAAAATTTGGGCATTTGGCACATGTTGCTTAGCAACTTTCAAATTATGTTTGATTGCGTTTAAATGAATGACAGCCTGTATCGGGCGAGACATATTCCTTGTCCTATTATATTTTTTAATAGCAAACCACGCAGCCTTTAAGCTGCGTGGTTATAACGTTGAATTGAAAGTCCATCGGTACTAATCTCTGGAGTCCGATTCAGCACTAAATCACTAATCAGCTTTCCAGAACCACATGCCATGGTCCAGCCGAGCGTGCCATGTCCAGTATTTAAAAATAGATTCTTATATTTCGTCGCACCGATAATAGGCGTACTATCTGGTGTCATCGGTCGTAGTCCCGTCCAGAAACTGGCTTGTGCCATATCTCCACCTGGGAACAAATCACGTGTTACCATCTCTAAGGTGCCACGGCGATCCTCATTTAACTCTTTATTAAAACCACTTAACTCAGCCATCCCACCAACACGAATTCGTTGATCAAAACGAGTTATTGCAATCTTGTAAGTTTCATCTAAGACAGTTGATTGAGGGGCATATTGCGCATCCACGATAGGTATAGTTAATGAATATCCCTTTACAGGATAAATGGGCAAATCTAGACCTAATGGTTTAATAAAATCTCGTGAATAGCTACCGAAGGCAAGTACATAACGATCTGCCGTGAGTACCTGACCGTCTACAATAACGCCTTTAATTTCGTCGCCCTCAACTACGAGTTTTTCAACATTTTGATTAAATTTAAACTCAACACCAATACCTTTTGCATATTCAGCAAGCGCGTTGGTAAAGATATAGCAATCACCAGTCTCATCATTTGGAAGATGTAAGCCACCGACTAATTTGTCTTTAACTTCCGCTAATGCAGGTTCAACTCGACCTAGACCTTCACGATCTAATAACTCAAATTCGACACCTGTTTCTTTTAAAACTTCAATGTCTCGTTGAACTGCTTCTAATTGCGCATCCTTACGAAAAATTTGTAATGTTCCTTTTGAACGATTCTCATAAGATATGCCAATATTTTCGCGTAATTCTCTTAAACAATCTCGACTGTATTCAGCAACACGTACCATACGCTCTTTATTGATGGCGTAATGTGCCGCATTGCAGTTCTTCAACATTTGAGCCATCCATTTCAGCTGCCACAAGCTTCCATCTACATTAATTGCTAATGGTGCATGATGTTGAAACATCCATTTAACCGCTTTAAATGGAATTCCTGGTGCGGCCCATGGTGTAGAATACCCAGGAGAAATCTGTCCTGCATTGCCAAAACTCGTTTCTTCGGCAGGACCTGATTGACGATCTAATACAGTGACGCTTGCTCCTTGTTGCGCTAGGTAATACGCACTTGCAACACCAATGACACCACTACCTAATACAATAACGCGCATGAACTATCCCTCAGCACTGTGTAGTTTATTTCACTAGTATATTTTTGCTTTAATAGTTTTTTTCACTCTTTTAATCGTTATAATTTAGGTAATTTAAGGGTTTTATCCTGAAAAAATTAAAAAATAAGGAAATTATTCATGCGGAAATTAGATCGCACTGATCGTATGATTTTAGATATTCTGCAAAAGGACGGTCGTATTGCCATTAGTGAACTGGCTGCAAAAGTAAATCTTTCTACAACCCCATGCTCGGAAAGAGTGAAAAGACTAGAACGAGATGGCATTATTATGGGCTATTACGCCCGATTAAATCCGGAGTTATTGGAGCGTAATTTACTCGTTTTTCTAGAAATTAAATTATCGGCGAAATCTGGAGATGTTTTTGATCAAGTCGCCAAGAATTTAGTTGAGATACCTGAGGTCTTAGAATGTCATTTAATTTCAGGTGAATTCGATTACTTGGTGAAAGCGAGACTAAAAGAAATGAGTGCTTATCGCCAACTACTGGGTGACCTGCTTAAAATGCTTCCGTCCTCAGCATCCTCCCATAGTTACATCGTGATGGAAGAGGTCAAAGAATCCTTGTATTTGGATCTAAGCTAAGCTACGAAGAGCAATCTCTTGAGAGTTGCTCTTGAGCCCAAATTTCGGCTTAGATTAATCAACATAATTTAAAATTTGATGGAAAGCTTGAATTCTGGCTTTGGGTGCAGCAGCGGCTAACTCTGCATCACTGCCATAACCGTATTCCACCGCAATCGTTTCAATTCCATTTTTTCGAGCACCGATAATATCATGCTCTCGGTCCCCTACCATCAAACAGGTTTCTGGCTTGATTTTTTCTTGCTCTAAAATATATGCAATAAGTTCAGCTTTATTGGTGCGGTCACCATTTAACTCACTGCCATAGGCATAATCAAAATACGGTGTAAGATTGAAATGTTCAAGAATTTGCTGAGCATACACTTCAGGCTTTGCAGTAGCTAAAAACAATCTGTAACCTTTGTTCTTAAGTGTTGCCAATGTTTCTGCTACATCTTCAAATAATAAATTTTCAAATAAACCTTTTACAGCAAAGCGCTCACGATAACCAAGTAAAGCCTGTTCCGCCAAATCATCATTCACATCAACCTTCAAAATTTTGGCCAAAGAGGCTTTTAAAGGTGGTCCAATAATCCAATCAATATTCTCATCTTCCGCGATAAAATGACCTACTTTTTCTAAACCATAGCGTGCAGAAGTCGTAATACCCACTTTAGGATCAGTTAGCGTTCCATCTAAATCAATGAGAATATTTTTAATCATGCTGTACCTTTTTTAGAAATGCTATCGAGACTTCTCAGAAACTTGCCTATACTACTCCAAATTGATCAATGAAGGACATTGTTGTGCGCCCTACTGTATTGTGCTTTTCTGGTTTAGATCCATCTGGTGGTGCTGGCTTACAAGCAGATATTGAAGCGATCGGCCAAAGTGGTGCTCATGCAGCAATCGCATGTACAGCGTTAACCATTCAAAACTCTCAACAAGTTTTTGGATTTGAAGCAACCTCAAAAGATTTACTGCTGGCTCAAGCGAATGCTGTAGTGAACGATCTTCCTATCAAAGTAGTGAAATCTGGCATGCTCGGCACTACCGACAATATCGCCGCTTTGGCAGAATTCCTAAGAGCACATCCTGATTTCCAATACGTACTCGATCCAGTTTTGGTTGCCAATAGTGGTGGCTCATTAGGAAATCAAGCAACATTGGTCAAGGCTTTTGTTGAATTGATTCCTCTTGCTACGATTCTTACACCGAATACCGTTGAACTTCGCGCATTAACCGGCTGTGAAGATTTAGATCAAGCTACACAGAAGTTATTTGAAATGGGTGCTAAAGCTGTATTAGTCAAAGGTGGTCACGAAGACACACCGACTTATATTAGAAATGCACTCTACATTAACGGTGATATGGTCTCTGAAACAAAATGTCCTCGTCTTGAAGGTGAGTATCATGGTTCAGGCTGTTCTCTTGCTAGTTTTATTGCAGGGAGATTGGCACAAGGTGATCAAATTAAAAATGCAGTTCACCATGCGGAAACATGGCTATTTGGTGTATTAAAACGTGCTGAAATCCCAGTTGAAGGTGGCCAAAGAATTCCAAAACGCTTCTAAATAAAAAGCCCACTGACTGTGGGCTTTTTTTTATTAATCTTTTAGTCTTTCTTTGACTGATCGGATATGTTCTCTATTGGTTTTCCACGATTTTTGAAGCGCTGCTTTTTCAATACGATATTTAATTCTCTGTAGTCTACGATCATCAATCACTTTCATTTGGTAGCTTTTAACTTCTTCAATCCAACTTTTACCCCAATGAACATGTACAGGAATTGGTGTTTTAAACTCACAATTAGGCACGAAAACTATTAACCCATGTATCGACAGATTTGAATCGATTAAATCTTTTAACAATCCGTCTAAAACCTTTATATGCTTGTAGTTTTGGTGCAATGGATTTTGAAATTTATGGCTAGATTTATAAATTTTTTGAGTCCACATTTTTTGATGTGATGAGCCAAAAATCCAACCTTTATAGTTTTTGGTCTCAATCACAAATATTCCATAAGGACTCAATAAAATATGGTCAATCTGTGTGGTCTGATTGTCCTGATCCAAAAATGTTAGATCATTCAGTAAAATATAGTCCTCATTCAAAAATTTTTTTGCATGATATTGGACAATGTATTCACCCAATTTTCCTTTGATATAAGGTACAAACATTTTGAATACAGGGATGATTGCTAGAATTAAGATCAACCACCATAACTGCGATATGAGATTAAAAACAATTGTAATTATAGGATTTTCATTAGACATAATTTTTGTATTTCATATGTTTATGCTGTTATAACATCACCACTCATCATCTTCAAGCTGCAGCAGCTTAAGCTTATTTTCCACACCTCCTGAAAATCCGACCAGCTTGCCATTGACACCTATTACACGATGACAAGGTACAATGATCGCGATAGGATTTTTTCCATTGGCCAAGCCTACAGCTCTTACCGCTTTTACATTCCCAACATCCTCAGCAATTTGCTTATACGTTCTAGACTCTCCAAAAGGAATTTTTAACAGCGCATTCCATACCGAGCGTTGGAATTCTGTCCCATAAAGTTCTATGGGCAAATCAAATACCTGACGTTGTTTTAAAAAATATTCGCGAAGCTGTGTTTCGGCAATGCATAAAATCTCGTGATCATCCCGCTGAATGACGATTTGATTTCGGATAAACTGAGGAAGTGCATTTTCCCAAGCGACAACAATCAATGCTTGATCATGAGCAACCAATTGAAGTTCACCGACAGGTGTCATTATTTTTTTTAAATAAAGCTGAGTCATTTTTTTAATCGCTTGTAAGTTGAATCATCTAACTATGTTGATGATAACTTCATCAAGACTAGACCCGAAATAATCAATACTGCAGCGATCATTCTCATTGCATTTGCAGGTTCTCCAAGAATAAAAATCCCAACCACAAACGAACCTACAGCGCCTATGCCTGTCCATACGGTATAAGCTGTCCCGAGTGGTAAAGTTTTCATCGCATGGGAAAGTAAAGCAAAACTTGCGATCATGAAAACGATCGTCAAAATACTGGGTGTCAATTTGGTGAATCCATCTGAAACTTTCATAAAATAGGCCCAGACCACCTCCAACAACCCTGCAACAATCAAGACTAACCAAGCCAAAATAAACCCTCTCTCAATTTAAAAAGCAGCGCATGGATACGCTGCCTTAAATCTTACGCTGAAGCTAATTTCATCATGACTAAACCTGAAATAATCAGAATAGCCGCAATCATCCGCATTGCTGTCGCAGGCTCACCCAGAATAAAAATGCCGACTAAAAAAGACCCTACTGCACCAATCCCCGTCCAAATCGTATAGGCAGTTCCCAGAGGTAATGTTTTCATGGCATGTGCCAACAACCCAAAACTGAGAACCATAAAAAATAGAGTAATTGCAGTCGGTGTGAATTTAGTAAATCCTTCAGACATTTTCATACTATATGCCCAAACGATCTCAAATAAACCCGCGAGAATAAGAATAAACCAAGCCATGATGCCTGCTCCCAATTAAAATAATTTAAGAGTCAGGCCGTCCTGACGATTTTTCTCAGAGAAATGAGGGAGGTCGTTCCTCCAAATGATGGTTGAATTATATCAACACACGCACAAAATAGGCGCAATTTTACAATTTTTGACCCAAAATACACCTACAAAAAATAGGTCATTATAGGACTAGCTTTTCTAGATTATTTCTGCATTTTTAGGCTATTGCATTGCGAACGCGATCGCTATTGTCAGATGGAAGACTAAATCCGCACCAAATTAGAACACTTCACTGCACTATAGAAAATCACTGGTCTAGGATGTTTAAATTTAAATTGATTTTTTATCTCGCTCTTTTAAGACTTATTCACGAAGATAAGCCAAATAATGAGCAACGAAAATTTCTCCCCCAAACAATTCAACAGAAAGGATAAGAAGATCCATTTTTTGTAAAAAAGGACTCAAATGAGTCCTTTTTATACATTTATTGTCTAATAAACAAACCATTGAACTAAATATGATTATAATCTAATCAAATTATCCAGACTGTTATCAACACAGATATCCACCAAGTTATCCATAAACTTATCCACAGATGTGTGTAGTATTATACATGTTTCGGATCAAACGTTAATTGAACCTACTTTCGCCAACTCTGCACGCATTTCATCAATTACAGCTTTATAATCTGGCTTTCCAAAAATGGCAGAACCAGCCACAAACATATCAGCACCAGCTTCAGCGATTTCACGAATATTTGCTGGACCAACACCACCATCAACTTCTAAGCGAATATCTTTACCAGATGCATCAATAATTTTGCGTGCTTCACGAAGTTTATCTAGCGTTATTGGGATAAATTTTTGTCCACCAAAGCCAGGGTTGACGCTCATTAATAAGACTTGATCCACTTTATCCAGTACATAATCAAGGTAATGTAAAGGCGTTGCAGGGTTAAAAACTAAACCTGCTTTAGCACCACCAGCTTTAATCAGCTGCAATGAACGGTCGATATGGTCTGATGCTTCTGGATGAAAAGTGATGATATCTGCACCCGCTTCTAAGAAATCTCCGATCATACGATCGACTGGTTTCACCATAAGATGAACGTCAATTGGAGCCTGAATACCATATTTTTTAAGTGCCTTACATACACCAGCACCAAAAGTTAAATTTGGTACATAATGATTGTCCATTACATCGAAATGGACCACATCTGCACCTGCTTCAAGTACATTTTCGACTTCTTCACCTAAGCGAGCGAAATCAGCAGATAAAATCGATGGAGCAATTAAGAATGGCTTGGACATGTCAGGACCTGGCGGGAAATTAGAATTCAAAAGATGATTATAGCAAAACTTCGTTTATTCATTCCTTCGAAATTACTGCTATTTAAATTTCAACTCAAAATGCAAATCGTTGATTAAAAAATATTCAAGGACGGAATATGACTTATGCAAAGCTATGTTGCATATTCGGAACAACCTTATGGTGAGATGAATGTTAAGATACAATAAATTTCAAGCATTACGGTAAATAATGAAAACAACCACAACGATAGACAGCTCCGAAGCATTACGTATCGCTAAACGATTAAGCAATCATTGGAAACATAAATTTGATGTCACCAATACCGATGACCAATATCAAATTTTTATGCCAAAAGTGACAGTTGAATTATCAATACAACCTGATCAACTTCATGTCAGTATTGTGAATAAAGAAGAAATATCTTTAGAAGAATTAATACGACTAGAAAATGTCGTGCTTGATCATATCAATCGCATGGTTCAAGCTGACTATCAAGTTATATGGTCTAGAGAAAGTTAAAGAAAAACCGACATAAAGTCGGCTTTTCATTATTGTTGCTGTTTAAATTCAGTAACACGGCGAATTCGTTCTTCAGTGGCAGGATGACTTGCAAAGAGATCAAGAATTTTTGATTGATCTTCGTCTTCTCCCATATCATCACTCATACGTTTTAAAAAGTTTGCAAAATGCACTGTATCCATTTCATGTTTATGCATGAGTTCTAGCGCATACTGATCTGATTCTAACTCAAACTTCCGTGAATATCCTGCACCAATCATGGCAACTGGCAAAGTCGCAATTAAATCCGATCCATCACCAGTGATAGCAATATAAAGTACGCTGAATCCTAGGCTCGAAAGACCTTGTTGTAAGCTGTGACGTTTTAATAAATGTGCTTGTTCATGTGCCAAAACGCCGATAATTTCCTGATCATTCTTGGCAAGCTTCACTAATTCATCGGTGAGATAAATTGTATTGTTTGGCAATGCGAGTGCATTGGCTCCAAGCGAGGTACCTTCCCTAAATTTCAACTGAGCGGGACGACCCTCAGCAACATATTTCAGATAATCCGCGAGAATCCGATCCTGTCTTTGCTGTGATAACTGAGAAGGTTTAGTGTATTCGGCTAAATAAACTTCTGCCTGTCCACCCAAACGATTCAGCGTATTTTCTGGCAGCTGGAAAGCAACAATGTGCGATGCCGTCGGTATTCCCCATTTAATGACGGAGAAACCAAGTGCGACCACGAAAATAACACTAAAAATAATCAACGATGGTGTACGTTCAAGTTTCCATACTTTTTGATGAAAATTTTTATGCTCAACAGGCAACCATTCAGGAAGCTGACGCTCATGAAATTCAATCCTAGCGTCATGTGTTAACTCTAAAGCTGGATTACGTCGACCAATTTTACCAAGCAATACCATTTCATCTGCATGATAGTAGACTGTTTTCACTTCGCCTTTATCTGTATAACTGACAGCGATACTGTCTTGATTAGCAGGGCGAATCTGTGCTGTAAAAGGCTTAGAAAGAACACCATCATAATATGTCACTGTGAGAGGTTGATTCATTGAATTAACTCCTAAAGTGAAATATCAATATCAAAAATATCACTAATTTCTTCCGCGATGGCACTATGATCACTTTGCGCAATATTCATCATCAGGTTTGGATCATCATTTAATTCTAAGCTCATCGATTCAACTTGGTATCGATAAATGCGAATAGCAGCCCATGCTGACAATAATCCTAAACTTAAGATTCTAGCGATCCAATTACTCGCAACAATCCATGCATAGCGCCATTGATTACAACTGGTCTTAAACTGACTGCTGTTGAGTGTTGTGCTATTCCACGTAGTAATAAAAATTCGTGCCTGTATTAACGGACCAATAAACAACATTCCAATCACATAAACGGCAAAGATCATCATCAGCATCATATCCATTCCATGACCACTGAGTATTGATAATGTCGAACCACCAAATCCGATGAGCATAAGAATCAATACAAAGAGAATCATGGGAACATATACTGCTCGCATATAACTAGGCCAGTCATTGTTTAATTGAAATTTGAGTTGTCCAACGTACAAATGATTAAGCGTATATTTTTTATAAATCCAAATTGCGACAGGGCTAAATATACCTAATGTAAAAATGGTGATAGCAAGCGCAAGTAAAAATTGTTTATAGGCTTCTTTATTCGTGCCAGAAAAATAAAAACGGCTGTTCCCAAATTTACTGTTGCGCGCATTAAATCGAATTGTGGCACGAACCAACCATGGAAGAGCAATATAAATAATCAGTCCACCAAATGCTGCTATCGTCATATCCATATATGAGGCAATCGCAAATATTGCCCAAATGCCAATGGCTATCAGTCGACCAATCAAAATTTTAGTCGGTAAACCAGTAAAATCAAAAAAGCGATGAAAAAATTCGGTATTGTTATAAAAATATCTTAAACGACGTACTTTCGCCCATGGCGCATATAGGCTCAATGTCGCAATCGTCAATAAAATATTGACGATCCATATGCCAAAGTACTCCATCGCATTGCCATGAAATTTAAATTTAAATACTTTCCCCATATAAATCGGTCGATTTTCATCTGCATCAGATAATGGAAATGGATCGTTGATCAATGGTAAGGGTGCTTGTTCAGCGGAGTGTTCTGATGAATTCATTATTATTTTCTCTGATTATAAAAAATGACATCCCGAGAGATGTCATCATTCAACATGGTTTAAATGTGATATCGCACACATTATAACGAACTTAAGTATGAATATCTTAAAATTCAAATCAGATTAATTTTGCAATTGTAAAGCATGGAATTGCAGATGATCATCAATAAAACTTTGGATAAAGAAGTATCCGTGATCATAAGCCTCGTGCTCACGCAATGTGAGCTTTTGACCTACGGTTTTACATGATTCAGCAAATAGTGCTGGATTAAGTTGAGCATAAAACTGATCTGCAACCCCCTGATCAATTAAAATTTCGTGATATAGAGCACCCTTTGCTTTCACGAGCTCATTCGCATCATGTGCTTTCCATAACTCACGATCTTCTCCGAGGTAAGCTGAAAATGCCTTTTCACCCCATGGACAAATTGATGGTGCACAAATCGGTGCAAATGCTGAGACTGACTTAAATAAGTCTGGATACTTCCAAGCAAGCGTGAGTGCACCGTGTCCTCCCATGCTGTGACCAAAAATACCAATCCCCTCATCCTGTACAGGAAACGATGTAAGAACTAGAGAATACAGCTCCTGTATAAGATACGACTCCATCTGATAATGCTCAGCCCAAGGTGCTTGAGTTGCGTTTAAATAAAATCCAGCCCCTTGCCCTATATCCCAAGAATCCCCGACCGCCACGTCGTCACCACGAGGTGATGTATCTGGAGCAATCAATATAATTCCCAATTGTGCAGCTAAACGTTGTGCGTGTGCTTTGATGACAAAAGTTTCTTCAGTACAAGTCAAACCTGCAAGATAGTACAACGCAATACATTTTTGACCTTCGAGTGCCTGTGAAGGTAAAAATACAGAAAATTTAGTCGGATTTTTCAAAAACTTTGAATTGATCTGATAAACACGTTGTTCACCATCAAAACATTTATTCTTTTGAACCAATTCCATTGCACTGCCTCACACATTTAATTTTTAAAACATCATCGCATATTCGTAAACTGAGCACTATCACTCTGGTGTTCACTACTTACGGTTGATAATCCAACCTGAGGAAATAATCTCTTTTCAAGTTGCGGCAACATAATTTCCATATTCTTACCAATGACCCATTGTGGCTCTGATGGCATAAACCCTTGTGCATTTTCCCAATGCGCAATATTGACTGATGCATCTTCAAAGGCTTCACGTAAGCTATTTTTTTCACGCATCGCTAAATCAAAGAAAGCACGTCCAAAATAAGTCGAGTCTGCATCATTTGAACAACCAAAAGACTCTCGATCTGCTGCAGCTGCAGTAATGACTAATGTATCTGGTGATTGCAACGCTGGAATAAAACTACCAGAGAAACATGATGAAATCACAATGACTCTCCATCTGATCCCTGATTTATCAAGCGTTTGGCGCAACCATTTTGGATCTATGTCTTCCAAATCAATTGGCGTATTTTCCATTTGAAATTGGTTACTCAATCCATGGGAAGTCATATAAAGAAACAGGACATCACTTTCACGATTCATCTGAGCGCCAATACGTTGCAATGCCAAATCAATACTGGTCTTTGACGCAATTGGATATTCTTCGCGAGTTGCAGGATTATTAATTAACGCAATTGAACGACCAAAGGTTCCGAAACGCGTGTCAAATTGATCTTTAAATCTTTGAATTTCCAATTTGAATACATCTTGATAACTTGCACCAGCTACGCCCATAAAATACCAATGCGAGTTCGCGAACTCTCCAAATTGGATCTGTTCAAGCGCCTGATTTAATAATCTGCTTTGCGCGTAAAATGATTGTTCTGAAATACTTGGAGGCGCCTCATCTACCTTCCAAATTGGTTGACTTTGTGACGAAATCTGCCACACAAAAAGTGTAAAAAACGTGGCGATCATGATGAGCAGTCGCTCCCACCAAGGCCATTTTAATTCACGCGAAAAAACCCAAACAACAGCTAAGCTTTGCCAAACAAACAATAAAGAAAATATGTGCTGCAAATGATCAACAAGGAAATTGGGTTGATAGTCAAAGTTATTAAAATAATATTGGATAAGACACTGAATCAACACAATATGTGTGTCTAGTACTAACCAAAGTAATGCTGGCACCAACATCAAACGTGGATTATTAGTGCGCTGTGAAAGGAAAATCCCAACAATTAAAGCAATAAATGGCCAGAGCGCATAACTCACTAATCCTTGAGAGTTAAATTCTCCAGCACCACTCGATAACAACCAGCTAAATAAAGAGCTCGCTGAACCTCCAAGAATTCCCCAAAAAATAAGTTGAAGAATTGATGGCCTTACAATCTGTAGTGATTTCCTTGAACCTAAAAATAACCAAATCCCTGCAAGCTGGTTACTTTTTAAATCATGCCAAAAGTTAATTGAAGGTTTAAGGTCTATCATAAGATTACTGTGTAGGTGCTTGGATCAGCTTTTTTAAGTTTATGCTCGGTTAAATAATTATCAATGCTACTTTTAACTATATAACAATTTTTCGATTATTTTTGAGTCATTTACCAAACTACTCAGAAACAATCGTTTGAAAATAGGCATCAAATCGACATGCATCACCTAACCATTGATGATCAGGTTTTTGTGCATTGAGATAAACAGCATGCCTTGGTCGCTTTACAATAACTCGCTTAGCAACGCTTTGAGCCAATGCCAATAATTCATCACCTAAATCCATCTCTCCATCTTCTGGTAACAGAAGATGTAACAGCTGCATTTGTTTTTTAACTTGCGCTTGTTTTTTAATGGCATTTTGATTTTGGTCGCGCTGTGGAAACATTGGATCTAAATACACCACATCGGCATTGACGAATTGGTTCGCACATTGCTTAAGATAATCAGCGGAATCTGAAAAAACCAGCTGAATACGCGCAACAACACTCTTTAAAAATGGGTCAAGACTCGCTTGTTGATGAGTAGATTCTAACAAAGTATATAAAATTGGATGTCGTTCAACTAATGTAACATTTGCCCCTAAATGTGCCATCAATAAACTGTCATGTCCAAGCCCTGCGGTGGCATCAATGAGCTGGGGTTTTTCAGATAACTGGCATGCCCTTGCAATCATTTCAGATTTCAAGCTAGCACGTTTTAAGCGACCGACTTCGGCTTTCCAATCAGGTTGCATACGCATGCCCTGTGCGCACAGCCACAACCCATCTTGATCAACACAAAGCGCAAGTTCAGGATGATGTCTGAAAAATCGAGCATTCAATTTTTCAACCTCTTCGATTGTTGACTGCACCCCACGAGAAGAAAGCACAGCATTAAAATGCTGTGCTTTCTCAAGAAAATCTCGTTCAGCAAATAAGCGTATTTCGCTTACCATAATTTCCAACCTGTAAATGCAAAGAGAAGGATCACTAAACCTGAAGCAATTCGATACCAAGCAAAAATCATAAAATCACGTTTTGCGACATAGGCAACCAAAGCTCGAATGAGTAATAAAGCTGAGACAAATGAAACAATCAACCCAGTTGTCAACACTGCCCAATCTTCAGCAGTCTGGAACACATCATAGCTTTGATATAAATCTAATAATCCAGCACCAATAATGACTGGAATTCCAAGAAAGAATGAAAATTCGGTCGCTGCTTTGCGGGAAACGCCTAAAAACATTGCCCCGATGATCGTAGCACCAGAACGTGATGTACCTGGGATCAAAGAGAGCACTTGAATTAAACCAATCCAAATTGCATCTTTATAACTGAGCTCTTCAACTTCTTTGACACGTATTCTTGGGGGATTTTTTTCTACCCAAATGATAATTAAACCACCCACAATCAGGCCAATTGCAATCGCGTAGTTATTAAATAATAGCTCTTTTACTGTTTGCCCAAAGGTCAAACCTATTGCAACAATTGGGATTGAAGCCAAGATTAAACCAAATCCGAGTCTTCTACCTTGTGCTTCGCCAGTGACCATACCCGTTGCAGCACCCCATAAGCGCGACCAATATTCATAAATAACCGCTGCGATTGCCCCCATTTGAATGGCAATCACAAAGACATCACTTTTTTCCTTGGTCCAGAAATTCATGAGTTCAGCGGCTAAAATTAAATGGCCTGTACTAGAAATGGGTAAAAACTCAGTAATACCTTCAACGATACCCATAATTGCCGCTTTAAGCAGCAGTAAAAGATCCATAGAAATTCCTAATTATGCTTTGCCTTGTTCTGGAATTTTTTTCCACGCATTGTCACGTAAATAAACGGGTAGTGCGAGATCGGCACTGAGCCAGTGTTTTTTTAAAGCATGTTCACGTGCAATCGTCGCTATATCCTCAGCAGTTGCTTGGACATTTGAATAATCATTTAATTCGGGATGAATACATTTTGTTCCCGAACCAATCATTTGAAACTTTTGATAGGCTGCAGCATTTTCATAATTTAATAATTGCTCTTCATCCACCAACTGCATTAAACCTTGAGCATTTAACTGAAAACTTGCGATGTAGACCTCACTCATTCTTGCATCAAGTACAGCCGTAACTTCTGTCAGTTGATACATTCGATAAGCAGCCTGTGCCAGAGCTTGAAGGGATGAAACAGGAATCACAGGCACGTCATGTGACCATGCAAGTGCCTGAGTGACTGCTGCATTAATACGCACACCGCTGAATGAGCCAGGACCACGACTAAAAGCGATCGCATCCAAATCTGAAACGTGTACTTCAGCTTGCTGAAAAGCTGCTTCAATCATTGGGAGGATAGATTGGGTCTGCGCTTTTGCACGATCATCTAGTTTATAAAAAAGTACTTGATTCTCATCAATTAACGAAACTGAGCACTGCTCATTGGCAGTTTCTAATGCAAGCAATTTCATGCATGCCCCTATAAATCGTTAAAAATGGTGCTAATCATACTCCACTCGAATTATTCCTGCGAGAGCAGATCTGTTCAGATTTAGTGATTATTGAACGCTGGTATGAATATCAACACTTATATTTAAAATTCAAATTTTTCAAGCTGAGTGAAATTTTTGAAATGATGCGCATAATGCATCGCACTCATTTTGAGTTTAGCTTCTGCAAACTCATCTAATGTTTTAATTACTTTGCCAGGAGAGCCCATCACCAATGAATTATCTGGGATGATTTTACCTTCTGGAATCAACGCATTCGCGCCAATAATGCAATTTTTACCGATTACAGCATTATTTAATATGACGGCGTTGATACCAATCAAACTATTATCTCCAATCGTACAACCATGTAACATTGCTTGATGACCAATGGTGACATATTGCCCAACATTCAATTCAATGCCGGGATCAGTGTGTAAGACGGCATTTTCTTGAATATTACTGAAATCACCAATACGAATTTTGCAGTTATCCCCGCGTATTACCGCACCAAACCAAACACTCACCTCTTGTCCAAGTTCAACATCGCCAATCACAGTGGCATTTTCTGCAATCCATCCATTCCATGGTTGAATCGTCGTTGAAGGGGTTTTGTCTTGAAATTTGTACATCATATGCAGCAATCCTATGCATTTAATATTTTAATGTTGTTTGAAAATTGAAGATTTAAAACTTGGGGAATTGAGCAAAAAGGGCCAGTTTTTTTTATAATTTAAGCCATACTGAAACAACGAAATCAGGATCCTTGCTGTAAGACCCCATATCACCTCATTCTCAACTCTTAAACTTGGAAAATAGATTGATTGCTTAGCCAATCGAACTTCATAAGGTGTTGGGCGAGCATCCATCATTTCGCGTATTGAAGCAAAAAAAATACGATCTATTTCTGTAGGTTGTGGGACAAGCTTCACATTAGGCGGTATCAATCCAACAACAGGTTTTACTAAAACACCCGCTTTTGAGCGCTCTGAAGGCAGATCACCTAGCAACTTTACATCGAACGGATTCAAAGCCGTTTCTTCCCATGCTTCTCGGAGTGCAACAACAATATTACTGGTGTCGTTCGGATCTCTTTTTCCTCCTGGGAATGACACTTCACCCGCATGATTATTCATATAAATAGAGCGACGCGTCAGCAGAATTTTAGGATCATCTTCATTGGTGATTGCAAGTAATACTGCAGCATCAGCTTTTTGAATGCGTTTAGAAAACCTAAGGTGTTGTTGCAGTTGCAATGTTAATGAATGATCCATCATCTTGAATAGCTCGATCTCTCTTTTTTATTCTCATCCCATCATATATGAAATTTTGTGCATAAGGCTATAAATGATGCGAAAGTTATTTTTTTGGGGTATGCTGAATCATCTCATTTTTACTTGACAGCATATGCCTTTTTGCACGGCCTGTGGGCAACCGACGACCGAACAGATTCCTTTAGGTGATCATAAAGTACGCCAAGTCTGTACGCATTGTAAGACCATTCACTATGTGAATCCGAAGGTCATTTGTGGAGCCTTAGCGATTTGGGAAGATAAAGTACTCTTATGTCGTAGAGCGATTGAACCGCGCTATGGTCTTTGGACGCTACCAGCAGGATATATGGAACTCTTCGAGACAATGGAGCAAGGTGCAGCTCGTGAAACTCGTGAAGAAGCTGAAGCTGAAGTGGAAATTGAGCAATTGTACTGTATGTACAATATCCCTCGTATTGGTCAAATTTACGTATTATTTAAATCTCACCTTGTTGAAGGTAAATTTGGAGCTGGTGAAGAAACCATCGAAAGTCGTTTATTTGAAGAACACGAGATTCCATGGGATAGTTTAGCTTTCCCAAGTGTTGAACGAACGCTTCGTCATTATTTTGAAGACCGAAAATCGAATCATTTTCCTACACACTTAGAGACCTTAGGTACTCGACTTGATCAAACAGGTTAAAAAAAACTCCATCTCATAAGATGGAGTTTTTTTGGTTAAGCTTTTCGACCTATTTGATAACAAGGTGTTAAAGCAATTTCAATTGTTCCTGTTCTAAGCTTTGCTAGATTAAGTTGTTCAGTCGTTGGTTTATTCTCTGGAATCGAATTGTACGTGTGTTGGTATGTCGCATGCGTATTCACCCATTCAGCTGCGGCTGTAGAGCCCTTAGTATCCCAACTCGTGATATTAATACCCGCTCTTATGTCATTATTTACGATTAAGTTTTGTAAATTTAAACGTACACCTCCAGATGACACAAGTTCACTATTAGAATCGACTCCAAAGTCTGGTCTGTTATTTAGTCCAGCTCTGACCCCATTTAGGTTCCCAAAAATTGGATTCGCTAGAATCATACGTATTGTCAGAGATTTATCATTTGCAGTTGAATATGTTGTGCCTGTCGTACCAATAATGAATTGTTGAACATCCAATTCATCGGTCATGGTTGAAGTATTCTTAATGCTTGGACAAGTGGTAGATTTTAAACTCGATGCAGTACGATTGGTTCGTATATCTCCATTTTCATCAATGACGATACTCACTGTTTGTGATGGAATCGTTTTATCATTAAAGTTAAACACTAAATCTGCGTATAATGGGAAAATAATTTGATCCCCAGCTTCAACATTTTTACGTGTTTTGAACACTTTACGATCTAAATAGCTCACTGGACTGTATTTTAGAATATCAAGCTTACCTGTATAGCGCTCAGAATTGACATCTTGATGCCACTCCCCATATACCTCAGTGCTTGTAGGTGTATCCTTGCTGCCTAAGAATCCTTGATAAGCATACTGATTACCAGGAATAATGGATTGACCAAACAGAGTTCCTTTATAGATTTCTAATTTATCATTTGAAGATTCAATACTTTTAAAAACTAAAGGTTTTTGTATTTTTTGTGAGATATTATTCAACCAATCTTTTGAATTAGAAACGACATCTAATTTTTCAGGTGGTACTTGATTGATTAATAATACTCGTGCTAACTCTTCTGAAGTATTACTACCCGTAACAATTGGTTTCCCTCTCCACTGTGAGAGATAACCACTCGCATAACCTTCGCGCGTAGTAATTACGCTCATATCAGCAATTGCTTGATTATTGTTTAGGCTTGAGCCGTGAAACCCTGCGAAATTAGTATTTTGTCCAATAAAGAGTAAGTGATTGGCCTGATAAATACCCACACTTCTCATTCTGATGATCTGTTGTGCTACTTTTTCCGCATCATCAATTGATACCTTATCGACATCTAACCATGGTTTCAGGATCTGAACATAACTGCCATTGTTGAACTCATTGGCCGTTATATTTTGGCTGATCACTTGAAGACCATCCAAATTGTCTTTTGACAGCACAACTTGCTGTATATCACCAGGTACATTACTGATTTGATCTACACCTAATGTTTGCAAAATTCGTATAATTCCGACCATTGCGTTATAGGTAGGATCGGACATATTAAAATTTTCAATTGGCTTACCAGTTAGCCCTTGAGCCATATCTTGTACACCAATCTGAATATAAACATCGCTCATTTTCTTAGGCACAATTGAACCTAGATCGACCGTCCCTAACTCAATTTTTCGAGCACTGGCTTCACCCTGAATATAAAATGTAACTTTGTCTCCCACTTGGCATGAACCAGTTGCAACATTAGGATCGAGTTCAGTTCGATAGTGATTCAGTTTGTCAGTACTACAATCGAACTTTAGTCCCTCTACAGGATAGTCCAAGACAAATCCAAGACAATTAGCATCATTTGAGGTTAAACAACCATTAGAGGTTGTAACGGAACCACGGTTAGGATCTTCATTTATTTTAGCACTCTCTCCACCACATCCAGTCAGTGCTAAAAAAAGCGTGGAAAACGTGAATGGGATAATATTAGACTTTTTCATTCTAGTTCTCTTTTATTTGATGGCCTTAAGCTTTAGCTGACCAGTATTCACGAGTTTTTGATTTTGAATATCAATTGATTCGACTAAAGGGGTGAGTAATAAATATCGTGTTTGAGGTGGTTTTTTTAATATACCTTCGAGTGCAGAGTATGTCGTGACGTTGGCTTGAGTATCTGTACTTTTAAAACCAGTCGCTCCCTCTAAAATGCAACCTTGCTGATCCAAAAATACTGCAATCGGCCAATAAAAAGTTGGGTTATTTTGAGATGAAGCAAATGATTGAATTTGAATCTGATCAATTGATTCATCTAACTCCACCACCTCGTAAGCAAAACGTTCTTTCAATGGCGCAACTGGCCATAAACCAATTTCACCTTGAGCACCCTTCAAACGCTTAGCTTTCTGAATTTTTTTATCTTGAAAACATGTATGTTCCAAAGATTCTGCAAGATCTTTTGCTTCAATACGCATGTACGTACTCGATAAAGCCATTGCTTCTTTCGCTGTAGGCTCTGTCGGCTGTAGGAACTGAGATAAAACGGCTTTGGTAATCCCTTTTTGTCGCTCAATTGTTTCAAAACGAGCTGCACCTACACCCTGCGTATCAGGAACTACATAAAACCGTTTTCTTCCTTCCAGATTAAACTCACGATCTTCAAGATATTCATGATCAATGTATTCAACACCATCAATTACAGTTACAGGACTTCCTGTTTCAGCTTTCAGTGAACCACCTGCGTTTTTGCTATCTGAAATCTGCTCAACACGTTGAACGCTTTCTTTAGAATTTTGATCGTGTGTAGATTTATTTTTTGTTAATGACTGCTCATGTTTCGTATTGACTTTAGTCTGTGCAAGATCAATTTTCGTCATTTGATCTTGAGTCTTTTTTTCAACACTCACTGTTGATTGTTCAACATTGTCATTTTGACTGCGCCCAACTGATTTGCTCGCTGTAGGAGCTTTAATACTTGGCTGAGCGATTTCAACCTGTATTTTTTTAGGCTCATCTGCTGGTTTTTTTTGAATGATTTTTGGCTGAACATTTTCTCTTTGAATTGATTTTCGATTTTTAATAGATTCGTTTTTTTGAGCACTAGATGCAAATCTTTCGATGACAATCGGTCTACCATCTGGACCTATAATTGTGTAAAAGTCTTGGGCATTCAATGTAGGACATATTAAAAAAGAACCTGCGCATAAGACACAACCGAGAGACTGGCTTACTCTTGTCTTTATTTGTTTAAATTGCTCAAGATTTAAGTCCATTACCATCTCGTTCTATAATTTATACCTAAAATCGTAACTTTGGTATTCGTCGATACATTTAAGCCAGCATATGGATTAAGTAATAAATTATCCACGGCGTCTAGATTGGCTAGGCTACTTGATCCCGCTGGAATTCTATCGCGGCTACGAAGGAACCCGACTGATAAATCAATATCTGTATCTTCATCAAAACGGTAACCAATACCCAATCCAAACAATTGTGCATTATTGATCGGTACCATTGTATTCCGCTTTCCATCTGGGATCGCACTTGTTCTAGGTTCATAACCAGCACGGAATTTCAAACGGTCATTGGCAGAATATTCAACGCCAACGCCCCAACTCCATGGAGATTGAAAACCTAGAGGCAGAGATAAAGATGAGTCTGTTACATCATTAGATAACAGTTTTGCAATTTTCAGAGCAGAAATTTGACGATCGAACTCAAATTTAAACTTATCCCAAGCCGCATAGTCAGTCCATCCCACATCGAAATTTACCTGTAAGTCCGGGAATACTTTGTACTTAATCCCTGCTTGGAAATGTGCTGGATATTCTAAATCCATAGACATTAGACCAGTTTCAATCGCAGGTACATAGTTCGGAAAACCAAGTATTGTTGCCAAAACTTGCCCCGTAGGTGAGGAGTTTAGTCCTTTGATTAATTCTCGGGATGCGTTTCCATTTTCTACAATATATTTACCCTTTAAGCGCATTTTAGCACCGCTTTGGTAAACCAGCCCCAAACCAAACTCTTCAGTAGGTTCCCACAAGACACCTAGGTTGTAGCTTGGAGATAAACTCTGCTCCAGTTCAACATTGATCTTTCCAAAGGTTGAAAATGGATTCATGCCCTCATTGGTATTACATAA
Organism: Acinetobacter sp. 24-47-66; assembly: GCF_056779755.1. Taxonomy (NCBI): domain Bacteria; kingdom Pseudomonadati; phylum Pseudomonadota; class Gammaproteobacteria; order Moraxellales; family Moraxellaceae; genus Acinetobacter; species Acinetobacter sp. 24-47-66. Next base: position 30,494 of record NZ_JBWYIL010000018.1, read on the forward strand.
GCCGAATAGCAAAATATTCGTGACAATATTGTCATTTCCTCCACGGAAAGGGGCACAGACAGACTCATCCACCATCCTAAGAAGACCTATCATTTCATTTGGAAATCGCAAATCTGTTTTCATGGCAATGGCTTGATAAGACATTCCCACTGAAGCACCAATCGAAAGTTCATCATTTACTTGATAAGCAATCGATGGCGATAAATATGTAATACGCTCCATGGCAACTTGCTGCCCCATGAAGTTACCCGGATTACCATCTTCTGCACCGAAACCTGCAACCAGAGGTGCATAAACTGCAGTAGCGAAAGTAAACTTAGATCCTGGTGGATTGTAGGAGATCCCTCCAGTTGGAGCTGCTACTGGCCATCCTTCTCCTAAATCCACCATTTTTTTCAATACAGGAATATATAAGGATGCGTACTCGACATCACCTCTCACAGAATCCTTAAAATCAGTACAGAGGTTTGATGGATTATCAAGCGCATCATTACAGATTAATGGATCATCAGAATATCCAAAGACGTCATAACCTGATGGCGCGGAAAATTCACGCTGAATATCAAAATTAGCAACTAAGCCTTGAACGTCGGTTTGTAACCCTTTGAGTTTGGTTAAACCCGCAGGGTTAAAGTGAATTGCACTAATCCCGGGTGGATCTGCAGTGACAGCATTACCCATTGATAATGAGCGTACATCTACAGATAAATTCTGCCCAAGGTGTGCAAAGACTTGCGTACTACATCCACTCAGAACAATTGCTGTAACTAAAGGATGCAAACGGAATTGACTCATTTCCGAACTCCTTTAGCTTGCTTTTTTCTTACCGAAGCCAAGTATATCTAATGGGAACGATAGGCCGAGAGACACATCTGGAGAGTCTTCAGTTAAACCGATACCTATCGTTCCATTGACAATCGTCTTCGGACTAACACGTACACCGAGTGCCACCGCAAACATAGAGCTGGTCTGAGTCGCAGGCTCGTAATATTCACCTGTATCATATGTAAATTTGGTACCCATGTTCATCGATTGCTGATAAGACATGGTCAAGGAGACATCATAGTTAAATGAATATGCAAACCCGAACGAGAATCCAGCCGTAACACCGGGTTCAAAAGTATCTAAAACACGGTTACGCCCGGTTAAACCTTCACCTTGAGTATTTCCTCCCCCTCGGATTTGATTTAAGCCAGATTCTTTAAAACCATAATTTGTTGATACTGACGCAAATAATACAACTGGATCAATATATTTTGTTGTACTTGCACCAACACCAACTGAATAATACCCCTTACCTGTTGAGAGATCCGTCAAAGGATTAATTTCATAGGGGCTATCACCTGTTTTTGTCGATAGATTACCAAACAAAATAAGTGGCAAACGACCTTCTTTCAGTGGAAATGGCTCCCAACGCGCCCCTAAACTAATATCACCCAAACCAGCAGTGGTCGTATCTTTGACACTATCAGACTTTGCAACCAATGGAATTGAAGCGTTTAGCGTGATGTTATCTCTTAAACCATATTGCGCTGTGATGGTATTGGTAATCGTATGATTTGCATCTTCATCAATACGAAGTTGATACAATTGTCCTTCATCGATCGAAGCATTTATTTGTGAATCCCGATAGTACGAATAATCAAGATCATAGAACGTTGAAAACTCACCACGCTTAATCAGTGAATATTGTCGCTCATTAGAGGAAAAAACTTCCTGCAAGTTAGTCTCTTGCGTCGCATCACCTTCTTTTTGTTGGAGCGCATTTGCAGCCTGCCCTTCAACACCTGGCTTAAGAGAAGGTGTTGCATCAACATTTTCAGTAGATTCTGCCGTATAACTTGATTGTGCTTGTTCAAGCTCGGTCGCCGAACTATTTTCAGTATTATTTTGAGTATCTTGAGAAATATTCTCTTCTGATGGAGCTTCAACTGTTTCGGGTGCTGCATAGACGCCTGTGACAATCATTTGAATACTGATTGCGAGTAGCGTTCTTTTCGTCCATTGATTATTCATTTTACTTCCTACCACAATTCTTCATTATTTGGATTTTGTTTCAATTCAATTTAATTGCATTTAAATTACTTACGTTTATAGTAAAGCCGCATATATGTTGTAATGGGTTGATTATACGTTGGAGATTTGGGATCAAGATCTAATACTTTACGCATAGTTGAGGCTTTATCTGCGATTTTATTCATATAATCTGACGAAAATTGTGCATCAACTAAGGCGTAACGGTTAATTGTTGCATCATCGACATGTCTTAAATCTGTTTCTTGTAATGCCAATAGATCTTTCTGTTGAGATTCAGGAACGTTCACTAAAAATAAGGTATTGTTTTCCCAAATTTCTTTAAATCGTGCTTCATCAAAACTGATATTTCCTAATGCAGGGTCAGCAACATAAACCCTTCCATCTTTATATGCTTTGTATACAACAAAGTGCTTAAAACCTGCATAGTGAATTGGAACAATAGCAGGTTGTGTCTGTTTAATCAGGTCTTTGAATTCACCACGGTACCCCCCACTTTCATAACCTAAAGCAGTGACGAAGCGCTTCATATCCAATAATGAAAAGCTTCTACGCTCAATGATTCGATCATACTCGCCAAATCGCAACAATCCCTCCATGGTTTGTTGTTCTGTCAAATTTAGACCAGCGTGACCATTAAGAACTGTCGTCAACGCCGCAGAACCACAACTATAGTCATACGCTTGACGAACTATTCCTCTAAACTGATTTTCGATAGCCGGCTTGATAGCTACAGGTTCACGGTGATTTTTTGTATAAGATAGATGTCGTGAGTCTGCAATCTCACTGTAATAAACTGCTTCGCGTGGTTTTTCTTTAATTTCGAGAGCATGACTCGCAAAAAAATACATAATTGCAGAGCCTAAAGTAATTTCTATCATAATGTTAACTGTTCTAGTTCGGCGTACTTGCCTTTATGATTCTGTAGTTGGAGTTTGCACTCACATTTATTCTTATATTCAGAATACCTTTTTCATCCTAAAAATACAGTACTTTTACTTTTTAATTTCAAATTCGCAAAATTTAAAAAACGCGTGATCAACACGCGTTTTTTGTATAAAAACTTAGTGACCAGAAATTTTGATTGAAGTGCTACCCAAATTCAAACCTTGAACTTCGATTGAACCGATACTCTTATTAGCTTCACCTAAAGAAACTTTTTGGATGTAAGCATTCAATGGTGATTGAGCTGGGCTGATATATAATCCATCTTTTGTTACACCAATTTTGGCGTCAGCATTCAGGTTTTTACTGCCTGAACTTGTAACTTTCAAGCCCTCGATTCCAATGCTACCACCGCCCGATGTAGATGTATCATTAATAGTTAAGCTTGTAGATAAACCACCAGTGATTTCAGAATCAACAACAATCATAGCGCCTTGAGGTGCATTACCTAATTGAACGTTTGCTTTGGTTGCACCCAATGATAATGTTAAACCTGTAATAATTTGTTTTTCAGAACCTTCAACAACACCACGAACATTGTCATCAGAACTGTAAGTGCCAGAGCTTGCAACCCCAATAGAACCAACATTGATGTCTAAAGCACCAGTTTCAGCAAGAACATTAAGTACCGCTTGACCACCAACATCTGCGGCATCAACTTTCAACGTTGCTAAGTTTTGAGTATTTCCAGTACCCTTTGAAATCGTTAAACCGTTAACCGTGATTGCACCAGCACCAATTGTTGGATCAGCAGTGCCAGCTGTATTAATGGTCGTATCACCGAATGTCAAAGCGCTATTTGTAAAACCATCATTATCATGAATATATAACTTATCGATTTCGATACCAGCAGTTGTATCAATGGCAATAGTAATACCATCTTGACCAGTCGTTGCGCTGAGTGATGCATCATCCATTGCCTGCATCGCCATAGCATTCACGCTCACCGCCATTGAAGAAACTAAAGCCAATTTTGTGAATAATTTCATTATGTACTCTCCCAAGAGCATTTTTTTCATTTTTTTGACTGCTCTCCGTGTTTCTGAAGTTTTTATAATTTAACGACTGAAACTTCATCCTTGAGCAGTTCGCTTTGCAGTATTAAGTTAACCTTATGTTATCTTATGATCAATATCTGTTAAGAAAATTCGACCTATTCCCGATAAATGGCATAAGTGCGAACTAGTATTAAATGGGTGATGCAAATTTTCTGAAAAGAGTGTAACAAGTCACAAATGGTAAGTGCTTCATTTTTTAAACAAAACTTAAAAATTTCAGGACTATGTAAAGCTGATTTTTTGCAAAAAATTGGTTCATTGACAGGATTGGTATATCTTGAAAATCAGGATTTACCGATTATCGGATTTTTGCCAAAAAAATATTGCGTTTATATAAACGGCGGATTCAGTCAATTTGTGCGTTGCTCTGATTTTAATTATCAGTATGAAAGTCAATTTTCTTCACTCAAAGATTTTGTTCAATGTAGTGAAAATCCACTTTCTGACTCTGCACGCCATTATTTCAGAGGTGGTTACATTGGATACTATGATTATAATTTTGCAGCAAATTTTCAAATCAACACCAAGGTAAAAAAACAACCACAATTGTTTTTTGGCTTGTATGAAAGCTATTTGATTTATGAAAATAATGATTGGATTTTCTATAGCACTGAACATAATGCCGATTGCCTTTATACGCAATTATTAAACTGCATTCAGCAATCTAGTCCATCATCATTTCAACTCAGTTCACCCATGCAAGCACGTTGGACTAAACAACAATATCGAACTGCATTTCAACGAGTACAAGATTACATTGTTGCTGGGGATTGTTACCAAATTAACCTAACTCAAGAGTTTGTAGCACAAGCTGAAGGTGAGCTACTGAGTGTAGCTAAACCTTTTTGGGCACTCACAAATGCTCCTTATGCTGCTTATCTTAAAATTGATAACCTTGAACTTTTGAGCTGTTCACCTGAGTTGTTTATCGAATTTAGACCCAATAAAAAAATGATCACTAAACCGATCAAAGGCACCACGCCACGCTTTAAAGATCCTCAAAAAGATCAAGAATCCAAACAAACACTCATCAACTCTGAGAAAGATAAGGCCGAAAATCTGATGATTGTTGACCTTCTCAGGAATGATTTAAGCATTTATGCAGAAACTGGCACTGTCAAGACACCAAAATTATTTAACATTGAAAGCTTTAATCAAGTCCACCACATGGTCAGTGAAATTGAAGCCATGTTAAAATCCGATGTTCATCAATTAGATGTTTTACACGCAGCGCTCCCCGGCGGTTCAATAACGGGGGCACCCAAAATTCGAGCGATGGAAATTATTGAAGAACTTGAAGAGTCCCCACGCGGTGCATACTGTGGCTCTATTGGTTATTTCAATTTTGACGGTACTGGTTCTTGGAATATTTTGATTCGAACAATTCAAAAATATCAGCAAGATGTGTCTATTTGGGCTGGTGGTGGTGTCACAATCAGTTCAGATTGCGATGCAGAATATCAAGAATGTTTTGATAAGGTTGATGCCATGCTAAAACTGATGAATCAATGGTACGAATCATAAAAAAAGCGACCTATCTGGTCGCTTTTTCCACAACAAAAATTTGCAGCACTCACACTTTTAAAATGTCATTCTTCAAGGTGTCTACTAAACGTTGATTTTGCTCATCGGTACCAATGGTGATACGCAAATACTGATTAATGCGTGGTTTATTAAAATATCTTACGATAATGCCACGCTCTCGCAATTCATTTGCAAGCTGACCTGCATCTTTGCATGGTAAAGTTGCAAATATAAAATTTGCGGCAGAAGGCAACACATCAAATCCTAAAGATTGCAGTTGCTCAACTAACTTTATACGACTGGCAATCACTTTGGCATTTTGCGCTTCGAAATAGGCTTGATCCTCGAAAGACGCCACTGCAGCGGCAATCGCAAAACGATCCATTGGATATGAATTGAAGCTATTTTTTACTGCTTCTAACGCTGCAATTAAATGCGGCTGTGCAATCGCAAACCCGACCCGTAATCCTGCAAGCGAACGTGATTTCGAGGTCGTTTGACAGACCACCAAGTTGTCATATTTTTCTACGAGAGCCACCGCAGACTCAGCACCAAAGTCCACATACGCTTCATCAATCACAACCACTGAATTTGGATTCGATTGAAGTACTTCCTCAATTGCAGACAAACCAAGTGCAATGCTGGTAGGAGCATTTGGATTGGTGATAATGATGCCGCCATTTGGTTGCTTATAGTCATCCACAACAATTTCAAACTTTTCGTTTAAAGGCAAAATTTGAGTTTTCACTCCAAAAAATTGGCTATAAACAGGATAGAAACTGTAGGTAATATCTGGATAAAGAATTGGCAAATCTTGAACAAAAAATGCCTTAAAAATATGTGCTAAAACTTCATCAGAACCATTACCAACAAATACATGTCCCACTGGAACATGTTGCTGTTTCGCAATTGCTTGCTTTAATTCAGATGCATCAGGGTCAGGATACAAACGTAAAACATCCGCGCCATTTGCTAAAACTTGTTGTACCGCTTCTACAACTTTTGGAGATGGTGGATACGGGTTCTCGTTGGTATTTAATTTTAAAAGATTTTGGATTTTGGGTTGTTCACCAGGCACATATGGCTCTAGTTCACGTACTTCTGGACTCCAAAAACGCATTTGTTCTACTGTAATATTCATTTTTAAATTCTCTAAATTCCCCTCACTGACTAAGGAGGTTAGGGAGAGATTTTTTAATTACCCTCACCTAACCTCACTTGCATTTCTATTTCAAGCAATGCTTAAAAACAGATTTAGAGAGGAATATTCATACCAAATTTATGGTTTAAATTACTGATAACGATATCGCGCTGAACGAGCGTGAGCATCTAAGTTTTCTTGCTGTGCAAGAATATCTGCTGTTTTCGCTAAAGTTTTCACGCCATCTTCTGAACACATGATTAAGCTTGAACGCTTTTGGAAATCATACACCCCGAGTGGTGATGAAAAACGTGCCGTACCCGAGGTTGGCAATACATGGTTCGGACCTGCACAGTAATCACCAATTGCTTCAGGCGTATAACGCCCCATGAAGATAGCACCTGCATGGCGAATACCTTCAGCCATTTCTTGTGCTTCATCTAAACATAGCATCAAGTGTTCAGGGGCAACTTGGTTGATCAATTCCACACCTTCGGCACGGTCTTTAACTAAAACGAGTGCACCACGATTAGCAATAGAAGTTCGTGCGATTTCTGCTTTAGGAAGTGCTTTTAAGTGCTCTTCAATTGCAATCGCGACATCATGAAGCAGTTGCTCGTCTGGCGTAATAAATACAGCTTGAGCAACAGTATCATGCTCCGCTTGAGACAGAAGATCCATTGCAAGCCATTCTGCATTATTGTCCCCTTCAGCATACACTAAAATTTCTGAAGGACCTGCAATCATATCAATACCTACCTGACCAAATACGGCGCGTTTTGCTGCTGCAACAAAACGATTGCCAGGTCCAGTGATTTTGTCTACTGCTGGAATAGTTTCAGTACCATAGGCCAATGCTGCAACCGCTTGCGCACCACCAATCGTAAATACACGAGTGACACCTGCCAAATACGCAGCTGCCAACACCAATGGATTTAAATCACCATTTGGTGCAGGCACAACCATAATAATTTCAGGCACTCCTGCGACGTGTGCAGGAACTGCATTCATGAGTACTGATGATGGGTATGAAGCTAAACCACCTGGCACATAAATTCCAACACGGTCAAGCGGCGTCACTTTTTGGCCTAAGGTGTTACCCAAAGCATCAACATAGGTCCAACCATCTTGTTTTTGTGCCTGATGGAATTCACGGACACGATTTGCAGCCAACTCTAAAGCTTCTCGAACTTCAGTCGTTAAGTGATCAAATGCAGCTTTAAGTTGCTCTTGTGTCAGTTCTAAATCTGAAAATTGATGCGCTGGATGTCGATCGAACTGTTGTGTGAGTTTGAGAACATGAGCATCACCATGTTGACGAACATCGGCAATGATTTGGTCTACTGTTTTTAAAAGTTCTGGGTCACTCACGGTTTCAAAAGCGAGCAAGTCAGCAAAGTCTTGCTTAAAATTTTGATCTTGAGTCGATAAACGTCGCATCAATTTATCCACAATGAAATAAAAGGGAAGCTTTAGTTTACCTGTTTTCTGTTGATTTGTGGGCATCTTCATTCAACCAACTCGTATAGAGATCATTGAAAATAACTTTTGATTAAATTGAATTTTCTTTTCAGCTATATTCTTAAAATTATTCGTTTTTATTCGAGGGAATTTTAGATGAAAGAAATAGAAAAATATGTTGGATACTATTTAGGTGTTTATGTCGTTGTTTTAGCTATTTGTGGATTCTTTCAATACTTTTATTACTGTCAAGGTCAATCATTGATGTGTGCCGTTACTAAAACTGGAATCGTGGATATAGTAACTGTAACCGCTTATGTACTGACGCCAATAGTTGCAATTATCGGATTCTTAAATTGGAAAATGCAGCATAACTCACTAATTCTTGCAGATGAAGCTAAAGAATTACTCATTGCAATTAATGATGATATTAGAATATTTACAGATATCTCATCCTTTTTTAGAACTATTAATCCTGATTTAAAAATTCAGGAAATATATAACGAAGATATTTCACATTTTTTAAGAGACTTATCCACTAACTCATCGAAAATACTTTCCAAATCAATGATACTCTATGAATTAAATGATGATCCTAATTTCTTTAAAATAAGAAATGATTATTCCTTTTTCTTAAACCAACTTGAAAGAACAATATTTAACTGCTTAAATCACAATTTATCAGCAGGTGAAATATTAGATATCCTTGATTCTTATAGAAATTTATTTATGAAAAATAATAAGATCTATAAACGGCAAGTTAGAAAATATATTCTAGCAGAATAAAAAAACCGCCCTTTCGGACGGTCTATCAAACATAAATTAAATTATGCTTTTTTAGCTGCTTCACGTTCATCCACCGCTTTTTCAAGCTGTGCAAGAATCGGATTAAGTAAGGCTTGCTTACGCTTAAAGCTCGCTTTGTTCACGATTAAACGAGAAGACACTTTGCAAATTTCTTCAAGAGGCTCTAAGCCATTCGCGCGAAGTGTATTACCTGTGTCCACGACGTCGACGATGTAATCACCCAAACCAACCAATGGTGCAAGCTCCATCGAACCGTAAAGTTTAATCACATCAACTTGCTCACCTAAGCTCGCATAGTATTGACGCGTCAAATTCACGTACTTGGTCGCGATCTTCAAACGACCTTTCGGACGCTCCATACCCACTTTGCCCGCTGTCATTAACTTACAGTTTGCAATTTTAAGATCTAATGGTTCATAGACATTTTGTGCACCATGTTCCATCAGTACATCTTTACCTGCAACACCAATATCAGCCGCACCATTTTCTACATACGTTGGTACATCAGATGCACGTAAAATTAAAATTCGAACATGTTTATGCGTCGTAGGAAAAATTAATTTACGCGATTTATCTGGGTCTTCTAAAAGATTAATCCCTGCTGTTTCTAGCAATGGCAATGTCTCTTTTAAAATACGACCTTTACTTAATGCTAAGGTTAAACCATGATCAAAATTGCCCATTACGTCAAAATTAGGATCATCGTTTCTCATATCGCTCATTAACTTACTCGCTCACTCGCTTAATTTGGGCACCTAAACCTTGTAATTTTGCTTCAACATCTTCATAACCGCGATCAATGTGATAAATACGGTCAATTAAAGTCTCTCCTTCAGCAGCTAAAGCAGCCAAAACTAAAGAAAATGAAGCACGCAAATCTGTTGCCATAACAGGTGCAGCTGAAAGTTTTTCAACTCCTGTTACAACTGCATCATTACCTTCAACCTGAATATTAGCGCCCATACGTGACAATTCAGGTACATGCATAAAACGGTTTTCAAAAATCGTTTCTGAAATTGTTGCAAACCCACGACCAATTGCATTGACCGCCATCAATTGTGCTTGCATATCTGTTGGAAAATCTGGATGAGGCAATGTACGGAAACTAACGGCTTTAGGACGCTTACCCATCATGTCGAGTTCGATCCAGTCATCACCGCGCGTAACTTCTGCACCCATTTCTTCAAATTTATCCAACACTGATTCCATCAGCAATGGATCTGTATGTGTCGTTTTAACTCGTCCACCCGTAATAGCAGCAGCAGCTAAATAAGATCCTGTTTCAATACGGTCAGCAACAACTGAATATTCACAACCATGCAAACTTTCTACACCAGTGACGATTAATGTATCCGTATCTAAACCTTCAATCTTCGCACCCATCTTAATGAGCATTTGTGCAAGATCAGTAATTTCAGGTTCACGAGCCGCATTACGGATGGTAGTAACACCTTCTGCTAAAACAGCAGCCATGAGGATGTTTTCTGTCCCACCTACAGTGACCATATCGAAAACAACTTCACCGCCTTTTAAGCGACCATCAACTTTTGCATTGACATAGCCGGCTTCGACTTCAATTTCCGCACCTAAAGCTTCTAATGCTTTTAAATGCTGATCAACAGGACGTGAGCCAATAGCACAACCACCAGGTAAAGATACTTTTGCACTACCGTAGCGCGCCAGCAATGGGCCAAGCACCAAAATAGACGCTCGCATAGTCTTGACGAGTTCATATGGTGCAAATTGATTATCAAGGGTTGAAGTATCAGCGACAACAGTATCACCTTCATACTTCATGGTAATCCCAAGACCTGCAATTAATTTTACAAGCGTATGAACATCTTTAAGCTTGGGTACATTTCTGAGCGTAATTGGTGTTTCAGCAAGAATCATTGCTGCTAAAAGTGGCAATGCAGCATTTTTTGCACCAGAGATGCGAACTTCGCCTTCTAGTCTTTTACCACCAGTGATTAGAAATTTATCCATTTATTCCTTAAGCTCCGAAAAGACTAGCTTTGCGCCATTCTTCTTTTGTCATTGCGCGTATGGTTACAGCGTGAACTGCACCACTTTTAATATATTCGTTAAGAGGAGCATAAACTGCTTGTTGACGAGCAACTGTTCTTTTACCTTCAAACAGATCATCTACAATACGGAGGTCAAATTTCCCACCTTGTCCACTTACAGCAACATCAGCAGAAGGGAAAGCAGCTTTTAAGATTTCAGTGAGCTGTTCACTATTCATTGCAAAGACCTCTCATGGGACGATCGATTGTGTAAAAACGGATTATTTTACTATAACTCATTCAATGAATTCATCAGCTATACAATTTATCTATAAAAAAAAGAGGCAATATACCTCTTTTTTTATTTTCAGCTATATACCGTCATATAGGCAGCGGCTGAAAAGCCATTTGCATTTTACGATATCGCATTAACTGTCTTTTTATTTTCTCAGTCAATTTTTTAATTGATGCATACATATCATCGCCAGATGCCTGAGCAAATAGTTCGACGCCTGGTAAACGCACGATTGCTTCAGCGATATGATTCGAACTTCCTTTTTTCGAACGCTTATCGACTTGGTGATCCTTTGTGAGTTTCACCTGCATACTATTGACCTGATCAAGGTGCTTGGTCATTTCGGCGAATTTACAACGAATATTCTCTTCTATTGCAGGAGTAATACTTAAATGATGTCCACGAATTGTTATTTGCATAATCCTATCCCTCTCCTTCTAAAGGATTTGATTGAGTTAAGCCATGTGATTGCATGACAGAACATTCAACATAGAATTATTCTGCAAATTTAAGTCATGAAATCATGCTGGCTAAACCTCGTGTAACTAAAAAAAAGAGATTCATTATTTCGTCATAATGAACCTCTAGAATAATCACACTTCAAATTTCAGATCAAGACTTTTCGATCGGATGATGCAGGAATATGTAACGATTCGCGATATTTTGCGACTGTACGACGTGCAACATCGATACCATCCTCATTTAACAACTTAGCTAAACTGTTATCAGATAATGGTTTTCTTGGGTTCTCTTCAGCAATCAACTTTTTAATTTTTGCTCGGATCGCAGTTGAAGAAGCTTCACCACCTGACGTTGTTCCAACATGGCTTGAGAAAAAATATTTAAGTTCAAACAACCCTCTCGGAGTAAGCAAATATTTATTGGTCGTTACACGAGATACTGTTGATTCATGTAACTCAACCTCCTCCGCCACATCTCTCAACACCAAAGGTTTCATTCCTTCAGCACCCAACTCCAAAAAATCTCGTTGATGCTGAACAATACATGTCGCTACTTTTAAAAGCGTTTTGTGGCGCTCATCTACACTTTTAATAAAATTTTTAGCATCAAGCATTTGATTACGTAAATATTGATTATCTGCACTTTGATCAGCTCGACGAATCATATTTGCATAATAAGGATTGATGCGTAATTTTGGCAAAATATCCGGATTTAAATGCACATGCCAACTGTCATTTTTCTTTGCCACCACAACATCAGGCACTTGATATTCAGATTCTTTATTTTCAAACATTAACCCTGGATAGGGTTGTAATGATTTTAAAAGTTGTATCGCTGCTTTTAACTGTTCAAGTTTAAAACCTGTTTGCTTCAGTAATTTATTTAGGTCATTGGCAATCAATAATTCATAATGCTGCAATAACAATAACGCGTCATTACGGCATGGTAAGGTATTAGGCAAAACTTGAAGCTGAACATATAAGCATTCCACAAGATTGCGTGAACCAACGCCAATCGGCTCTAGTCTTTGAATATGTTTCAACACCACTAAAATTTCATCAATCTCAACATCTTCTTCAATATCCATCTGTGCGAGTAAAGTCAGCACTGCGTGGTGAATTTCTTCAACGCTCTCATCTAAAAAGCCTTTTTCATCCAAACCATCTACGATGCAATAAGCGATCAAAAGATCAGTTTGGGAGAAATTTAGAAGATTAACTTGCTCTAAAATATGATCTTTCAGTGTATTTTGAATTGATCGATTATCCTCACGTTCTTCATATTCTGGTAATTCCATTGATGATGATTGATGGGTATATACATCATCCCATTCCGTATCTACAGGTAAATCATTTGGCAAATGATCTGCATTTAATTCTCGAGTAAGATCACTAGCAGAGTTTTCCTGATTCAAGTCCTCCAAACTTTGCATTGGAGAATCATCATCCACCTTTTCAAGTAAGGGGTTACTATCCAACTGCAATTGAACTTCTTGCTCCAACTCTAAGCTGGATAATTGTAAAAGTCGGATCGCTTGTTGGAGCTGGGGTGTCAAAGACAAAGAATTGGATACTTTTAGTCCTAACGCTAATTTCATAAATCATTACCCCCTAACATCGTTATTATTCAAGCAATAATCATGCCTACAATTCTTATAACATAAGTTTCAAGTGCTAGGTTAATCAATTAGTCTTAATTGTTAATAAAAAACAAGTATAAAATATATTATAATTCAATCACTTTTTTTTAATTAATATTCAAAAAAAATATGAACACTCAAGTTTAAATTAAAAAAAATAATTTTTTAGCGTTATCTGCAGTTATGGTTGATTAAAAATAAACCACTTACTCATGATCAAGGTTTTATAAGCTCATGATTTATTTCGCGTTGATCAAAAAATCTAAATTCATTTGAATTTCGAGTATTTTTTATTCTTTACTTATTCTCATAGAAAGTATAAAAATAATTAATAGTTTATTTTGAATAGATTTCAACCAAATTTGAGAACTGTCAAAATTATAAGAACGATGCACTACAAGACATGGAGATTTCTTGATGAAAAGTCTATCTGGTAAAGTCCTTCTCAGCGCATTAGGCTTCATCATCGCTGGCGGAACAATGAGTCAAGCCAATGCCACTGACACCATTGCGAAAATCAAAAAAAATGGAAAAGTGATCATCGGGTATCGTGAATCTTCTGATCCAATCTCATATATCGTGGGTGGTAAACCTATGGGTTATGCCATCGATATCTGTAATAACGTAGCTAACGAATTAAAAAAAGACTTAAAACTCCCCAACTTAAAAGTTGAATATAAAGCGGTTACTTCTTCCACGCGAATTCCTGAAATGCTCGCTGGAAACATTGATATGGAATGCGGGACGACAACCAACTCTGTCCAGCGACAACAGCAAGTCAACTTCTCTACAAATTACTTTGCCACTGAAGTACGTATGGCAGTCAAAGCTTCAGCGCCTTTCAAAGATTTAGGTGATTTAAATGGTAAAGCCGTTGCCACAACGCAAGGTACAACCTCGGATAAATATATTAAAATGGGTGCACGAGGAGAAAAAATAAAAGTTACCAATGTCTATGGTAAAGATCATGCTGATTCTTTTGCAATGGTCGCTTCGGGACGTGCAGCTGCATTTGTTATGGATGACAATATTCTTGCAGGGCTCATTGCCAAATCATCAAAACCTCAAGATTTTAAAATTGTAGGTCCAGTCCTTTCGTCAGAACCTTACGGAATTATGCTGCCTAAAGGGGATGCCAAGTTTAAAGCGATTGCAGATCGTGTGGTAACTGGAATGTGGAAAAATGGTCAAATGGATACCCTTTATAAAAAATGGTTCTTATCACCTATTCCACCACGCAATATCAATCTAAACATGCCTATGAGTAGCTCATTTAAAAAATTAAAAGCATCTCCGAATGATGCAGGGATTAAATAACAAAAATTATGAGGGCTTAAATAAAAACACTTAAGCCCTTTTTTCTCGTAACCATTGCAGGAAATTTCAATGGCTGTTGGTTCTTTAAATTGGACGTCATTTTGCTTGGCATCCAACGAATATGGCGTTGATAAAAAAGATTGGGCTGAATCTATCTGTAGTGCGATTGGAGGTTCAAGTTATTCAGCTGTTGCTGATGCACCGACCTGGTTACAAATACTTGGATCAGGTATTTGGACCATGATCTGGACTGCTGTCATTGCCTTTTTCATCGCATTTTTACTTGGTTCACTTATTGGCATTATGCGTACATTACCCAATAAGTTACTTTCATTCATTGGGACTTGTTATGTAGAGTTATTCAGAAATATACCCTTAATCGTTCAATTATTTTTCTGGGCATTCGTTTTTCCTCAACTCCTGCCATTAAGTATGAGTACTGGAAGTGGTGAAATGGTTCCTGGCGGATGGTGGCAAAATATTTTAAATAATAATCCAGCAATTATTGGTGTATTTGCACTGGGTCTATATACCGCTGCAAGGATTGCTGAGCAGGTTCGAGCAGGTATTAATACCGTTTCACAAGGTCAAAAAAATGCAGCTTATGCGATTGGTTTAAATTTAAACCAAAGTTATCGTTATGTCATTCTGCCAGTGGCTTATCGAATCGTTTGGCCAACACTGACATCAGAAGCAATGAATGTATTTAAAAATTCAGCCGTACTTTTTGCCTTAAGTGTTTTGAATTTTTTTGCATATACCAAAACAATGCGAGAAGAAACCTCTCAAGACGTGGTCATTTTAATTCTTTCAACACCTGTTTATCTCATCATCACTTATTCAATTAAATACCTGATGGCATGGATTGAGAAACGGATGGCTGTACCAGGTCTAGGTTCGGGAGGTAAATAAAATGGACTTTAGTGTTCTAACTCATCCCGATGTCGTTGCAAGTTTGATCGCTGGTTTTAAATTTACAGTTACAGTAACCATTCTTTCGATTATTGGTGGGATTCTTCTTGGTACACCAATCGCGATGATGCGTCTATCAAATAATAAAATTGCCAGTGGATTTGCAAAATTTTATGTCGACTTTTTTCGAGGTGTTCCCCTCATTCAAGTTATTTTTATCTTTTACTTTTTACTTCCTAAGTTTTTCGATTTCCAATATCACACCTATTGGGGACCTTTATTTTCAAGTGTAGTAACCTTCGCCATTTTTGAGGCTGCCTTTTTTTCAGAAATTGTCCGTTCTGGCATTCAATCAGTTTCTAAAGGACAAGTGAATGCAGGTTACGCCTTGGGGTTTAATTATCGCCAGACGATGTCATACGTAGTTTTACCCCAAGCTTTTAGAAATATGTTACCCGTGATATTGACGCAATCCATTGTTCTTTTTCAAGATGTGTCTTTGGTTTATGTCATCAGTGCACCAGATTTCTTAGGCAATGCAAATACTTTAGCTAATACCTATGGTTCGGAAACCAAAGCCGTTTTCTATCTAGTTGTTGCTGTCGTCTATTTTGTCATTTCATTTGCACTTTCACGACTAGTTAAACGCTTACATCAAAAAATAGCCATTATTCGATAAGGAGAATCAAAATGCCAATGATTGAAATTCAAGATGTATCCAAATGGTATGGAGATTTTCAGGTACTTAGCGAATGCTCAACCACTATCAACAAAGGTGAAGTTGTCGTTGTATGCGGTCCATCTGGCTCAGGTAAATCTACACTTATTAAGACAGTAAATGCTTTAGAACCTTTTCAACAAGGAAATATTATCGTTGATGGTACCGCTTTAAAAGACTCTAAAACGAATCTAGCAAAATTCAGATCTAGAGTAGGTATGGTATTTCAACATTTTGAACTTTTTCCTCATATGACTGTGTTAGATAACCTAACAATAGGACAAATCAAAGTACTTAATCGCTCAACTGAAGACGCTAAAATAAAGGCCTTACAATATTTGGATCGAGTAGGTTTGACAGCACACAAAGATAAATTTCCAGGACAATTATCAGGTGGTCAACAACAACGTGTCGCGATTGCACGTGGTCTTTGTATGGACCCAGTCTGTATGCTTTTTGATGAACCCACTTCTGCATTAGATCCTGAAATGGTGGGTGAAGTGCTTGAAGTCATGAGCCAACTTGCAAAAGAAGGCATGACGATGATGTGTGTTACCCATGAAATGGGATTTGCAAAAAAAGTTTCAGATCGAGTGATATTTATGGATCAAGGCAAAATTCTAGAGGATTGCCCGACTGATGACTTCTTTAATAAGCCACTAGAGCGACATGAAAGGACAAAATATTTTTTAGAGAAAATTTCAGCAGTACACTAAACATCAGAATGAATCCAAAAATTTCGCGATATCTACTCAAATTATTTTCAAATTCGATTTTTATATATATAAAAAAACACCCCCTTCTATTGAAGGGGGTGTTTAGAATAATGAGCTGGCGATGACTTACTCTCACATGGGTAACCCCACACTACCATC
>NZ_JBWYIL010000019.1:0-46887 GCF_056779755.1 Acinetobacter sp. 24-47-66
TAGATTTTTTCTTCCCTTGCAACCCCTTATTTCACTTATTTTCAACGGGTGTTGCTTTTTTCGACTAAAAAGATGAAAAACATGAATTTTCACTCGTTTTTTAATCATTATTCATATTTATTTTCATCATTCATTTAAATTTTACGAATAATTTTCATTTTTATACACACTGGAGCTCATATATTTTGATGTTTTATTTTCCAAAATGTTTTTTTAGGCTACATTGAATAAAAATTAAGTTGAATTGCTCGCATGATGCGCTCCATTATTCTGATCTTTTCCTTTTTATGCGTTGCATATTTTGCTGTACAACGTTTTATTCATCCTCAATTAAATCACAATTCAACTTTAGATCGGCTTCAACACCCCATTGATCAACGCCTAAGATATCGTATTGGGTTTATTGACCCAAGATTTCAACTTGATACAGAGGCATTACGCCAAATAACTCAAGAGGCAGCGAATATCTGGGAAAATCAAACTCAACAAAAGTATTTCGTTTACGACCCCAATGCTCGTCTTACAATTAATCTCATTTTTGATGAACGTCAAAATGAATCCAATTATAGAAAGCATACGCTAAAGCAATTTGAAAATAGCAAATCATTAGCCGACCAAATGAGATTACAGCTAGAGCAAGAATCACAACAACTTGAATTTTTAAAACAGCAAATTGAACAGCAGCAACATAACTATAGTAGTGATCTAGATCAACATAATAATTTTGTCCACCATATTAATGGCTTAAACACATCTATTACAGATTCACAATTTCAGCAGATCAATACCTCTAAGACACGACTCACACAACAAAAGCTTGAGATTGAAAGCAATATTGAACGATTTAACACCTTACGAACAGAACTCAACGATAAAGTAGAAAAATTCAATCAATCCCAACACCAACAACGTAAAGCCATTGATGAATTCAACCAAGTTTTTCAAGCCAAAATGTTCCATAAAGGCGAGTTTAATGGTCGTGAAATCAATATTTATGAATTTCAATCTATAGATGAGCTTCGAATCACATTGGCTCACGAATTTGGTCATGCATTAGGTCTTCAGCATACTAATGACCCCAATGCCTTAATGTATCCAATTCTAGAAAAGCAGAATTTCTCCAATTTTAAATTGACTGCTGCTGATCTCGAACTACTCAAAAGTCGATAAAATCAGCATCACATCTCAATCCCATAATTAAATTAAGGATTTAATTGAATAGTTTTGAATTCGTGTTAAGGTATTTTAAAATTAATCAGAGGAGAGAGACGTGAGTTATTATCATATTATTCTTGAGGTAAATGATCATATCAGCACGATCGAGGAAACTCGTGATATTGAAATATTTGATATTGTCGAGCTTCAACCTTATCTCTACTCAATTTTACTGCCATATTTCAATAAACAACTCATCGAACTCGATGATGAGAACATTAAATTCGAAGACGTCTTACATATTCAAATTAAGCAAACATTATTACCTATTCAAGATTTAATTGAAGAGGAACAACGCCAGCTTCCAAGCGATACAGATGTCACCATTACAGCTTATGAAATTTTTAACGATCGAGAATTAAGTCAAGATGTAACCTTAGTCATTTTTGACTTACTCGATGCTGTTAAAATCGATCGCTCTATTATTTAGAAACATCATCAGAAAAAAGGTCAACCTATGTTGACCTTTTTTAATCCGAGAACCTATTTATTGCATCATCAGCTGAGCCTGCTCATTTCTAAATGCACTCAATATCTGCTGTCCCGCTCGACCTGTAGGATTTAACCCCAATCGGGTTTGCTCTTGACGAATTGCCTGTCGAGTTTTATCCCCAATTAAACCATCAATCGCACCAATATCGTAACCGCGCTGGATTAAATAGCGTTGAATTTCTCGGCGTTCTGCTCTTGATGTACCAGGATCATCAGTCGGCCAAGCTTTTGCAATTTTAGCTTTTCCTTGCAATCGATCTGATAAATGTGCGATTGCCAACGCATAACTTTCTGCTGCGTTATAACTATATATAGCATCAAAATTTTTAAATACTAGAAAGACCGGCCCAGCACTGCCAGCAGGCGCAAGCAACCCAGCTTGAGAAGATGCAGAAAGATTACCCTGAATTAAAGGGGAGCCATCCACTCTATTCAATCCTTGATTAACCCAATAAGACAATGCTTTCTTATTACGTCGCCCCTCACCTACAACTGACATTCCTGCAGGAATCTGCACTTCAAATCCCCAAGGTTGACCAGTTTGCCATCCTCTTTTCTTCAAAAAATTTGCTGTTGAAGCCAAAGCATCTGGAATACTCGAGACTAGATCACGTCGTCCATCACCATCAAAATCTACAGCAAGCTCATCATAGGTTGAAGGCATAAACTGAGTATGACCAAAAGCCCCTGCCCACGATCCTCTCAATTGTTCTTCCCGAACATCACCACGCTGTAAAAGTTTCATGGTGGTAAAAAATTCACCTCTAAAATACGATTGACGGCGCCCCTCACAGCTTAAAGTTCCCAAAGCTTGAAGCAATGGATAGCGTCCAGAAATATCACCATAATTACTCTCAACTCCCCAAACTGCAACCACCATTTCAGCTGGAATGCCATAAGCCACACTTACACGGTCAAGTGTTTCTCGATGCTGTTGAAGTTTCTGTTGCCCCAATTGAACACGTTCATCATCAACTAAACCTGACAAATAATCCCAAATTGGCGTCGAAAATTCAGGCTGATAATTTAAACGTTCAATCACAGAATAGTCAGGAGTTAAATTCTGCGTGTAACGATCATACGTCGCCGAGCTAACCCCTTTAGTAATCGCTTGTGATTTTAAATTCGAGATGCATTGCTGAAAATTAGGAGCGGATGACACAGTTGCCGTCATGGATGGCGAGGCTGTCACAGACTGACCATTAATAATCAACTCAGCATGAGTTTGAGACATCGCTAAAAAAAATGAACCTATCGTGAGTGCAAGCCGTTGCATAAGACCCTGTAATTCTAAAATGTTGGAATTATGTCTTTACCTTAACAGCTCACTCTAAAAATTAAAGCATCGAATCGTAAATTTAAATTCATACTTTCTACTTTTTTAAATTTATTTTGAAAATTTAAATTTAAAAACTTATCCACAACCTAGTTTTAAATTCATTTGTTATTGAATTTAAATTTAAACCGCCACACAATATTTAAATTCAAAAAAACTTATCCACAGTCATCCAATACCACAAATTAACATAAATCATTGAAAATTATAAATATTAAAATAATTTAATTTACTCAATAGATAAGAATTTAAATATAAATCTTTAAATACATTTTTGAATTCAAACCTCAATAGTAACTTTGAATTCAAAATATCCTGCAAGCCTATTATTTTAAATTTAAAAACTGCGTATGCATTTTATTTGAATTTAAAACCGCTTTGAATTCAAAGTTAAGATGGCTCACATAAGCCATAATCAAACTTATACACAGTTCAAAATATGTGTTCTAATCAGAACTAATAGTATAATTATTATGCAATTTTTTAAAATTTCATCCGACCAATGGCCAGTGATTTTTAAAGAGGCGCAATCATGCCTTAAACAAGATAAATAAAAAAGCGACCACTCGTGTGATCGCTTTTTTTATCAGCAACTTAAAGTTTAGATGGTCATATCTTCACTTAATGCTAATGGGTTTGGTAAAATTTTCGACAACTGACGACAGAGTGTAGTCAATTCT
Organism: Acinetobacter sp. 24-47-66; assembly: GCF_056779755.1. NCBI lineage: Bacteria > Pseudomonadati > Pseudomonadota > Gammaproteobacteria > Moraxellales > Moraxellaceae > Acinetobacter > Acinetobacter sp. 24-47-66. The sequence goes on from NZ_JBWYIL010000019.1 coordinate 3,724, forward strand.
GAGCTATTGATTGGCATTAAGGTAATATGACCAATTTTACGACCTTCACGTTCTGACTTATTATAAAGGTGCAAATGAGCACCCTCTAAAGCCAATACATCTTCAGTCTTTGGATGCTCACCAATAATGTTCACCAATACCGTTGGACGAATTATCTCAGTTGAACCCAAAGGTAAGCCTGCAACAGCACGGATATGGTTTTCAAACTGAGAGCACACAGCACCTTCAATCGACCAATGACCTGAGTTGTGTACACGTGGCGCCATCTCATTAGCATATAAGCCTTTGTCCGTCACAAATAGCTCAAGCGTCAGCACACCGACATAGTTCAAATGGTTAAGCAAGCGAGTGACGTAATCTTGTGCTACAGGTTGTAGATCTACACTGTTCGGTGCAGGGACAATCGAGTGCGATAAGATACCATTGTGATGGTGGTTCTCAGCCAATGGCCATGTTTTCACATCACCATTCTGACCACGTACTGCAATGATTGACACTTCACGCGAGAAAGTCACAAAACTTTCAGCAATCAATTCACCCGCAGGACCAAGTTCCGCCCATGCTTGATCAATTTGATCCGCAGTGCGTAAGACAAACTGACCTTTACCATCATAACCACCACGTGAAGTTTTTAGTACGATTGGAAGACCAAGTTCAGCGACCGCGTTTTGTAAACTTTCTAGTGATGTCACCGCTTTGTAAGGTGCTACTGGAATATCTAACTCATCAAATAACGCTTTTTCAGACAAGCGATGTTGAGCAATCGCTAAAGCCTGACGCGGGGGATGCAGTTGCTTAGTTTCAGTTAATACGTCTACATCTGACAATGGCGTATTTTCAAATTCTAAAGAAAAGACTTCTGCACTATTAATGAAATCCTGTAAGCCATTTTTAGCTTGGGTTGAGATCACTGGACCCAAAGCAGCAGAAGGGCAGTCTGTACTTGCTTCAAAAAAAGTACATTGAATATTTAATGGAAGTGCCGCCTGCGCCATCATTCGACCCAATTGACCGCCACCAAAAATACCGATGGTTTTATCCATAAGATTTCTCTCGAATTAAGCTTGACCAGGAATATTTTTACTCGCAACTTTCTCAGTTTGCGCTAAACGAAAATCGGCTACATTCTTTGCAATATCAGGGCGAGTTAAACCTAAAATTTGTGCCGCCATAATCGCAGCATTGGTCGCACCTGCAGGACCAATTGCCAATGTACCGACAGCAATACCTGCTGGCATTTGTACAATTGAAAGCAATGAATCAACACCATTCAAGATCGAAGATTTAACCGGCACACCTAGAACAGGAAGATCAGTCTTCGCTGCGCACATACCCGGTAAATGCGCTGCACCACCAGCACCCGCAATAATCACTTGGATACCACGATCACGAGCTTGCTCAGCATATTCAAACAAACGATCTGGCGTACGATGTGCTGACACAACTTCCGCTTCAAAAGGTACACCAAGCTGATTCAACATATTGGCAGTGTGTTCGAGTGTCGCCCAGTCTGACTGAGAGCCCATGATAATTCCAACGAGAGGAGTGTCTTGTGAAGCGGCCGCATTCATTGCAATGTTTCCAGAGATTAAAGTAAGAGAGATAAATCTCGACGAGAGCCAAGCTTTAATAAGAACTCACTATTATAGACTGAAAATGAATAGGTCTAAAGTTAAGCTGATAAAATAAGGATTAAAAATATATACTTGTTAATAGACATAAAAATGAATTTTATGATTGGTCATTGTTCTGCCTCATCCACCTTAAACATCTGGCTCATTCAAGATAAATTGAAATTGAATTTGGATTAAACTGAACTAAGCCATTCAAATTAAAAAATAAAAAGGAGAATATAGAATGTGGTTTAAACTGAAATTATGGTGGAATAACCCTGCAGAAAATTTATGGTTTACACCAGCACTTGGAGCTTTATTAGCGATTTTTTTCTCTTTATTTGCAACTGCAAGTCGTTATTTTATTCCATCACACGCGGTTCCAAATATCAGTATTGAAACACTAAGTAGCCTACTGGATATCATTGCTTCGAGTATGCTGGCGGTCACTACATTTTCACTTTCGATTATGGTTGCCGCATTTGCTTCAGCTTCATCGAGTGGTACGCCACGTGCTTATAAGCTGATGATGAATGATGATAATACTCGTCTCGCAATTACCAGTTTTATTTCCGCATTTATCTATGCCGTCATCGCAAAAATCGCTTTAGGTTTACAATATTATGGCGTTTCGGGTCGATTTGTCTTATTCGTAAGTACCATTTTGGTTCTCATTTATTTGATTGTGACATTAATTCGCTGGGTACAAACATTGTCTCAGCTTGGCACATTAACCAATGCTATTTCTAAAATTGAAACAGCAGCATCTCAAGCTTTAAGTACATTCCGTACACACCCCAACTTTGGCGCTTCTGGACAAAAACCATTGGGCGAAAGCCAACTCAAAATACACCCAAAACAGACAGGTTATTTTACTCATTTTGATATTGAGTCCTTAAATCTTCTTGCTCAAACTCACAATGCACATATTCATCTTGCTTTTCTTCCTGGGAAATTTGTAGACCCATCACTGGTTCTGATTGAAGTCTTTGCAGAAAATCTAATAGATGATGAAGAATTAAAAAATTTAGAACAACAAATTCATGAATACGTAATTATCGAAACGAACCGTAGCTTTTTACAAGACCCAAGATTTGGTTTATTGGTCATGAGCGAGGTTGGACAAAAAGCGATGTCAGCTGCAATTAATGATGTGGGTTCAGCAATTAGTGCGATCAATGCCTTAACGCGGATTATTATTGATAGTCAGCCAGATCCAGAACAGAAAACTTTTAATTTCTCGAATATCAGTGTCGATATGTTTGATATTCGTGAGTTTATTAGCAGTAGCTTTGCACCGATGGCACGGGACTGTATAAGTAATATCGAATTAAATCAAAGAATAATTAAATGCTTATCCATGATTGAAAAAAATGTATCTGAACCGGAACTACGGGAAGCTGCTCATGAAATGGCACATGAAATCTTGGCACGCTGCTTAAAACATTTTGATTTTGAACCTGATCGTCAAAGATTAGTTCGGGAATATGAAAATAACTTTAGTTAATCTTCATCCTTTTGAATCATGGTGTTCTAAATACAAAATAGACACAACCACATAAGCAAAGTGCAGCCCATACATAATCTAATTTGAAAGGCTGTTTAAACATGAAAATCATGAAAGGAACAAATACCAATAGCGTAACGACTTCCTGAGTGATTTTCATTTGTCCCACAGCCCAGCCATTTTGAGCCAGCATCTTGGTTGCAGGAATCATTAAGCTGTATTCGAATAATGCAATGATCCAACTAAATAGAATGGCTTGCCATAAAGGGGCATCATGCGGCAAAAATTTTAAATGACCATACCACGCCAAAGTCATAAAGCAATTTGCTAAAATCAGAAGCAATAAAGGTAAATAAATCATTTAAATCTCAAGTTAAATCGTCCGCGTTATTCTACGATTAAATCATTTCGTTTCATCATACTAGATTAAAAATATTTATAGATTTTAGCTCATAAGTTTAAAAATTTATTTCTGCAAAATTTTACGGAATGCCTTCTAATAATCACTATCTTTTCACCAAGACCCTTGTTATCGTTGACATCAAATCAAATAACACATGACAACAGCACCAAAAAGATGTTTGTGTCGAAAAGAGTAGTGGAGTAAATCATCATGCATCTGCATATTTTGGGAATCTGTGGCACCTTTATGGGATCGTTAGCACTGTTAGCTCGAGACCTAGGGCACACAGTGACAGGCTCGGACCAAAATGTGTATCCACCTATGTCGACACAACTTGAAAATGCGGGTATTACCTTAATGCAAGGTTATGACCGTAGTCATTTGCAACCACACCCAGATTTAGTGATCGTTGGTAATGCCATGAAACGTGGAATTGACGCCGTTGAATACATGCTAAATCAGGGTTTACCCTATATCTCTGGACCACAGTTCCTTGCCGACCATGTGCTACAAGGTAAACATGTATTAGGGGTTGCTGGTACACACGGAAAAACAACCACTACCACGATGTTAGCTTGGGTATTAGATCAAGCGGGCTTGGAACCGGGCTTTTTAATTGGTGGTGTACCACTTGGATTTAAAGAAAGTGCTCGTCTAGGCGGAGGTCAATATTTCTGTGTAGAAGCAGATGAATACGACTCTGCCTTCTTTGATAAACGATCTAAATTTGTTCATTACCATCCAAAGACAGCTATTCTGAATAATCTTGAATTTGATCATGCAGATATCTTTGATGATCTCGCTGCCATTCAAAAACAATTTCATCATTTGGTTCGTACTATTCCAAGTGAAGGCCGTATCATCGCACCAATCACTGAATCAAATATTGATGAAGTTTTGTCACAAGGCTGTTGGACACCGATCGTCCGTACATCGCTTGAATCTCATGATCAAGCAACTATCTCTGCAAACCAACTTTCTGCAGATGGTACTCATTTCCAAGTCTTAAAAGACGGCGAAGTAAAAGGTACAGTCCAATGGTCGATGACAGGTCAACACTCCGTTGCAAATGCTTTAGCAACCATTGCAGCTGCAGAGCATGTAGGTGTTTCCATTGAAACTGCATGCGAAGCATTATCGAATTTTGGTGGTGTAAAACGCCGTATGGAGCTCCTCGATACCATTCGAGGTATTGAAGTTTTCGATGATTTTGCTCATCACCCAACAGCAATTGACACAACACTGGATGGTGCTCGTAAACGACTAGGCGAACGTAAACTATGGGCTATTATTGAGCCGCGCTCAAATACGATGCGAATGGGAAGCCACAAAGATGGTTTAGCATATTCTGCTCGATTGGCAGATGAAGTGATTTGGTATCAACCTGAGGGTTTAGATTGGGATCTACAACCTGTTGTTGAAGCTGCTCCGAATAAAGCTGTGGTAGCGCGTACTTTAGAAGAGATCATCCGAAATGTCGTGAATGAAGCAGGCGAGGGGGATGCCGTTGTGATCATGTCAAACGGTGGATTTGGTGGTTTGCATCAAAAACTCATTCAAGCACTCAAAGCAAAAGAATAAATAAAAAAGCCCGCTCTGCGGGCTTTTTTATATTTAAGCGATAACGTCATGATATTCATTATGAAAACGCTTAAACATGACAACCACATAAGAGCAAGTTGGAACAATTTTTAATTTTTCTGTACGAGCAAATTCTACAAGTCGATCTAACAATAACTTTGCAGTTCCTTGTCCACGTAAACGATCATCGACCCAAGTATGATCCGCTATAATGATCTGTGGAGTTTGGTAACGATAGCTGATTTCTGCAATTCTTGATTGATCTGCGTCCGTGAGATAAAACTCACCGCCTTTCACACTATCGATATGTTCAAACTGCATATGACCGCTCACTGTATGATTTTATTTAAACAGAACATCATGGATTGCTTCATCTTTGTTGAAAACAGATTTAGCAAATGGACAAAGCGGTAGGATTTTAACATTCTTTTGACGAGCTAATTCCACCGCACGGTCAACAAGTTGACGTCCCACGTTTTGCCCTCTTAATGAATCATCAACCCAAGTATGATCAATAATAAATTTATCTTCACCTGCCCATGAATAAGTCATTTCAGCTAAATGATGGCCATCTTCACCAATAAAAAACTCACCTTTTGATCCATTTTCTTGATGTTTAATTTCTAACATTATCATTATCCTATCATTCGTTATTAAATATAGATTAGAACGACATATTTACATAACACTATGAAAAAATGGGACAAACTTGTCTATCAATTACAAATTCAAAACTTTAATTTATTTTAAAAAAAGAAATATTATAAAAAACAAAAATATATATTGTCAGTCATAATCATTAAATGTTATTTTTTTAATATATAAATGTATTATTATTGTTAAAACATTAATGAGTAAATGAAATGGATATCTATTTAATATCAATTGTAGTATTGATCATCATTGCAATAATCTTATTAATTTCAATTTTTAAAGACAAATTTAATAACCCATTTAAATAATTTGCACACAACTTATAAGTGTGTCATCCTTTGTGCACTCGAAATCAAATGAAACGATTTCAACGTAATTTATTATCAAATTTGAACAAGGGGAGTAGCCTCCTCCAACAGTACTTAAATACTGTGTCAGAATATCGTCATTACACTTTGAAAGAAGTCGGTATCTGAGCATCATTTCGATTATCTAAAATGCATAATCAAAATGGTGTAGGCAAGACCTTGATCATGTTGTTTCAGAATTATTATCTGGCAACTGGTCGAGGTTTTTTTATGCCAAAATCAATTGCCAGTATTGGAGATCACTATGGAAACCATAGGCAATATTTGGCTTTATGTCATTTTTTTTGGCATCGTCACGATTATGCTCTTAATTGACTTTCTAGGTTTTAAACAAAAAGAAGGTCAAGAAGTTAAAGTTAAAACTGCTGCTTATTGGAGTATTGCATGGGTCACTGTCGCAACACTTTTTGGTGGTGGACTATGGCTATATCTAGAAAATACCGCTGGTATAAACGTAGCCAATACGAAAGTTATGGAATATTTTGCCGGCTATTTACTGGAAAAGTCACTCGCAATTGATAACGTCTTTGTGTGGCTAATGATTTTTGCTGCATTCGCTATACCTCCTGCACTTCAACGTCAATTACTCCTTTATGGCGTATTGGGCGCTATTATTCTCAGAACAATTTTTATTTTTATCGGTGCGTGGTTCGTTCAGGAATTTTCTTGGATCCTCTATATCTTCGGTGCTTTCCTTGTATACACCGGATTTAAATTCCTTAAAGGACAAGAGGATGATCCAAATATTGAAGATATGGCCATTCTTAAATGGCTACGTAAACACATGCGAATTACTCCTCAATTGGAAGGAAATAAATTTTTCGTAAGGCAAACTGGCGTTCTAAGGGCAACCCCATTATTTTTAGTGCTGATTTTAGTCGAGGCCTCTGATGTTATTTTTGCAGTCGATTCTATTCCAGCGATTTTTGCGGTGACCACTGATCCTTTTATCGTCCTTACAGCCAACTTGATGGCTATCCTCGGTCTACGGGCTATGTTTTTCTTACTGTCTGGAGCCGCTTCAAAAATGCATTATTTACCTTATGGACTTGGGGCTATTTTAATTTTTATCGGTTTCAAAATGCTTATGCTTGACGTATTTCATATGCCAATTTGGATTTCATTAAGTTTTATCGTTATTGTCCTTTCAATTACTGCATGGCTTTCAATCCGTTATAGTAAAAAACATCATCAAACGACCTTATAAGGTCAAACTTTGTTGAATTCAATAAAGCCTTCATCTGAAGGCTTTATTTATATCCTTAGATGAGCCATCTAATTCACAAAGCTTAACTTAGGCCATCGTTCCAAAAAACATTTTGACTTAAGCCTATGTTCAAAGACTCCACGTGAAACCAAACGATCATTCCACCTTAATTTTAAAGTAAATAAATCTTCAAGCCCCAAAGGTGCGAGAATTTCAATATGATTATTCTCCATTAATTTGATGGCGATTGCGGTTGCCGTTTCTGGCCAAAAACTCATAGCATGATGTACTGAAGTATATGGATCAATTTGAGCACCTTCATCAGTTCTGTACCAATGATGTACCAGAGCTTGATTTGTAATGTCCCAGTGAATATTAGGATATCTATGTTGAAGTGCATCCTTTAAATAATTTCGCCTCTCATCCATTTTTTCTGAAGGATCAAAATAGATGACATCAATTTCAGTTTCAAAAATTGAATAATTTTTATTATGTAAATAAGACCAGATCCAATTTCGAATCAAGCCCGCACTAAAATAGGCCGCACTATCAATCTGACGTAAACACTGTAAAAGTTCATAAATATCTGCATTAGATCGTATTAAATGACTTAACTTCTCATATAAGTCCATGGGTAAATTCACTTTATATCTTTTGATTAGAATTTAACATTTCCACTTAGCTCTCCAATTTTAAATGTTAAGAGGCGGTTGGCAAAGATCTTGCATTATCACCCAAGAAAAAGCTCAGTAAATTTAGCGCAGCTCTTCGGAGCTCTTTTTTTTAGGAAATGACGATGAATATGATTCCCGCATTAAATCCACTCAGTGCACCTTGCCAATGTAGTTTCGACTTACAAGATTGGGAGATTCTCGCGCAATATTGGTATCCAGTGGCTCGTATTCAAGATGTTTCAACCACACCACATCAGGTCACTTTACTTGATGTAAAAATGGCGATTTACCAAACTGACAAGGGGGAAATTCGATTAGTGCGTGATATCTGCCCTCATCGAGGTGTACCTCTAAGCAAAGGATGGGTAGAAGGTGAAGAAATTATTTGCCGATATCACGGGCTAAGATTCGACCTTGCAGGGAAATGTACGAAAATTCCTGCTCAACCTGATTTAACTAAGATATCTGATCGTTTTAGCTTAACCCAATTTCCAGTAATTTTGAGATATGGACTGGTCTGGACCAGCTTGCATGGACGTGATTTTCAACACAATAATATTCCTCAACTCGATACTTGGGATCATCCTGATCATCAGTCTATTTTACCTCCGTACGTTGATATTGCAGGTTCAGCAGGTCGTCAACTCGAAGGATTCATTGATGTAGCTCACTTTGCATGGGTGCATCACGAAGCTTTTGCTGATCGAAACAACCCAGTTGTACCGAAATACCATACTGAGAGAACAGACTATGGTTTAAAAACAATTTATATTAGTGGTGTCAGTAATTACCCGCATGCTTTGAAACACTTAGAGCCAGAAGGTTTTGAGTGGAAAAGAACTTTTGATATTTACCCACCATTTTCAGCAATATTAACTGTAGATTTTCCAGACAATGGGATTTTAAAAATCTTGAATGCGTGTTGTCCTGTATCGGTCAATCAAACCAGATTATTTGTTCCTTTGATGCGTAATTTTGATCAGACTGGAGATTTACAAGCAGTCTATGATTTTAATGCCCAAATTTTTGCCGAAGACCAAGACATCGTAGAATCGCAAAAACCTGAGGAATTACCGCTTGATTTAATGATGGAAGCTCATTTTGAGGCTGATCGATCTTCGACTACTTATCGTCGTATTCTCGCAGAGTGGGGGCTCAGCAAACGATATACAGTTTAATTAAGATAGATCAGTTACAATCAACCGAAAAAATTAAAAGTGTAGGTTTTAAATGTCTTCTGTAGTTGCATCGACGGCGATTCGCGGTCGCTTCCTAGATATTCAGAATACGGTTGCCCAAGCGCGTGAAATTCACGACCAAGTGCGTTACGTAGAAGATGGTTTATTGATTACTCAAGCGGGTAAAATTCAATGGTTTGGTCGTTGGGAAGATGGGCAACAACAGCTCCATCAGCTTGAATCCTCTATTCAAGTTGAGCATTACCCAGATCAACTGATTGTTCCTGGTTTTATCGATACGCATATTCACTTTCCTCAAACCGAAATGGTAGGTGCGTATGGCGAACAATTACTCGAATGGCTGAATACTTATACCTTTCCTACAGAAATCCAATTTCAAGACAAAGCTTATGCAGACCAAATTGCACACTTTTTTGTCAATGAGCTGCTGAAAAATGGCACAACGACTGCATTGGTTTTTTGTACAGTTCACAAAGAATCTGTTGATGCACTATTTGGAGCGGCAGAACAATACCAGATGCGTTTGATTGCAGGCAAAGTATTAATGGATCGTCATGCACCTGAGGCACTGACAGACACCGCTGAAACTGCTTATACAGATAGCAAAGAATTGATTGAGAAATGGCATGGTAAAGGTCGAAACCTTTATGCCATTACGCCTCGCTTTGCGCCTACCTCTACACCAGAACAATTAAAAAGAGCAGGGCAGTTAAAAACTGAATATCCTGATGTATATATTCATACTCATTTGAGTGAAAACACCAATGAAATCGCTTGGGTGAAAGAGCTTTTTCCTGAGCAAAATGGATATTTAGATGTGTATCACCACTATGGATTAACAGGCAATAAATCTGTTTTCGCTCACTGCGTTCATTTAGAAGAGCATGAATGGGATTGTATGCATCAAACAAACTCTGCAATCGCATTCTGCCCGACTTCAAACCTCTTTCTAGGAAGTGGGTTGTTTCCCTTGAAAAAAACTTGGGATAAACAAGTCAAAGTCGGTCTTGGCACTGACATCGGTGCGGGGACTTCATTTAATCAGCTTCAAACGTTGAATGAAGCCTATAAAGTTCAACAACTCCAAGGCGACAAATTATCTGCATTTGAATCGCTTTATCATGCGACCCTAGGTGGAGCAAAAGCATTAGCGCTCGAGGATAAACTTGGTAACTTTAATATTGGAAAAGAAGCGGATTTTGTTGTATTAAATTTGAATGCCACTGCATTACAAACATTAAGACAACAACGCGCTAAAAATATTGAAGATGCACTTTTCGCATTGTTTACCATGGGTGATGATCGAAATATTGAGGCGACTTATATTTATGGACAAAAAGCATATCAACAATCAGCATCCTAATGCTCAGACTCAACCACAACACCCAATTAAAAAATATGTGTTAATTGGTGCTGTATTCTTAGTTTGTGCTGTCGTACTAAAACGCGATGCGCATTAATAAACCATTAGTTTACATTTCGTTTTTTTAAAAAGGGTGCAACATTCTGGGATATGTTTTAAAATCGAAGCATATTTCAGGTGTTGCAGGTCAACACCTTTTTTAATTTTAGAATTGTTGTTTTAGGTATCTACCCATGACCATTGACATGAAAGTGTTGATTTCCGCTGAAGAAATTCAAGCGAAAGTTAATGAACTTGGTAATCAAATTAATGCTCACTATGCAAATAGTGATCGAGAATTGGTTCTTGTAGGCTTACTTCGCGGTTCAGTGATTTTCATGGCAGACCTATGCCGCACCATTGAAAAACCACACGAACTCGACTTTATGACAGTTTCAAGTTACGGCAGTGGAACGACTTCTAGTCGTGATGTTAAAATTCTAAAAGACCTTGATGGTGAAATTCGTGGTAAAGATGTTCTTGTCGTAGAGGACATCATCGATTCAGGCAATACGCTGAGTAAAGTGGTAGAAATCCTTGAAACTCGTGAGCCAAACTCTATCAAACTTTGCACGCTGATCAGTAAGCCTTCTCGAAGAGAAATCGACTTGGAAGTAGAGTTTCTAGGATTTGAAGTTGAAGATAAATTTATCGTAGGTTATGGACTAGATTACGATCAAAAATACCGTCACATTCCATTCATTGGTGAAATCGGTCTGTAATTTTTTTTAAGAAAGTGGCATATGCCACTTTTTTTATAAACAACAAAATAACAACAACATGTAGCGTGATTCTTCTTTTCAAACATCGATACATAATCAACTATATTTGAGCGACACAATAAAAATTCATGATAAAAAGGAGAACAAATATGTTTTCACTTATTGGAGCTATTCTTATCGGTTTTATAGCAGGTTTAATTGCTCGCGCAATTCATCCTGGTGACGATAAAGCAGGCTTCATCGTCACGACGTTATTAGGTATTGCTGGTTCATTACTTGCTACATATGGTGGACGCCTTCTTAATATTTATCCCGAAGGTTCATCGGCAGGTTTTATTGCTTCAGTCATAGGTGCAATTATCGTTCTGTTTATTTATAACCTCGTTACCAAAAAATCTTAACGAAAAAAAGCACCTTGTTAAGGTGCTTTTTTTCATTTCTATGAACTAGATTTTATAAGTTCAGCTCTTTCCAAATTTTTTCAATTTCTGAAGCTGGATAAGCGCCTGTTACCTTAAATCCATTTTCAAAAATAATTGCTGGCGTTCCTTGAACACCTAGACGACGTCCAAGTTCCAAATTTCTTTCAATAGGGTTTGAACAATCAGCTTGGGCTGTTGGTTGTTGATTCTTTTGTAAAAGGGCATTCCATGCAAACTCACGGTTTGCGGAGCACCAAACTTGTTTAGAGGGCTGGATCGATTGAGATTTAATTGGATACATAAACGTATAAATTGTCACATCTTTTAACTGGCTTAAATTATTTTCAAGCGTCTTACAATATGGACAATTTGGGTCAGAAAAGATCGCGAGCTGACGCTTACCATTCCCCCTTACAGTCTTAATGGCATCTTGAAGTGGAAGTTGTTTAAAGTCGACTGAATTATGTTTCAGCACCAAATCACGTGTTAGATTTTTTTGATCTTCGATACGAATCATTGATCCAAAGAATAAATGCTTAGCTTCTTCATCAATATAAATAATCTGATTGTCTAAAGATCCGCTATAGAGACCTTTCATCTCAGTTTTTTGTAAATTTTGAATATTCAATTTTGGGTGCTGCGTTTTAATTTTTTGCTGAAGCAATTCAATATTCGCAAAGCTAGAACTTGTAGACAGTGCAAGTAAAGCACTGATTAAAATTTTTTTATACATAAGTTGAGCATATGTTTGATGGATATTATTGCTTATTCTAATCTTCTACTTTCTACAAAGATCAGTTTTTATGTAATTTTAAACCTCATAAATTGTTTCACGTGAAACCAAATATGACAGTTGAATTTTAACTGATTGAAGATAATTGACTCATGCTTAACAGTCGACATAGACTAATGAATCTTCGTATCAGCACTGCTGTTCTATAAGACAAATAATGAATGAAAACCAATCGTGGCGAGATTTTATTCTCGTAAGTATCGCACTCTGTATCGGCACCATTGGAACAGCGCTTGCTAGCCCACTTTATCCAATTTACCAAGAATTATGGGGGTTAAACCCGAGCGATATCACCTTTATTTTCGTTTCCTACATGCTAGGGTGCCTGACCACTTTACTGTTTTTGGGCAGAACCAGTAATACCATTGGTTATGTAAAAACTATGCAACTTGGGCTTATTTTTATCACCATTGGCTTGTTAATGTCTATCTTTTCGAGCGATGTCATGTCTCTCTCATGGGGAAGATTTATCATTGGTATTGCATCTGGATTGATGACGACATCTGCTCTTATTGGGCTTATTCAAACTGTTCCAACTTCCCACAAACAAATTGCACCACAATTAAGCTCAATCATTACTGCTGTTGGATTTGGTTTAGGTCCTTTATTTGGGGGATTCTTTGCTGAATTTTTTGCATATCCTTTGGTAATACCTTATGTACCCATTGTGATAGGTTCAATATTTTGCTTCTTTAGTCTACTTACACTCAAACCTATACCTTTTGATGTGCAAAAATTTAATTTTGCTCCCAAATTATTAACACCACAATCACATGATCGCACTCAATTTTTTATACTGAGCTTGACTGCATTTGCTGTTTTTGCAGGATTTAGTTTATACGCCTCACTATCTCCTTCATTTGTTAAAGACATTTTGCCTTGGCACGGTCCACTGATTAGTGGTTCTGCCATTACTGTCATTTTACTGATTTCAGCTGCGACACAATTTTTTTCAAGATCAATCAAACCGCAATCCAGCCTATTACTGGGTATCATGACTTGCTTCATTAGTGTGATCGCTTTATTCCTCTGTATGGAGTTTAAAATCAGCTGGTTATTCTTCCTAAGCGATGGTCTGTTTGGGATTGGACATGGCTTAGCTTTACTTGGGGCTTTCGGGCTTATTCATCACATGACCACACCTCACAATCGAGCCGCCGTCATGTCTACTTATCTCTTTATCGGCTATCTCGGAACAATTCTACCCATCCTAGCAGTAGGATATTTAGCTGACCATTTTGGGCTTACAAATGCAGTGATTTGGTTCTGTATTGCAATTTCAATTTTATTGATTGTTTTATTCATAAAGCAGATGAGGGTTAAGTCAAGCAAGTTACCTTTAGCCAATTAACAAAAAAGCCCATTACTGGGCTTTTTAAACCACAGATAAAAACTCGTTTACTTCCCGATACAGAAAGAGCCAAAGATTTTTCCGAGTAAATCATCCGCACTAAAATCACCAGTAATTTCACCTAATGCATTCTGTGCGAGACGTAACGATTCTGCGACAAGCTCGCCTGCATGGTAAACAACAAGTTGTTCACGAGCTTCCGCAAGATAAGATTGAGTGCGCTTCATTGCGTCTAGGTGGCGTGTTCTTGCAATAAAGGTATCTTCTTCAGGCTGAAAGCCTGCATGTGCTGTAATCGCATCTACAAGCGATTGAACACCCATTTCTTGCTTGGCTGAGACCGTAATGTGTCTAAAGCCTTGGAGATCAGCAACTTTAGCTTCACTATCTACTAAATCACATTTGTTAGCGATTAAAATTAAGCGTTTAGGATCGATATAATTAGCAAAGTAGGTATCTGCCAAATGCATCGGATCTTCACCTTGACTCAAATCGTAAACCAAGAGTAGGAGATCAGCATTTTCTATTTCTTTAATCGCTCGACGAATACCTTCTTTCTCAACAATATCTCCCGTTTCACGCAGACCTGCGGTATCCGTCAGGGTAATTGGCAAACCATTTAGGCTTATTTTCTCGTGTAGTACATCACGCGTTGTACCTGCAATATCCGTTACAATCGCACGTTCAACACCAGCCAATGCATTTAATAAACTAGATTTACCTGCATTGGGTTTCCCTGCAATCACCACTTGTAAGCCTTCACGCAGAAGTTGACCTTGGCGTGCTGATTGTTGTACTGCACCCACTGATGCTTGCACATCTTCCAATAACGCTAAAATTTTTCCATCTGCAAGAAAATCAATTTCCTCTTCCGGAAAATCAATCGCCGCCTCAACATGCAATCGTAAGTGAATGAGTTTTTCTAATACCGTATTTACTTTGGACGAAAATGCACCTTGTAATGATCGTACTGCAGAACGAGCAGCTGCTTGTGAAGTAGCATCGATTAAATCAGCAATTGCTTCGGCTTGGACTAAATCCATTTTTCCATTTTCAAAAGCGCGCATTGAAAACTCACCCGCTTTTGCTGCAATTGCGCCTAGCTCTAACAGTCGGCCCAATAATGTATTTTGAATCACTGGTCCACCATGACCTTGCAACTCAACTACATCTTCACCCGTAAAAGAATTCGGATTTGGAAAACAAATGACCAAACCCTCATCCATGACTTGCCCATTCGCATCAAGAAATTGACGAAATGCAGCATAACGAGCAGGACCGAGTGCCTTACCAGTTAAAGCCTCTGCTATGGCATATGCCTTAGGACCAGACAGTCGAATTACACCTACACCTCCACGACCTGGCGGTGTTGCAATCGCAGCAATAGTGGTTTGATGTTGTAGGTTCGTCATTGAAATGATCTCAAAGCAAGGCAAAAAAAATCCGCCTAAGGATATCACCTTAAGCGGATCGATTCAGCTACTAACAAAACTTAGTTCATAGATGCTGTATCTTCTTTTGCTAAGCGAGCTTTCTCAACACTCTTATTGATCAGACCTTGCTGAAGAATCGTGATCAAGTTGTTGACAATCCAGTAAAGCACAAGACCAGCAGGGAAGAACAATAAGAACACCGTGAAAATAATCGGCATAAACTTAAAGACTTTTGCTTGCATTGGATCTGTCGGCTGTGGGTTCAACATTTGTTGAACATACATCGTCACACCCATCAACAATGGTAGGATAAACCATGGGTCCATTGCAGATAAATCTTGAATCCAACCTAACCAAGGAGCGTGGCGTAACTCAACAGACTCCATGAGCACCCAATACAAAGCCAAGAAAATTGGCATTTGAAGAAGTAAAGGTAAACAACCAGATAATGGATTGACTTGTTCACGCTTATAAAGTGCCATCATTTCTTGTGAGAAACGCATACGGTCTTCACCAAACTCTTCTTTCATGCGTTGCATTTCTGGTGCAATCACACGCATTTTCGCCATAGAGCGATAGCTCTTAGATGAAAGAGGCCAAAGAATAAGTTTCACAAGAATTGTCAACAGAATAATTGACCAACCCCAGTTTCCAACAATGCCATGGAAGAATTGCAAACCTAAGAATAGCAATTTCGCAATTGGCCATAACCAACCATAATCAACCGTTTGATTTAAACCAGTTGCCAAGTCTTTTAATTCAGATTGAATTTTTGGACCTGAGTAGAATGTTGCATCAACAGTCATTGTTTTGCCAGCTGGCACATTAATGGTAGGCGAAGTAAAGCCAATGATATTCATACCATCAGCAGATTTACGTGACTCCATTTTTGCAGAATACGGCTGGTTACCGAAGTTACCAGGTACCCAAGCACTTACAAAGTAATGCTGAACCATTGCAACCCAACCACCTTGAGCCTCAACACTTAACTTTTCTTCATTAAAATTATCAAATTTTAATTTGTTGTAGTGTTCATCTGGTGTACCCCAAGCACCACCTAAATAAGTGCCCAGTGTAAAGATTCCTTGATCAGTTTTACCTGGATCTTCAGAGTTGTCACGTTTGATCTGACCAAACATTTGACCTTGCCAGTTTTGCTGACTACGGTTAATCACTTGATAACTTACGTTAACTGGATATGCACCTTCTTGGAAAGTGAACGTTTTGATGATTTCAACACCATCAGCCGTTTTTAATACCATTGGTACTTTTAACACTTTCTCAGCTTCACCATCTTTATTGGTGGTTGCTTGAGCATCAGCTAAAGTATAAGTCGACTTTTCAAACTCAAATGTTGGACGTCCACTACGGCTACTGTCAGGTCCATTTAAACCAATTAAACCTGATTGAGCGACATAAGTACGTTTCTCATCATTTTCAAGCATAACGAACGGTTGTTCGCTATTTTTACTTTTATCATGATTGAGTAGTTCAACACGGACAATGTCACCACCTTTAGGGTTAATCCAAAGATGATATAAATCAGTTTGAACAGCAACTAATTGTTGATTTGCTGTTGCAGGTGTAGTTGTGTCTTGTTGTTCAGCTGCAATATTTGCTTGCGGAATATCAGTTAAACCCGCTGTCGTTTGGCTCGTTGGCAGATCAGCAGAAACATCTTGGGCAACGACGGCAGCAGGTGCTGTCGCAGCAGTTGTTTCAGTTTGACCATAGTCTTTTTGCCAAGCAAGAATAAGCAAATATGCGGTGACAAACATGGCCCCGAGAATTGCAAACCTGGCCCATTGTTGCATATCGATTACCCCAATTGGTTAGAGTGATTTTTGGTTCAATAAACGCTCACGCAAGGGTACAGTAACGTGAGTCATTTGAGAATCTATTTGCTGAAATGAAATAAAACGAATTGCTTTTTTGGGAACAGGATCATATCCACTTCCACCCCACGGATGGCAACGACAAATCCGTCGCGTTGCATACCAGACACCTTTAATCGGGCCATGTATATGAATAGCTTCTAACGAGTATTGAGAACAAGTTGGGAAATAACGGCAACGAGGTCCAAGGAGCGGACTAATCGCAATTTGATAGAAACGAATCAACCAATGCAATATACGGACCATTGGCCACCTCTAACTTTGAGGAGAGGGAACTGATATTTTATGATGTTTTTTTACAAGACGCTGTAGCTTCTGCCATGCAAATTGTAATTGCTTATGCAATTCAGCATTCGGAATCGACTCAATACCTACCTTAGGCATGACCACAATATCCAATAAATCTATATCTTGCTGATTTAAGCGAAAACTTTCGCGAGCAATACGTTTTATTCGATTTCTTTCATGTGCACGGCGCACTTTCTTTTTAGCAACAACAATACCTAAACGGCTTTTAGGCTGTTTAGTTGGTGTAGCTAAAAATAAGAAATGGGGTTGATGCACTTTAAAAAGCGCACCATCAAATACACCTTTGTAATCTGCAGCACAGCGGATTCTCACCTCTGGACTGAAACTATAAAGTGTCATAACACCCAAATCGTCGATAAACTAAACTGGTATTAAACAGTTAAGCTGTGACGACCTTTTGCACGACGACGAGCTAATACTTGACGGCCAGCTTTAGTCGCCATACGAGCACGGAAACCATGAACGCGTTTACGCTTTAATTCAGATGGTTGGAAAGTACGTTTCATATCGAAACTCCAAAGTTGGTGTTCTATAAAGGTTCGCGATTGTATTGTGCATTGTTTGTTCTGTCAATATTAAACAGTATTGTGTAACACTTTTGATGAAAGTTGCTTGACTCTGAGAAAGATACAAATTTGTTAAATAATCTATTTATACACAAAATAAATATATGTTTTTATTATAGTATTTGAGTTAACCACAGAAATATCCATAAACTTATACACAAGATGAAATTCAATTATGGCTGATTTTTAAATTTGAATTTAAATTTAAACACAAGGAGTGATTATCCACAGAAAACAGAATCTTATTAAATAAATTCAAATTTATAAATTTAAATTTATTATTATTAGGGTTGTAATTTTCTATGGATAAGGCATTATTTTTTTTAAAATATATATACTTATGTTGTTGATAACTATGTTTCCATATTTTTTATAGATTGTGGATAAGTTATTGTTTTTATTTATCCACAGTTTGTGGAAAACCTTATCCACACCCTGTTTTAAATTTAAATTTAGACTTTTAAATTTGATTATTTGTGGTTAAAGTTCAAAATTACTCATGACATATGTGGATAACTTGGGTATGATTGCCTCCCCAATCTCATGGGGTTGTTTTTAAATTTAAATGGAATGAGGGGTTTCACATGCTGTGGACAGACTGCTTAAATCGCTTGCGACAAGAGCTCTCAGATAATGTCTTTGCAATGTGGATACGTCCATTGGTTGCCGAAGAGGTAGATGGTGTTTTAAAGCTTTATGCACCTAATCCTTACTGGACACGCTATATTCAAGAACATCATTTAGAATTAATTAGCATTCTTGCAGAACAAATGTCTGAAGGACGTGTTTGTAAAGTTGAAATTTTAGTCGACTCACGACCAGGCGCGATTTTATCTGCTTCAGAGCAACCAGCGACAACAACTGCAGCGCTTGAGTCTTCAGCAGCAGCACCTGTAGTCAGAGCAAAAAAAGAAAGCAATGAGCAGCAAAATGCAAAAACATCAAAAAAACGATTATTAAATCCTCTGTTTAATTTTGCATTGTTCGTCGAAGGGCGTTCAAATCAGATGGCGGCAGAAACCTGCCGTAAAGTGTTAACTCAGTTAGGCGAACCTCAACATAACCCGTTATTTTTATACGGTCCGACCGGTTTAGGTAAAACACATTTGATGCAAGCAGTGGGTAATGCTTTATTACAAGCTAAACCAAATGCTCGTGTGATGTACATGACTGCTGAAAGTTTTGTTCAGGATTTTGTGAGCTCACTTCAACAAGGTAAAGTCGAAGAATTTAAAAAGAATTGCCGTTCATTAGACTTACTTTTAGTTGATGATATTCATTTACTTGCAGGTAAAGAAGCCAGCTTGGTTGAGTTTTTTTACACGTTTAATGCCTTATTAGATGAATCTAAACAAATTATTTTAACCTCAGATCGCTATCCTAAAGAGTTGACCGAGTTAGATCCTCGTTTGGTATCTCGCTTTTCATGGGGATTATCGGTAGGGGTAGAACCGCCTGATATTGAAACTCGAATTGAGATTTTACTTAAAAAAGCTGAAAGTAATGGTATCGATTTGCCTCGTAACTGTGCGCTCTTTATTGCACAGCAAGTTGTGGCAAACGTACGTGAACTTGAGGGTGCATTAAATAAAGTCGTCGCGATTTCTCGTTTTAAAGGGACACCAATCGACTTAGATGTGGTGCGAGAATCACTGAAAGATGTTCTTGCGATTCGTGCTCGTACTATTAGCACCGAAAATATTCAGCGTGTAGTCAGTGAATATTTTCGTATCCCATTGAAAGAGTTGGTTGGACCTAAACGAACTCGTATTTATGCTCGACCACGTCAATTAGCAATGGGGCTTGCGAGAGAATTAACGGGTGACAGTTTTCCTGAAATTGGCATGGCATTTGGTGGTCGTGATCACAGTACAGTCATGCATGCCTGTGAAAAAGTGCAGAGTTTGTGTGCTGAAGATCCTATCTTTAATGAAGATTACAAAAATTTAATGCGCTTATTACAAAGCTAAATCTGTTTAAATTCTATTCTTGCAATGCGGCATATTCTGCCGCATAGTACATGATTAAAAGTGTTTTAGTCTGTCGTCGATATACTGTTTTTAGAGGAAATCCATCGTGCGTTTGAAGATCGCGAAAGAAAGCTTACTCAATGTTTTGTCTCATGTTGTAGGTGCTGTAGAACGTCGCCATACGTTAAATATTCTTTCAAACGTCAAAGTTCAGGTTACTCAAGATGCACTGACGATTACAGGTTCCGATCTTGAAGTTGAACTTGTTGCGAGTACAACGCTTTTAGAGGGAGCATGTTTACAAGCAGGTCAAACCACAGTACCCGCACGTAAATTGATGGATATCTGTAAATCTTTACCGACAGCAGCACTGATTGATTTACAAATCACAGAAGACCAGCGTTGTATTTTGAAATCTGGTAATAGCCGCTTTGTATTAGGAACATTATCTGCTGAGGATTACCCTTTATTAACGACTGAAAATAGTCAAGGGACTCAAGTTCAGGTCACTGAACGTGAACTAAAACGTTTATTTGAAAAAACCTCTTTTGCGATGGCTGTTCAGGATGTCCGTTTTTATCTTACAGGTACTTTACTTGAAATTGATGAAAATCAGCTTCGTGCAGTGACGACAGATGGACATCGTCTTGCTCTTTGTGAAACATTGGCAAGTTCAAATGCTTCGCAGTTAGTGCAAGCAATTGTGCCTCGTAAAGCGGTCGGTGAATTACAGCGTCTATTGAGTATCGAAGATAATCAACTCTCGCTGTTAATTGGTCGTGAGCTCCTGAATGTTACTTTGACAATTCCAAGCCGTGATAAAGAGCAGGGTGATATTACTGTTCGTATTACTACAAAATTAATTGATGGTAAATTCCCTGATTATCGACGTGTTATTCCTCGTGGCGGTGATAAAACAGTTACGATTGCACATGATATTTTCAAACAATCATTACAGCGAGTTGCTATCCTGAGTAATGAAAAATTACGTGGAGTATTTTTAAACTTCAATCCAGATTCACTACAACTTCGTGCCAATAATCCAGAGCAAGATGAGGCAGTTGAAGATCTTGCGATTCAATACAATAATGCACCTATGGAAATGTCATTCAACGCACAATACATTTTGGATGTATTGAATGTGCTGGATGGTGATGATGTATTAATGACGATGACTGAGGCAAACCAATCTGTATTGGTTCAAGATCCAGCACATCAAGATCAAACCTATGTCGTCATGCCGATGCGTGTTTAATGTTGTTTTTGATTTAGTTTAATCTGGTCATGTTCATTACGCGTTTAAATATCCAGCGTGTGAGAAATTTAAAAGCGGTTGCACTCCAAGAGTTGCAACCGTTTAATGTTTTTTATGGACAAAATGGTTCAGGAAAAACGTCTATATTAGAAGCAATTCACTTATTAGCCACTGGTCGATCTTTTCGTACACATATTCCTAAACATTACATTCAAAATCAAATGCAGGATGCGATTGTATTTGCACAGTCTGCTACTGAAAAGATTGGTATGCAAAAGCTCATTACAGGTGAGCAAAATATTAAAGTGAATGGGGATAGTATTGCCACGCAAGGACAGCTAGCCAAAATTTTACCATTACAGCTTATTGACCCTCTGAGTACAGATATTATTGATCACGGAGCTAAACCAAGACGACAATTGCTAGATTGGTTAATGTTTCACGTGGAACCAGATTTTTACTATGCATGGCAATTTTATTCTAGAGCTTTAAAACAACGAAACAGCTTATTAAAATCAAAACGTAATCTGACGCTGCAAGATTTAGAAGCATGGAACAAAATGCTTAGTGAGTACGGTGAAATATTACATTTACAACGTCAGTCCATTGTTGAACAGTGGCAGATATTTTTTCAGCAAGATCTTAAAACACTATTACCAGATATCGAGATCCATATGGAGTATGCAGCAGGCTTTCATGTGGAACATGGCTTGGCTGAAGACTTGATTTTGTATCATCAAAAAGACTGCGAAAGACGCTATACAGAATATGGTCCACACCGGGCAGATTTAAAGTTAAAAACCCCAACAGGAGATGCAGATGCCGTACTGTCACGGGGGCAAAAAAAATTATTAATCATGGCTTTAAAATTGTCACAGATCGCAATGTTGCATGCGTCTAATAAGGAAACTGTGGTATTATTAGATGATGTGACAGCAGAATTAGATATAACCGCACAACAACGTTTAATTGAGCGATTGAGCCAACTTGGTAGTCAAGTTTTCATTACCACTTTAGACCATGAATCTGTACAAAAGCATTTACATGATTTGTCTATTTCCTATCAATTATTCAATGTTGAAAACGGTTCTGTTCAAGTTGTTGTGCAATAATTTTTTGAAGTTTTCTCCATCTTTGGATAGACCTTTTTTTCACTAGGGAGTAACCATGAGTTCAGAAGATCAAGCTGCTTCTCAAACAGAACAAACCATTGAAAAGGCTTATGATTCCTCTAGCATCAAGGTATTACGTGGTTTAGACGCAGTACGTAAGCGTCCAGGCATGTATATTGGTGATACGGATGATGGTACTGGTTTACACCATATGGTGTTTGAAGTGGTGGACAACTCGATTGATGAAGCCCTTGCTGGTCACTGTGATGAAATTCTGGTTACCATTCACGAAGACGAATCTGTTTCTGTCGCAGATAACGGTCGTGGTATTCCCACAGATATTCACCCTGAAGAAGGTGTATCTGCTGCTGAAGTCATCTTAACGATTCTTCATGCGGGTGGTAAGTTTGATGACAACAGCTATAAGGTTTCTGGTGGCTTACACGGTGTAGGTGTTTCAGTTGTAAACGCTTTGTCTAGTAAACTGGAACTCACAATTCATCGTGCTGGTAAAATTCATGAACAAGAATACCGCCATGGTGACCCTCAATACCCTTTAAAGGTGGTGGGCGATACAGATCGTTCAGGTACTCGTGTACGTTTTTATCCAAGTGCTGAAACATTCAGTCAGACCATTTTCAATGTCGATATTTTAGCTCGTCGTTTACGTGAACTGTCATTTTTAAATGCGGGCGTCCGAATTGTTCTACGTGACGAACGTGTTGGTTTAGAACATGTATTTGATTATGAGGGTGGTTTATCAGAATTCGTTAAATACATTAACGAAGGAAAAACGCATCTTAACGATATTTTTCACTTTACCACGCAAGCTGATAATGGCATTGGTGTTGAAGTTGCATTGCAATGGAATGATACGTACCAAGAAAACGTACGTTGCTTTACCAATAACATTCCTCAAAAAGATGGTGGTACTCACTTAGCTGGTTTCCGAGCTGCTTTAACTCGTGGCCTTAATAACTACATGGAAAACGAAAACTTACTCAAAAAAGAGAAGGTTGCAGTTTCTGGTGATGATGCACGTGAAGGTTTAACAGCAATTGTTTCAGTGAAAGTTCCTGATCCAAAATTCTCTTCTCAAACCAAAGAAAAATTGGTATCGAGTGAAGTAAAACCTGCTGTTGAACAAGCAATGAATAAAGCTTTTTCAGAGTATCTTCTTGAAAATCCAGCTGCAGCTAAATCAATTGCGGGTAAAATTATTGATGCCGCACGTGCACGCGATGCGGCGCGTAAAGCACGTGAAATGACTCGCCGTAAGAGTGCGCTTGATATAGCAGGTCTTCCAGGTAAATTGGCGGACTGCCAAGAAAAAGATCCAGCTTTATCTGAACTATATCTTGTCGAGGGTGATTCAGCAGGTGGTTCAGCGAAACAAGGTCGTAACCGTAAAATGCAAGCGATTTTACCGCTCAAAGGTAAAATCTTAAACGTGGAACGTGCTCGTTTTGACAAGATGATTTCTTCTGCTGAAGTCGGAACACTGATTACAGCATTAGGTTGTGGTATCGGTCGTGAAGAATATAATCCAGACAAATTACGTTACCACAAAATTATTATTATGACCGATGCGGACGTGGATGGTTCACATATTCGTACGCTGTTATTAACGTTCTTCTTCCGTCAAATGCCGGAATTAGTGGAACGTGGTCATATTTATATTGCTCAGCCACCACTTTATAAATTAAAGAAAGGTAAGCAAGAGCAGTATATTAAAGATAATGATGCGCTTGAAACATATTTAATTTCGAATGCAATTGATGAGTTGGCATTACATATCAGTGCTGACGCACCTGCGATTCGTGGTGAAGCGCTTGCAAAAGTCATTGCTGATTATCAGACATCACAAAAAAGCTTACAGCGATTAACGATTCGTTATCCTGCAACTTTGTTAGATGCTTTACTTGGTTTAGATGCATTTAAATTAGATCAAAATCAAGATGAAGCTTATGTGACGTCTTGGGCTGAGCAATTGCGTCAAGCAATTGAAACACAACAGCCAAGCTTAAGACCTGAATTCACGCTCGAAGCATTCGAAAAAGAACTCGCAGATGGTTCACGTGAAACACATTATTGGCCACGTTTAACAGTGTATGTACACAACCTTCCTCATCACTATTTATTAGATGCTGGTTTATTGGGTTCAGGTGAATATAAACGTTTACTTCAAAACTCAAAGAGTTGGTTTACGTTACTTGAAGACGGGGCTTATTTGCAAAAAGGTGAGCGTAAAGTCAATGTTGCTAACTTCCATCAAGTATGGCAACAAGTATTGGCAGATTCACGCCGTGGCATGATGATCCAACGCTATAAAGGCTTGGGCGAGATGAATGCAGAGCAGCTTTGGGAGACCACGATGGATCCTGAAAATCGTAATATGCTTCAAGTGACGATTGATGATGCAATTGAAGCAGATCGCATGTTCTCTTGTCTCATGGGTGATGATGTTGAACCACGTCGTGCATTTATTGAAGAGAATGCATTGAATGCAGATATTGATGCTTAATGCTATAAGTTAAAAAAAGCACTCTTAGGAGTGCTTTTTTTGTATCAATCTAAAATCTTAAGTCATTTTTTTGGAATTAATTTCAATAAAATGATGTGCTTGAAGTCACATATTTTATTTATTATATGAAATATAAAGATAATTAAATAAGCGTTTACGAAATTAATAAATAATTAAAATTATAAAATTCAACAACTTATAATTGAATAATAAAAAATAGAGCAATAGCTCTATTTTTTTAAATAGAGAGTGATTAAAATTTTTGTCATGGAAAAGAATCCATTTAAATGCTTAAAAGGAACTAAGAATGAAAAAAACAACTCTGGCTTTATTGGCGGCTTCAACCATGGGTATGGTTTCAACTGCTCAAGCAAAGGTTGATGTGTGTGTATTTGATTTACTCGGTAAGTCTGGTGAATCGTTCCAAATGGCTCAGGAATGGGCATTGGCAGCAAAGGGTTGGGGGGCAGATATCAATCTGATTCCACGTCAAGATGAGGCTGTAGCCGATAATGATTTTAAAGCAGGTAAGTGTGATGCTGTTTTCTTAACAGCGATGCGTTCTCGTCAATATAACAAGTTTGTGGGTTCGATTGACTCTTTAGGTGGCGCACCATCAAATGCAATTGCACAACGTGCGATTACTTTTGCTTTAGACAAACGTAATGCTGCAAAGATGGTCACAAATCTCGGTGGGAAAAAATATGAAGTTGCTGGTATTGCACCACTAGGCGCGGCATATATTTTCGTGCGTGATAAAAAAATTGATTCTATTGAAAAAGCCGCTGGTAAGAAATTCGCAGTATTAAGCTATGACCCAGCACAAAAAATTATGGTGCAACGTGTCGGTGCTCAAGCAGTCGGATCTGATGTTTCGAACTTTGTTGCGAAGTTCAATAATGGTCAAGTGGATATGGTGGGTGCACCAGCATATGCCTATAAGCCTCTTGAAATTTATAAAGGTTTAGGCAATACAGGGGCAATGTTTGATTTCCCTGTAGTACACATTACAGCAAACTTTGTGATGAAGCCTGAAAAATTCCCTGAAGGGTTTGGTCAAAAATCACGTGATTGGTTTGTTAAAAACTTGCCGAAAAGCTACGCAATGATCAAGCGTTTAGAGAGTGAAATTCCTGCTAAGTACAAAATGCAATTCTCAGCTGAAGAAAAGCTGAAATATCAAAAACTACTTCGTGATGGTCGTATGGATCTCACTAAACAAGGTATTTATGACAAAGAGATGATGTCTGTTCTTAAGAAAGCACGTTGCTCTGTCGATAAATCCAACTTCGAATGTTCACTTGGTGGTGAATAATTCTGATTTCTAAAGAAAAAATCCTAGACCTGGTCTAGGATTTTTTTATTCATTTTATGTCATTTTTGCCAATGCACATTTATAAGAAAAAAGTATGCTTTAATCACAATAAGTACTATTTAAATGATCTGTATCTAAAAACCATATACATACAGCATCTCAGGATCAGTATCTACACAATTGG
This sequence comes from Acinetobacter sp. 24-47-66, assembly GCF_056779755.1. Lineage (NCBI taxonomy): Bacteria > Pseudomonadati > Pseudomonadota > Gammaproteobacteria > Moraxellales > Moraxellaceae > Acinetobacter > Acinetobacter sp. 24-47-66. The sequence goes on from NZ_JBWYIL010000019.1 coordinate 30,183, forward strand.
ATCGTGTAATCTCATTTTAGTTCAACACACTGACACTGAAGTTTAAGGTGTTTGATATGGGATATTCGAGAATATAAGAAAGAAGGAATAGGAAACAATAAAATGAATTTAACCAAAACATTATTGCTATCAGCAGGTTTAATGACTGCTGCAACGGCTTCACAAGCAAAGCAAGTCGTCTGCGTGTTTGATCTCGTCGGGAAAAACGGCGATGTCTATGCGTTAATGAAAGATTATCAACTTGCTGCTAAGCAGTGGGGAGCTGATATTGAGCTTAAAGTCGGACAAAATGAAGGCGTAATTGCTGAAGATTTCAAAGCAGGTAAATGTGACGGTGTAAGTATCACAGGGATGCGCGGTCGTCAGTTTAATAATTTCACTGGCTCTTTAGATGCCATTGGTGCGATTACTAATCTCAATTTAGCTGTTAAAGTCATGCAAGGTTTAGCAAGTCCAACCTTTGCAAAACATATGAAAAATGGCAACTATGAAGTTGCAGGTGTGATTCCTGTTGGCGATGCTTATTTAATGGTGCGTGATCGTAGTATTAATACGGTTGCTAAAGCTGCGGGTAAAAAGATCGCCGTACTTGATTATGATCAGGCACAAAAAATTATGGTACAGCAAATTGGTGCGCAAGCAGTGAGTTCTGATGTCACTAATTTTGGTAGTAAATTCAATAATGGCCAAGTTGATATTATTGGTGCACCAGCAGCGGTATTCCGTCCTTTAGAACTTCATAAAGGGCTAGGAACGAAAGGTGCAATTGTGAATTATCCAATTCTTCAAGTGACCGGTAATATCATCATTCGTCATGATAAATTCCCTGAAGGTTTCGGACAGAAATCGCGTGATTGGGTGAAAACACAGTTACCACGTGCGAATCAAATTTTAGGCAAAATGAAAGCGGATATTCCGGCTAAATATTGGATGAATGTTCCAGCTGGAGATAAACCTGGTTACCAAAAATTGATGCGTGAATCTCGTATTGCACTTACTAAACAAGGTGTTTACAACAAACAAATGATGAAACTACTTTGGCAGTTCCGTTGTAAGAATGAACCGACAAACTTTGAATGTAGCTTGCAGGATGAGAACTACAAATAAGTTCATAGGACGTTACATTTAAATCCGATAAATTTACTTTGAATAAACTTTAAAGTTCGAGTTATGACCATATATTGAGTATGTTATACTTGATATATGGTCTTTTAATTTCAAAGCCTATTTAATTTTTTGAGGAATCCATCATGACTGCCCAAGCACTTGAGCTGACTGACAATGCTGCGAATAAAGTTCGTCAACTTCGTGAGAGCGAAGGAAATCAAGATTTGATGTTACGTGTATATGTGACAGGTGGTGGTTGCTCTGGTTTTTCTTACGGATTCAATTTTGCTGAATCTCAAAATGAAGACGATGCTGAATTTGTGAATGGTGATGTGAAGATGCTTGTTGACTCACTGAGTTATCAATATCTCGTTGGTTCAGTTGTTGATTATGTCGAAGGTTTGGAAGGATCTCGCTTTATCGTGCAAAATCCTAATGCGACAACGACATGTGGTTGTGGATCTTCATTCTCAATTTAATATGCAGCAAAAAAAGCCCGCTAAGCGGGCTTTTTTTATGATAATTTTTGCTGTTCTTTCAGAATTAAATCAGTCAGCTCATGATAATTTTGAACTGGAATCCAATGATTCGCCTCTAAATGAATTTCCGTATATGGACCTTCAACATAATTTTGATTGAACTGAACCCCTTTAGCATCAATTGCAACGTCATCTTTGCCCCAAATAAATAAAGTGGGAACTTTGACTTTATTGAATAGCGTTTTATTAGAGCTAAAAGGTAAACCTCGATACCAATTGAGTGATGGGCTGAGCCGTTTTTCTATAATCATTTCTTGTTTAAAGTCATTTAATTGTTCAACTGTCATTCCAGAATTTTTTAATAAAGCCTCGCCAATTTGAGGTGTTTTATTAAAGAGCAACTCAGGTATCCATGGAAGCTGAAATAGTCCCATATAATAGGATTTAAAAAGTTGTGTACTGCTGTAAAAAGCCCGCATAAATGCTGCTTTGTGAGGGACGGAGATCGCGGTCAAATGTTTAATTTTATTAGGATAACGTAGAGCAACTTCCCAAGCAACGACTGCGCCCCAGTCGTGTCCTACGATATATGAAGGCTCTCCAATTAAGTCGAGTAGAACATTTACATCATCTGCTAAATGTTGAATGGCATAATCTGCGCGTTTTTTCGGTTGAGCCCTTAAGCTATATCCACGTTGGTTTAACGCATAGGTGCGAAAACCATGTTGGTTTAGTATTTCGGCACTATGCTGCCAAATTTTTGATGTTTCAGGAAAACCATGTAATAGCACAATTGGACTGCCATCGATTGGACCGCTATCTATTACATCAAAAATAAGATTACCTTTTTGAAACTCAGTGATTCGTTGTTGTTTTTCCATGATCTATATCCTCTTTCCTTTACATATCTTTATCAAATTTGGATGATAGAACTAGGGCTGAACGGGTCAGTTCTAGGTGAAAGAAGGTCGTTCATTGTCTGACAATATTATGGGTTGATTAAACGGTGTATTTGTATTGGGATTTGTTTTTGTAAGAACGTTAAGCAAAGTCTCAAAGCTAAGGTCCGATAGCTTAAGCTCGGAGTAACCAAGTGGACATCTTCAGGGATTAGAGACCATTCAGGTAAAATATGAATTAACGTTGAGTTGACTAATTGATGGGCCACTTGGATTTCTGCAACGGCGGCAATACCTAAATGTGCTTCTACAGCAGCAAGTCCATGTTCGGATGGTGTCACCATCAGATGTGTATAAATTTTAAATTTTTTTATCGTACCGTTTTTGAAAAGTGTGATTTTGGACAGCTCGCGGTTATGCGAGATAAAATGATGATCACACAGTTGCTCTGGGTGTTCAGGAATGCCACAATGCATTTGATAGGTCGGACTGGCACATAAAATTCTTCGAACTTGTCCAACCTTTTGAGCATGGAGTGTAGAGTCTGCTAAATCACCAAGTCTGATGGCTAAGTCATATCCTCCAGAAATTAAATCAACTTTGCTGTCATTCAAATCAATTTCAATATCAATGTGTGGGTATTCAATTAAAAATTGAGAGATTAAAGGCAATACCACCAATTTTCCAAAAGTTCCCGAAGCAGCTATTCGAATTCGACCTTTGGGTTGTATTTCTAATTGTGTGAGATCGTTCGTCAGCGATTCAATTTGATGAAATAGGGGGGAGATTTCTTTTAAGAAAATCTTCCCAGCATCAGTTAGTGAGCTTGAATTGGTATTTCGATTTAATAATCTAATATTTAAGGATTCTTCAAGTCTTGAAAGTCGATTGGATAACGTGGATTTAGCAATATCATAACGTCTTGCTGCCGCGGATAAACTTCCAGCATCTGCAATCAGTACGAACCAATATAGGTCATCGATTGAGTAGGGTAAGCTGTTCATAAAATCGAACACCACCTTTCATTTTTATTGTCTATTCACATCATTATATAACCGCTAAGTTAAGTCAATTGATCCGATGTAGCAAATGATCTGATTTAGCAAATTGAGGACATAGCAATGACAATGAATTGTGATTTAGAAACTGGTACTTGTTCAGTAGCCGAATTGGAAAAAGGCCAAAATGCAGTGGTCAATGTAGCATCTGACCTCAGCCTGATTTATGTGGGTGACCCAATGTGCTCATGGTGTTGGGGAAGTTCAAATATCATTAAACAAGCGAGTGAATATGCAATTCAGCATGGTGTTGGCTTTCAAGTGATTAGCGGTGGTTTAAGACCTGGTGGAGGTGATGCTTGGACCGATACTTTCAAGAATTTTTTACGCACCGAATGGAAAAATATTCAGAGACTGACTAAACAACCTTTCACTGAAAAATTGTTAGAAAGAGCACATTTTAACTATGATACCGAGCCTTCAGCACGTGCTGTTTACGTTGCTCGACAACTTTGGCAAGACCATGATCATCATGATGAAAAACTTTTGGCATTTTTTTCAGCAATCCAATATAAATTTTATGTGGATGGTGAAGATCCGAACGAGCTTGAATATTATCGAAGTATATGTGAAACGTTTGAGCTGGATTTTGACGTATTCTCAACGTTGTTTGAATTACCTGAGACCCAAGCAGCGACCTATGAAGAGTTCAAGCTTAATCGAAGTTGGGGCATAAAAGGGTTCCCAAGTTTTGCGATACGTCATGGAGACAATGTCAAAATCATAGGCTCTGGTCATGTGGCATTGGAAAAATTAACACAAGCTATTGATGACTTAATCAAAGATGCGCGTATATAAGGAAAAGTTGAATGGCGATTATTCTACAAATTGATTTTCCCTATGATGGACCTTGGGGTCATGAAATGTTTGAAAGTTTCAAAACACTCGCGGATTCAATAGCAAATGAGAAAGGCTTGATTTGGAAAATTTGGACTGAAAATGAAGTATCCAAAGAAGCAGGTGGAATTTACTTATTTGAAAGCCAAGCAGATGCAGAGGACTATCTAAATATGCATCTTCAGCGTTTAAGGGAAAATGGCTTTACTGAATGTAGATATCGGATCTTTGCTGTTAACTCGGCACTTTCAAAATTGAATTTTGCACCTGTTTAAGTTAATCGATGTATCAACTCAGGATAGTGGATACACCGATTCTTCATTTAAACCGCAGTGATCGTTCCTAAAACTCGATCTCCTTGAGCTCCTGTCACTTCAGGTAAATTACCAGCAAGTTGGTTTACAAATCGCATAGCCAACCACGCAAAAGCGGTCGCCTCCACCCAAGTCGGTGCTAATCCCAAATCTGCTGTGGTTTGAACACTCCACTCATGTTTACGTAAACGCCAACGTAATTGTTCTAATAATTGTGAGTTGTATGCACCACCTCCACAGACATAAACTTCACCTGTGTCCATAGGGGAACGATAAATGGCTTTTTTAATGGCACGTGTCGTGAGTTTCATCAGCGTTGCTTGAACATTTTCAGGCGTATCTTCAAGTTCATCGTATTCAACATCGCTACGCCAATCGGCAATTTGTTCATCTAACCATTCCAAGTTAAAGTCTTCACGACCGGTACTTTTTGGCGGCTCTTTCGAGAAAAAGTCATGTGATTGCAAACGATCAAGCAAAGCGCGAATAGGCGTACCATAAGCAGCCCAATTGCCATTTTCATCATAAGGCTGACCTGTGTAACGTTCACACCAAGCATCCATCAAAATATTGGCTGGTCCAGTATCGAAGCCATATACGCCTTTAGGATCACCCGCAGGTAACATACTGACATTGGCAATTCCACCGAGATTTAAGATCACACGGTGTATCGTCGGATGCTGAAATAAGGCTTGATGGAATGCTGGCACTAGAGGTGCACCTTGACCACCAGCAGCCATATCACGGCGTCTAAAATCTGATACCACAGGAATTTGAGTGATTTCAGTAATAATGTTGGGATCACCAATTTGAAGGGTAAATCCATGTTCGGGACGATGACGAATCGTTTGACCATGAGATCCAATGGCTTTTATTTGAGTTCTATCGAGATTATTTTCTTGTATAAGTTGATTGATTCCATGACCGATCATCTGTGCTAAAGCGACATCAGCTTTACCCATGCGGTCAATTTCATTATCGTCTGGCAAAGTAAGTGCCATCAGTTCATCACGTAAATCTGGATCAAAGGCTAATGTCAGCGTTGCATGGATCTGTAATGGATCAAAAGAAGCGGCTACAAAATCGACGCCGTCCATACTCGTGCCAGTCATTACACCAATGTAGATTGTGGTCATGATTATTCTTAAGCCTGCATTGTGCTGAAAAAGTGTTAGTATATCGCACAAATTGAACAACAGATGTATTTGGGTTTTGTGATGTCAAATTTCCTGCCTGCTGAAGAACAACTTGCCCTCATTCAACGAGGCACACATGAAATTATTTCAGAAGAAGATCTTCTGAAGAAATTAAAATTGAATCGTCCTTTGAAAATTAAGGCGGGTTTTGATCCTACAGCACCAGACTTACACTTAGGTCATACGGTATTAATTAACAAGCTTAAAGTGTTCCAAGACTTAGGTCATGAAGTATTCTTCTTGATTGGTGATTACACTGCGATGATTGGTGACCCAACAGGTAAAAGTGCAACTCGTCCACCATTGTCACGTGAGCAAGTCTTAGAAAACGCGAAAACCTATCAGGAACAAGTGTTCAAAATTCTTGATCCAAATAAAACTAAGGTGGTGTTTAACTCAGAATGGTTTGCTCAAAAAACTGCTGCTGATCTGATCCAATTGGCTTCACAGCAAACGGTTGCACGTATGCTTGAACGTGATGACTTTACTAAACGCTATAACAACCAACAGCCGATTGCGATTCACGAGTTTTTGTATCCATTGGTGCAAGGCTATGACTCTATCGCGCTTGAGGCAGATGTTGAGTTAGGTGGTACAGATCAAACCTTTAACTTGCTGATGGGGCGTACTTTACAAGGTCGTTATAATCAAGAGCCACAAGTGTGTATCACTGTACCAATTCTTGAAGGTTTAGATGGCGTCAACAAAATGTCTAAATCTTTAGGTAACTACATTGGTGTATTTGATGCACCTGGTGTGATGTACCAAAAAGTACTTTCGATGCCAGACAGCTTAATTGAGCGATATTTCGAACTGCTGAGCTTCAAGTCAATGGAAGAGATCGAAGGCTTATTGAAAGAAATGGCTGAAGGTCGTAACCCTCAAGAAATTAAACGTATCTTAGCGCTCGAGTTAGTGGAGCGTTTCCATGGAAGCGAAGCTGCTGCGAATGCACATAAAGGTGCAGGGAATATCATCACAGAGGGTGAGCTTCCTGAAGGAACGCCAGAAGTGACGATTTCACGTGGTGAATTCGGTGGTGAAATGTTTATTGCTTCTATTGTTCGTGCAGCAGGTTTAACCAAAAATGCAGCGCAAGCAAAAGATGCTGTTTCACGTGGAGCCGTAAAAGTTGATTGGGAAGTGGTGGATGCATCATTCTCAATTAACGAAAACAAAACAGTGATTGTTCAAGCAGGTAAAAAGGCCATTGCTAAAGTAACTTTTACTGACTAAATCATTAAGTTTTGCATGATTAAAAAGCCATCCCAAGTGATGGCTTTTTTATGTCAAGAATGAAATGAAGATGAAAGATGGATTAATTTTTGGTTGTTCTGGTTGAAATCCATTAAAATGTGCCATCCAATACTTATTTGTTTGAATATCTATGATTCAGTTAGACCAACTTACCATTCGCCGCGGCGGTCGCATTTTATTTGAAAAAGCGTCTATGCAACTTCACCCTGGTTGGAAGATTGGTTTAACAGGTGTCAATGGTGCAGGAAAATCGACGTTGTTTTCAGCATTACTTGGGGGCATGGAATCAGATGGTGGCTCATTGACACGACCATCGGTTTGGACAGTGGCACATATGGCGCAAGAGATTAAAGCGCTGGATATGAAAGCGATTGATTTCGTTCTATCCGGTGATGAAGAGTATTGGGATATCCAACACAAACTTGAGCATCCTGACGGATTGTCTGATCAAGATTTGGCAAATTTATATGGTCGTTTTGATGAAATTAGTGGCTATTCAGCGCCGTCTAAAGCATCACAACTGATGGCTGGCCTAGGCTTCTTTGAACATCAGTCAGAACTTAGTGTAAAAAGTTTCTCTGGTGGATGGCGTATGCGTTTAAATCTTGCGCGTACTTTGATGAGTCGTTCAGATTTACTCTTACTTGATGAACCGACGAATCATTTAGATTTAGACGCTATTTTATGGTTAGAAGACTGGTTAAAAGCATATGAAGGCACATTGGTACTGATTTCGCATGACCGTGATTTCTTGGATGCCATTACCGACCATATTTTACATATCGAAAACCAAGAACTAACGCTTTATACCGGCAACTATTCAACCTTTGAACGTACTCGAAGTGAACGTTTAGCTCAACAACAACAAGCCTATGAGAAACAGCTTGAGCTACGTGCACATCTGCAAAAATATATCGATCGTTTTAAAGCTAAGGCAACCAAAGCAAAACAGGCACAAAGCCGTATTAAACAGCTCGAACGAATGCAAGAGCTTTCTGCTGCGCATGTCGATACGCCTTTTACCTTTAGCTTCCGTGAACCGACCAAAATGAGTTCTCCGTTGTTACAACTGGATAGTGCTGATATTGGTTATGGTAAAAAACTGATTGTGACCAATGTGAAACTACAAATCACGCCAACCAGCCGTATCGGTTTACTGGGAATGAATGGTGCAGGTAAGTCCACATTAATTAAATCATTGGTGGGTGATTTACCTTTAATTCAAGGTCAACGCAAAGCATCCGAATTACTTAATATTGGTTATTTCGCCCAACATCAAATGGATGCGTTAGATGGTAATGCGAGTCCAATGTTGCAGTTATCTCGTATTGCAGATAAAAAGATTAGTGAAGCGACTTTACGTGCCTTCTTAGGGAGTTTTGGTTTCTCTGGTGAGCGTATGGATACGCCGTGTGAAAGCTTCTCTGGGGGTGAGCGTGCACGTTTAGCATTGGCTTTGATTGTCTGGCAGCGTCCAAATGTTTTAATTTTAGATGAACCGACCAACCATTTAGACTTGGATATGCGTCATGCATTAACTATGGCACTACAAGACTTTGAGGGGGCAGTGGTGTTGGTCTCACATGAACGCCAATTAATTGCAAGTGTCTGTGATGAATTACTCCTAGTGCATAACGGTAAATGTCGTGAGTTTGAAGGTGATCTGGTCGCTTACGCAGACTGGTTACGTCAAGCACGTGCAGAGTTGATGAAGCAAGGGCAGCAAGCACCTGAGCCAGTAAAATCTCAAGTGATCGATAAGCCTGTAGTTTCTAAAGTAGATAAAGAAGCACAGCGTAAAGAAGCTGCGCGTCGCCGTGAAATGAGCCGCCCAATTCGTAAAAATATTGAAAAATTGGAAGCTGAGATTGCGAAAATCCAACCACGTTTAGGTCAAATTGAGGATGCTTTAGGGGATGCATCACTTTATGATGCGTCTCGGAAAGATGATCTTTTAAAATTGATGAATGAACAAACGGAACTAAAAGGAAAATTAGCACAAGCAGAAGAAAAAATGCTTGAACTGATGATGGAACTTGAAGAGTTAGAAAGTTCATTCGAAGATTAATGAATAATTTCTAAATAAAAAAAGCCCAATGAAAATTGGGCTTTTTTTATAAAATATTGAGTTATATAATTTTATTTATGTGATTAAATATTGAAAATATTAATAATTTTTTGAGTTTTATAATGGGTGACATAATTCAATTTAAAAAGAAAAGAATTACTAAAGGTTTAATAATTTCAGGAATGGGTGGTGTTTCGAATGAAAATGGACTTGTTGCTAAAGATTTAACACATGCAGATTTAATGTTTTATGGGCTTTATTGGGATAATATAATAGTCACACAAATTCCAATGTTTCATTTTACTAATGATGTAATTGAAGAATTTAGAAGTAATGGTGTCATTGAGTTTTATTCTAATGCACCCCCACAGTCAATGCATTCATCAGAAATGCAAAGAATGGCATTAGAATCATTATTAGCATGTCAAAGTGTAAGAAGACAAAATAAAGATGCAGATTGGATAATTTATAATAATGTTGCTGAGGGATTTAATAGTATTGAATCTGAAAGTTTAATTGAACAGGATTCTATTCGAGTTGAAATTTCAAAATGTTTACCTTATCCAAGTACGTATGTTCCGATTGATACATTAAGAAAATTTAGAGAAGATTATTTGGATGAATTAGATAGATTACATTTTGCTAAATATAAATTATTTGAAAAGATTAGTTCTCATGAGAATTTAGCACGTAGAGATTTAGCAAAATGTTATGAGCTGGAAGAGTTTGAAAGAGCGATTCGAGATTATGAGCACGCTTTTTCATGTAGGTTTAGATATTACTCTATGAAATCTTTAATTAGTGATATTCGGCATAATAAGTCAGAACTTTTAGAAGTTGGTTTAGCTGCAGGTGATTTAGTTCTTGGTGGATTTAATCTTTCAGGAACATATAATTTTGGAAAAACATTTTTTAATTTATTTAGTTCTAAACAAAAAATTCATGAAGCAAAGCAGAATTCCCCTGAATTTCAATTCATATCCTCAGCAATAAGTAATGGAATAATTCTGCAAAAGTTTAATAACCAAAATTAAAAAACCGCGCTTTCGCGCGGTCTTTTATTTAAAGTGACAAATTATTTTTTGTCATCTTTAACTTCAGTGAACTCAGCATCTACAACACCGTCGTCCGCTTTTTGTTGTTGACCAGCAGCATCACCTTGGAATGCATTTGGATCAAAACCTTGCGCACCACCTTGAGCACCCTGCGCAGCTTCATAAGCACGTTGAGTGATCGGCATGATGATGTTTTGAAGTGCTTCAGTTTTCGCTTTGATCGCATCAACATCATTTTCTTTGGTTGCAGCTTCAAGTTCTGAAACAGCAGTTTCAACCGCAGTTTTTTCATCAGCAGTTACTTGTTCGCCAAGGTCTTTTACTGCTTTTTGAGCAGAAGAAACTAATGCATCAGCTTCGTTACGTGCTTTAGCAAGTTCTTCAAACTTACGATCTTCTTCAGCATTCGCTTCAGCATCTTTGATCATCGCTTCAATTTCAGCATCGCTCAAACCTGAGTTTGCTTTAATTTGAATTGATTGCTCTTTACCAGTGCTCTTGTCTTTCGCAGATACTTTCAAGATACCATCAGCGTTGATGTCGAACGATACTTCAATTTGCGGCACGCCACGTGGAGCAGGTGGGATATCGCCCAATTGGAAGTTACCCAACAATTTGTTTTGTTGAGCCATTTTACGTTCACCTTGGTAAACCGAAATGTCTACTGCAGGCTGGTTATCAGCAGCTGTAGAGAACACTTGTGATTTTTTCGCAGGGATTGTTGTGTTTTTCTCGATGATTGGAGTTAACACGCCACCCATTGTTTCAATACCAAGTGTCAACGGTGTTACGTCAAGTAATAGAACGTCGTTCTTATCACCTGAAAGTACAGCACCTTGGATCGCAGCACCCATTGCCACAGCTTCGTCAGGGTTCACGTCTTTACGTGGCTCTTTACCAAAGAACTCTTGTACTTTTTGTTGTACAAGTGGCATACGAGACTGACCACCAACCAAGATCACGTCAGAGATATCAGAAGTTGATAGACCTGCATCTTTAAGTGCAATCTTACATGGCTCGATTGTACGAGCAACTAAGTCAGCAACAAGACCTTCTAATTTCGCACGTGTTACGTTGATCACTAAGTGTTTAGGACCAGTCGCATCAGCCGTGATATATGGAAGGTTAATTTCAGTTGCATTAGAAGAAGACAATTCAATCTTCGCTTTCTCAGCAGCTTCTTTCAAACGTTGTAACGCAAGTGGATCATTTTTCAGATTCACATTTTGTTCTTTCTTAAACTCTTCAACCAAGTAATCGATTAACGCGTTATCAAAGTCTTCACCACCAAGGAATGTGTCACCATTAGTAGACAACACTTCGATTTGTTGGTCGCCATCAAGGTCAGCGATTTCAATGATTGATACGTCGAAAGTACCACCACCTAAGTCGTAAACTGCGATTTTACGGTCGCCTTCTTTCTTGTCCATACCGAACGCAAGCGCTGCAGCTGTTGGTTCGTTGATGATACGTTTAACATCTAAACCAGCAATTTTACCAGCATCTTTCGTTGCTTGACGTTGAGCATCGTTGAAGTATGCAGGAACAGTAACTACCGCTTCAGTAACTGTTTCACCTAAGTAATCTTCCGCAGTTTTCTTCATTTTCTTAAGAACTTCTGCAGAGATTTGTTGTGGTGCTAGTTTCTTGTCGTTTACATCAACCCAAGCATCGCCATTGTCAGCTTTGATGATTTTGTAAGGTACAAGACCAATATCTTTTTGAACTGCTTGATCTTCGTAACGACGACCGATCAAACGTTTGATCGCGAATAATGTATTTTTCGGGTTTGTTACCGCTTGACGTTTAGCTGATTGACCAACAAGGATCTCGCCATCTTTATACGCAATAATAGACGGAGTTGTACGAGCGCCTTCAGCGTTGTCGATTACTTTAACTTTATCGCCTTCAAGTACTGCAACACATGAGTTTGTAGTACCTAAGTCAATACCAATAATTTTAGCCATTGATGTGTTCCTCGAAAATTTTGTTGTGATCTTTCACTTGTTATCCGATATGAGAGCCATTCATTATTTTTCAAGTTAAAAACTTAAAAAATTTTTACAAACTCCCGTATTTCTTGACTTATTGGCCTACCATGACCATTGCAGGACGAAGTAAACGGCCAGAAAGGGTGTAACCTTTTTGAAGTACCGTACCAATCTCACCCGCTTTTGCATCTGGAGCAATACCTACTGCTTGATGCAAATCAGCATTAAAACCATTTTCAGTGTCAACTGCCACAACACCAAATTTTTCTAATGTTGCTAATAATGACTTCAGTGTGAGTTCTACACCTTCTGATAAAGGAGTTTTTTCATCACCTGCAGCAGCAATTGCACGTTCAAGGTTGTCAACTGAATCCAATAATTCTTTTGCAAATTTCTCTAAAGCAAATTTTTTCGCAGTATCCGCTTCACGCTCTAAACGTTCTTTGGTTTTTTCTGCTTCATACTTCGCATTTGCAGCAACTGCTTTTTCATATTTTAAGTTTTCAGTCAGCGTTGCGATTTGCGCTTGAAGGTCTTCTACAGAAACTTCAACTTCAGCTTGTTGATTTTCAACTTGCTGTTCAGTTTGTTCCGTTTGAACGTCCTGAGTTTGTTCGTTTTGCTCATTTGCCATGGAAGATCTCCGCTTAAATGGGTTTTTAAACATGTACAGTCCTTTGGCATCAGTGTTAACTGCGTTAATCTGAACTGCCATGCGTGTGTAATTCATCAATACAAAGGTAATGTGGGCGACTATAAATAATTCAAGCTTAAACGATGTTTATTTCTACTAAATTCATCTTTACAACAAGGAATGAAAATTTTTCGATCCATTTAGAGAAATCTAAAGTCTAGAATAAGAAGAGGAGATGAGCTGAAGAAAGATTATAAAAATATGATTTAGTGTATATTTTATATATAAAAAATATAGATTCAGATAAAACAAGTCTTTCCTTTTAAATAATCAAAACTGTATTATCTTTAACCAGATACTAACGCTGTAGTTTCTATTTATTTTGTTTTTGCTTTTTAATAGCTCATCCAACCTCCTTGGATGAGTTTTTTTTTGCTTGTCGAGATCTGAGTAACAATGTTAAGCAACCGATATACCGTGTAGCCACACTGTGATTCAGTCACCTTCAAAAAGGGCTTATATCGCACCACATATTCACTAAAAAATAAATTAAATAAATGGCTTAGGAGATATATTCAACTATAAAAGTTGAATTGCATTTTCTTTACACTTTTTTCATAAGTTCAACCTGAAGTCATCGAAACTTGAACCAAGAACTGACGCATGAAATAAAAAAGTCAGGAATGATAAGCCTTCAAAGTTAACTCTGACTTTGAATGTTTCAAGTAAGGAATTAAACAATGAAAAAATTAGGTCTCATTTCCCTGGCATTTGCAGCTATTGGTTTTGCTACTGTAGGTTGTACTTCAAACCAATCTGCTGAAACTGCTCAAGCGACTCAGCCGACCACACAAACAGATGCTTCTATAGCGCAAGCGGCAACTACTGAAATGGATACCCAAAATGGTGTGGCTGTACAAGCTGACCCAAGTGTAGAGTCTGCTGAACCGATTCAAGCTGTCCCAGCTGAAGGTGCAGAAGCCCCTCAAGTTGTTGAGTAAAATGCAATGAAATTTAATTCATTTAAACTGCTTATAATGGATTAAATTTTATGAAAAAGCAGAGAATAGAGAGTAAATAGGATGCCTTTACTGTCTATTTTTAGAATCACAGCACTTAAAAAAACCTAACATTCAAATGTGAATGTTAGGTTTGTGAGGTAACTTTAAATCAATTGTCTTGAGTCCAAGAAAGCTTAACGATCTCGGCGATCGTGTTGACGTTCCTGTTCTCGCTTCTTGCGGTCCTGTTCTAAGCGCTTACGTTGTTCTTCAATCGCTTTTTTACGATTATCTTGATTCCAACGATTACGTTCAGCTTGACGTTGTTTTAGAATTTCCTTTTGACGTTGTTCAATCTGTTTACGACGATCATGCTCAGCACGTTCTTTATTACGTCGATCTGCTAATTCACGTTGTTGGCGTTGACGTTCATATTCACGTTTGCGCTTTTCTTGTTCAAGGCGCTGTTGATGTAAACGTTGTGCGCGTTCTCTCTCCCAACGTTGACGGTCATAGTTGCGATCATAATCACGATCATAACGATGGTCATAATTACCATTATAATAAGGGCCATCGTCAGGGAAGGCCACACAACCGACTGCAAGAACTGCTGTGGCCAATGACATTATCATTACTTTTATTGCCATAGCTTTCACCTTTATATGTTGAATCAGGACAACCAAAAAATTCCTGATGTTGGATTAAATAGTCAATGACAAGACTGCTATAGTAAGATTAGCGTAAATGGAATTGAAGTTTGTATATTGATCAGTAGACTTAGTTAACAAAATAGTCATGAAATGGCTGATCGTGTAGAAATTATGAAGAATACGGATTTTTAAAAGGATCGGAATCGTGAATCAAAAAATACAACAATTACTTGAAAATGGTCAGGGTTCTGCAGGACGTGCATTAGATCGACTCCCAAAGATCGTTCAAGAATCTCTAGTGAAGTTACTTGGCTATCCCTATGACTATCCTCAACTCGATAGTTTTACAAAATGCTTGATGGCTGCACAGTTGAAACAAGGAAAATCAGGCTTTATTGGCGCTGATATTGATAAATCAAGAAAAGAATTTGAAAATCAAATCCAATCCATCACACATAAATCATCTCATGTTCAATATGTAGAAGATATTCGTCTTCCTCTACAAAGTGGTACTGTATTTGCCAGACATTATCATCCTGCTCCGAATAAAAAATTACCAATGATTGTGTTTTATCATGGTGGTGGGTTTGTTGTCGGAAGTGTGAATACACATGATGAAGCGTGCCGAATCATTGCGAATTATGCAAAAGTACAAGTGATCAGTATTGATTATCCTTTAGCGCCAGAAGTTTCTCCACAATCATTGATTCAATCATGTGAAGACGCATTGGCATGGGTATATCAAAATCGCCGTCACTTTAAAATCTTAAAAAATCGTATTGCTGTAGCAGGAGATAGTGCTGGCGGTAATATTAGTGCTGTCGTTGCTCAACGTGCATTAAATGCCAGTTATGCGCCTCAAGCTCAATTTTTAATATATCCTGCGGTAGATTTCAAAAGTCGTCATCCATCATTCTTTGCGTATAAAGATGGTTTAGTATTAACCAACAGCGATATTGACTATGTGACAGAATACTACGCGACAAGACATAAAGTTGCTTTGGATAATCCACTAATCTCCCCAACATACGGTAATCTAAAAAAATTGGCACCAGCCTATGTTGTTACAGCGGGACATGATGTATTGCATGATGAAGGCAAAATTTACGCCCACAAATTACGTCAAAATGGCACTAAAGTGTTGTATCAAGATTTTGAAGATCAAACACACGGATTTATTAATCTAACGCTAGTCTCAGGGCGTTCTAAAAAATTGTTGATTGAAATGAGTAAAGAGTTTAGAAGATTTTGGGATAAAAATAGTTAATAGATGCTTACTTTCAAATCCTGAGATTCAAACGAAACTCAGGATTTTTTCTTTATATAGAGTAATCGAATAAAAATACTTTGATGCTTAACAAAAAACTGAATCTTTTCTGGCGATTGATTCATGAATAATAGATAAGATAAAAAAATCAATAAGAGGATAGCGTATGTTAAAAAAAATGATGTTAGGTGTTTCTGTTGCGGCGATGAGTACTTTGTCTTTGGCAGCAAATACGCATATGCAAATCAAAACATCAGCAGGAGATATCGAAATCGAGTTGTTTAATGATAAAGCTCCGATTTCAGCAAAGAACTTTGAAACTTATGCGAAAGCTAATTTTTATAACGGCACAATCTTCCATCGGGTTATTCCAGGGTTCATGATCCAAGGTGGAGGATTAGATGTATCGATGAAAGAAAAAGTGAATCGACCTCCAATCAAGAACGAGTCTTATAATGGCTTAAAGAATAACCGTGGCACTTTAGCCATGGCACGTACAAACCAGCCTGATTCAGCAACAAGCCAATTTTTTATCAATATTGCGGATAATGATTTTCTAAATAAAGCGCCAATGAATCCTGGTTATGCTGTGTTTGGTCAGGTAACTAAAGGCATGGATGTTGTCGATAAAATTGCAAAAGTGCCTACTGGTAGATTTGGTATGCATCAAGATGTGCCAAAAAATCCTATTAAAATTTTAAGTGTGAATATAAAACCTTCAAAAGCGAAATAGTGATTAAAAAAAGAAGCAGAAATATTAAATTAATATTTTTGCTTCAATATTATAGGGTTAAGTGTAAATGTGATTATTAATGAATCATAATGGTGCATAAAAATAGAACACTCAATAAAACATGGGGTTAAAAGCACTTGCAATGATTTCGAAATGCTC
>NZ_JBWYIL010000020.1:0-45032 GCF_056779755.1 Acinetobacter sp. 24-47-66
GTTGAGCTTGTTGAGCTTGTTGAGCTTGTTGAGCTTGTTGAGCTTGTTGAGCTTGTTGAGCTTGTTGAGCTTGTTGAGCTTGTTGAGCTTGTTGAGCTTGAACCATGGTTTTCATAATTTCATCAGCTGGTGCACTTAGTTCGTGTGCTTTTTTGCTGTCATATTTGGTGGCAAGTTCTTTTAAAATTGCGTAAGACAAATAACTCGTAAATGCTGGATTCTCAGATTTAGCCTTGGATGGAAGTAGAGAAACGCAAGCGGCATGAAATAAACCATGTTGTACGTATGTTGCATTGTATGCAGGATCTTTAGCTTTATCAGGATCACCTAAATAACCAATTTTGAAGCCAATTTCAGATGCAGCACAGGCATTGGTCACTTCAGAAGAGGGATTGCGATAGTCAGCATTTTTTTTGAAATATAGCACTTCTGCGATCGACATCATTTCATCTTGAATTTCTTTGAGTCGGCCATCTAAGTTTGGGACTGCAAAATAATTTTTTAACTTAAATAGTGTTACAGTGCCTTCGAGCCATTTTTGGGGTTGTTCTGTATAATTCAAATTTGTATAACAGGCAGAAGTTTGCAGGGCGGCTTCAACAAATTCTTTGTTTTTTCTTGGATTTTTCATATCTTGATCAGCCCCTAAATATCCCATTTTGTAGGCTTTTTCATAGGTATTACATGCAGGCGTGATAAGTGTCTTTTTTTGATATGTTTTTGCTTTTTTTAGCAGCTCTATTTGATTCTTTATCGTTGGTTCAAGTTCAGATGCATAAGTGGAAGCAGTTACAAATAAAGCGGTGTAACACAATAACTTTTTATACATCATCAGTCCTTAGGCAAAAAAATTCCATAATGTAATGACTTTACTGATGCTGTTTAAATAGTTCAATGACTCAATAAAAGAAAATCATTGTAAAAGATGACCAATTTCAATCTATTGTTCAAAATTGAGATCATGATGGAATTATCAAAAAAGCCCCCGAGATGGGAGCTTAGCTTTATCCTGAAATATACTGTTGAAGTTGTTCGATCAACACTTTTTGGTCTTCCATCGCGGCTTTAACTAAGTCACCAATAGATACAATTCCGACGAGTCTATCGTCTTCTAATACTGGCAGATGGCGAATATGACGTTCTGTCATTAAATCTAAACACTCATCTACGGTGTTGGTTTTACTTACAGATAAAACCGTACCAGTCATAATTTCTGAGACTGTAGTTAAGTCAGATGTACGTTGCATAAGTGCAATTTTACGCGTGTAATCCCGTTCAGATAAAATTCCAACAAGTCTTTCATCCTGTACGACAACAACGGCACCAATACCTTTTGTTGCCATTAATGTGATTGCTTCTAAAACCGTAGCATCAGGTGTGATGGTAGAGATTTCTGAATTGTTTTTATTTTGTAGAACTTGAGCTACTGTTGTCATAAAGTTTCCTCTTATTGGTTATTCGTCCATGTATAAGTTAATAACTGAAATCTTAAATCTTTACAATTGTTTTAGTAGAATTTTCTGCTAAATAGATGGGCTCAAATGATTTTGAAAAAATAGCATCTGCATGTGTGGAATAGTGAGCTTAAAGTGGCGATCTCGATGATTGCAGAGTGCAGGTGTGACTTTTAGTCGCGTTAGGGTTGGGAGTAATGAATTTTTAAAATCATCAGGCGTTATTTTTCGAGGCTGATAGTGCGGCCAGTGAATTTTTGCATAATGTAAAGCCTGCACTGAATTGAGCCAGAAGGGGAATATGTATTCTTGATTGATTGATCGGATGGCCCAACCTTGATGTTCTGGATTGTACAGTCCCCACAGTACTCCACAATACATCATGGTTTTAAGGATATTAACTTTGAGTAAAAAATGCTTTGAATTTGGTTGCAACTGTACAAAGGTGTTCATGATCGTTCAATGATTCAATACCAATGATGATAAGTTCAGTCTAATGTTTTTTTCTTAAAGTTTAGTTGCATTAATTTAAAGTTTGGTAAGCAAATATGTAATGAAAAAGCTAAAAAAACGCCACGAATGTGACGTTTATTTATGCTTGCATTGTGGCCATGTTTTGCCAATACTGTGCTTTCAAAGAATCACGTTCTACACGGAAACCTTGAAGATAGAGTTCAGCTAGAAACATCGCTGCTTTACCGTGACCCGCACGTGCTGCATTCTCAAGTTCTGAAACTGCGTCTGTAAAATTCATTTCAAATTGAATGGTATTTACAGCATTCGAATACATATGTTCGAGGTCTTGTTGAGAGAATTGTTTAATCATATAAAACTCCTTATTCTAATTATGATTAGTACTACAGTTATAAAGACCTAAATTAGGTCAAAATGGAATATAACAAAGTAATATTAAACTAATATTACAATTTGCGTTAATTGTCAAATAAATTTTCAAGATAAATCTTTTAAAAAATACTTACAGGATTAAACTTTTATCATTTTATATTGGGTTTATGATAAAACTGTAAATAACTATAAAGGAGAATGACTTATGACTAATACCATTGATGGTTTCACATTTGGCAATCCACCAGAGCCATCCGATATTATTGCGCTTGCACATCATCATAAAAAACAACTTGATGAAGCAATTTTTCATCAAGAAATCCATTTAGGTCACTACTGTTTAGAGCAGCGTAAACGTGTGCATGATTATACGCAGACGCTTGATCCTGCAGCAAAAGCTGAATTTTATCGCTACTATGACGGCGAATTAAAACGTATCGCCGTCATTGACGAAGAACACCCTGATGATGCTGAAGGTGGTTTAAGTGTTTTCACTATTTTTATCGTACTCGCGGTGATCGCTGCTATCTTATATTTTGGTGTTGTGCAGAATGTTGTCTCTTAAAGGTGAATAAGCGCCATTTTTTGCATAATGGTTCTTGTTTAAATCAACGTTAACACTATATTTTTAAAGCATCTCGGATTACACTTAAGCTAATCCGAGGTTGTACATGCTCCATTTAAAAAAAATTTCGTCTGATCTTTTCTCACAATTAAATATTGAGCAGATTCAAAATGCTTTCATCATAGGCATTGTACTTTTTATTCTTATTGTCTCTAGTATTGCACTGAATCGTCCAATTAATTCAGCTCACTTTGAACAAGTTCAAGCGCTCGCGGCTCAAAATCGTTTAGAGCGAACGCATGAAATGGCAACTTTGTTACTTGCAAAACCTAAGATTAAAAATATTGAATTTTATCGTTTGCTGAATGCTTATCATATCGAGAATGCTCATATAAAAATTTATCCAGCGATTGAAAAGTTGGATTAGTTTTCAATCTTATTCAACTTGAGCCCAAGATTTTGATTCAGTATTTCTTCGATCTCCTTGGCAGTGACACGGTCAGAGACAGCAATAACAGTCATTTGATCGGGGTGTAAATGTTTTTGTATTGCATTTTGAATATCTTGGCGAGTTAATTTTCGAATCTGCTCCTGATACTCATTTAGATAATTGGAATTAAGTCCGTAAAATCCAATTGATGCGATTTGGGCATTAATATTTGCATTGCTATTTAAAGTCATTGGAAAAGACCGAAGAATACTTTCTTTATTTTCTTTAAGTAAAGAGTCAGTAATCGGCTGTTTTTTGAAGTCAATGAATACTTGATGTGCGAGCTTTAAGCTTTCAAGCAATTGGTCTTGTTGTGTCGCATATCCAAAACTAAAAACGCCAGGTACTTGTGGTGTAGTCAGCGTACTCGATGCACTATAAGTGAGTCCTCGTTTAACTCGTAACTCTTTTGATAAGATTGAATTAAAACTCCCACCACCAAACATTCTGTTGGCAACTTCCAAAGCGGCACGATCTGGATGTGCTCGTTCTAAAGATAAATGACCCAATAATGCATGTGCTTGTAGACTTTCGCGTTTTAGTACTGAAATTTTAAAACCTGATTCACTTACGGGAGTTGGAAGGTCAGGCTGCCTTTGCCCTTGCGGTAAATTGATACTAATCAGTTCCGAGATCTGTTGAGCTTGATCTTGAGTGAGTTGTCCTGTGATTGCTATATTGGAATTTTGAGCGACAAGCAATCGATCCCTAAATTCTTTGAGTAATTCAGGCGTAATTTTTTTTAAACTACCGACTGTCCCAGCTGTTGGTTGAGCATATGGATGATCCCCATACAGCATACGGTACAGTTGTATTGACATTAGTCTGGATGGATTCTCTTGAAGTTGTTTTTGCCCAATTTGAGTATTACTGAGCGCGAGATTAATGCCTGATTGTTTAAAGGTGGCATGCTTGATTAAATGCAGTAGTAAGTTCAGTGCAGGGTCAAATTTTTCAGGATCATTTAACACTCTTAGTCGAACAACAAACATATCACGATAGGCGTTGAAAGAATATTTGGCGCCTAATCCCTCAAATGTGGTGGTAATCTGTTTGGCACTGAGCTGATCTGTTCCTTCAAGCATAAGGCGAGCTGCCATATTGGATATACCGTAAAGTCCTTGACCAATGACTTCATCTCGTGCAGATCCAGCATTAAATGTAATTTGAATGTCGACCATTGGCAGATCATTCGTTTCGACAAATAAGGTTCGTACATTTAAAGAGTTTTTAAGTTCTTGAACAAAAGGCGCTTTATAATTTTGGGAAGATTTTGTGATCTCTTTTAAGCTTAACAAGTTTTTAATCGAGCTTAGACCACTGGGATCTTCTTCGATGATCTGTTCAATTGGTTCCGCTTCTATAAGTTCCTCCGCATGCGACAGTGAACTCAAAATGGCACTAAACAACACACTCGTTAAAAATAGAGAAGACAAATAATTCATAAAACACCTAGTTATTGTTTTTCTGTTCAGGATAAAGATGTAAAACGCTCAAATTGTCACGATTAAAATAAATATTGGCAATGCGTTGTAAATCATAAGGTGTGACTTTATCGAAGTAATCAGGGAGTTGATCAATCATGCGATAGTCTAGATCATTGATGCTGAGCAAACCAATGAGTCGAGCTTGCCCAATAACATCATCTTGGCTAAACACTAAATTGGAAATGAAATTCGCCTTGACCCGATTGAGTTCTTTTTCATTGACCAATTCTGATTTGAATAAATCTAGTTCCTGCTGTATGCGTTTTTGCGCTTGCTCAAGACTAATACCTTCAGCTGGTATGGCAGAGATTAAAAATAGGCTATCCCCACGATTATATGGATCATAACTCACATTAATTGAAGTCAGAATTCGCTTATCTCGGATCAGTCTCTCTTGTAGACGTGCTGAAATTCCGCCGTCCAATAGATTTTGAATAATGGTTAAAGCGTAGGCGTCTTGAGGGTTTTTTGCTGTTTTAATGGAATTGACATTCCAAGCCATAAACAAGTTGGGAACATGTACAGCCTGATATTGCTGCATGAAGCGATATCCAATTCTTGAAAATTCAAGCACATCATTTCGCTCAGGAACTGATTTTTTGGGAATCTTATTAAAATATTTTTTGACATCTCGAATGGTTTGTTCAGGATCTACATCCCCAATAATGACCAATGTTGCATTATTCGGCGCGTACCAAGTTTCGTACCATTGCTTTAAATCATTCAATTGAATGTTATTCAGATTTTTCATTAAGCCAATCACTGGTTGGCGATAGTGACTGGTCGGGTATGCTATCCATTTAAATCTTTCAAAAGCAAGGTTTCGAGGATTGTCCTCTGTTCGTTGCCGTCGTTCAGCCATTACAACTTTAATTTCGGGTTCGAAATCTTCTTGGCGCAGAACTAAATTTTGCATTCGATCTGCTTCTAACTCTAATGCCAGTGGAAGATATTTTTTAGGATAGAATTGATAGTAATTGGTGTAATTTGTGGATGTGAATGCATTGACACTACCACCATAAATTCGACTAAGGCGTGTAAATTCATCATTCGGTACTTTTTTAGTGCCTTTGAACATCATATGTTCTAGAACGTGTGAAATACCGAGTAAATTCCCTGACTCGTCACTACTGCCGACGGCATACCAAATTTGGCTAATTACTACAGGTGCGCGGTGATCTTCTCTAATAATGACTCTTAAACCATTATCCAGTGTTGTTTCGACGGTGTTTCGAGAGAGTTGAGCAGTTTGCTGATTTGCAAATGTCATCATCGGTGCTGATGTAATCGCAGCAATGATGATTGTTTGTTTGAAAATGAGTTGCAGAGAGAATTTGAGCCGGCTGAGAGACACAATTAATCCGAATAATGACTTTAAAATTATTCTTGATGATGTCGTATATTTATTCAAGATTGAACTGTTGCAATTTGGTTGATCGTTTTAAAAGTAATTGCAGATCGTGAATTTAAAGCAATCTATGCTAAACTCCATTCTTTTAATCGCAATGCTTTTCAAGGAATCGGCATGCAAGAACAGCAAAATAAATTCTTGATTGATGCGGATATTGGTGATGACGATGTCACCTTACCGAGCCTCCCGGCCGTTAATGTGCCTATTATCGAAAACAATGAAGTAGAAAAGCTGGAAACGGTGCCGGCCGTTGAAGAAACAAAACCGAAAGGTGGTTTCTTCAGTCGTATGAAAGAAGGCTTATCAAAATCTCGTAAAAATTTAGCTGATGGAATGATGAATATTCTAGTCGGTGGTAAAGAGATTGATGATGAGCTGCTCGAAGAAGTTGAAGAGCAATTATTGGTCGCAGATATTGGGGTAGAGGCGACGAAAACAATTATTGCCAATTTGACTGAAAGAACTGCGCGTGGCGATTTGATCTACTCTCATTCTCTCTATAAAGCTCTTCAAGAAGAATTAGTTGCTTTATTAGCACCACGTGTCAAACCGTTACATATCGATCCGAATAAAAATCCCTATGTGATTTTGGTTGTAGGTGTAAATGGTGTAGGTAAGACAACCACGATTGGTAAACTCGCAAAACGATTGCAAGGCGAAGGTAAAAAAGTCATGCTCGCGGCAGGCGATACTTTCCGTGCTGCGGCGACTGAACAGCTACAAATTTGGGGTGAACGTAACGATATTCATGTCGTTGCACAAGGTCATGGTGCAGACAGTGCTTCTGTAATTTTTGATGCTTTTGAAAGTGCACGAGCGAAAGGGATCGATGTATTGATTGCAGATACCGCAGGGCGTTTGCATAACAAAGGTCACTTGATGGAAGAGCTCAAAAAAGTAAAACGCGTTATGCAAAAAATTGATGCGACTGCACCGCACGAAGTGATGCTTGTTGTGGATGCTGGCACAGGACAGAACGCGATTAACCAAGTTGAAATGTTTGATGAAGCTGTAGGTTTAACGGGTCTTACTATTACTAAATTGGATGGTACGGCAAAGGGTGGTGTGCTATTTAATATTGCGAGCCGTACACATGTGCCAATCCGATTTATTGGTGTAGGTGAAAAGATTGATGATTTGAGACCGTTCTCAGCAAAATCATTTGTCGCTGCATTATTCGATAACGAAAAATAATTATTCTTGGGTTAATTTAAAAAGCTCCTTATACGGAGCTTTTTTTATAAATACTTAAAATTCATAAAGTTATTCAAATATGAGAAAGCCGAATTTTTTGACTCAATACATTAAATATGCAATTTGTTCCAAAAATAGAACACTTTGTTATAAAGATAAGGCTGAAAAGGTTTCGTAATATGAATAAGATAGCATCATCGTTAGCACACAATGAATGTTAAAAATAAGGAATAAGTTATGTCTTTTCTAAATCAAATTAAAAATCGCCGTACCATCTATTCAATTGGTAAGAATGTTTCTTTAGACAATACTCAGATTGGAGAAACCATTAAAGAAGCGGTACGTCAAAGTCCATCGTCATTTAACTCACAGACATCACGTGTTGTAACACTTTTTGGTGAGTCACATGACAAATTTTGGAATATCGTTTTAGAAACTTTACGTAAAATTGTTCCTGCAGAAGCATTTGAGGGAACTCAAAATAAGATCAATAGCTTTAAAGCGGGTCATGCAACTGTATTGTTTTATGAAGATCAAGATACGGTGAAAGGTTTACAAGAGCAATTCCCACTTTATGCTGAGAATTTCCCAATCTGGTCTGAACATTCAACAGCTATTGCTCAATTTGCGGTTTGGACTGCATTGTCAGAAAAAAATATTGGAGCATCATTACAACATTACAATCCAATTGTGGATGAAGAAGTGTCTTCAACATTTGAAATTCCAGCTTCTTGGAAACTTCGTGCTCAGCTTGTGCTCGGTTCAATCGAAGCGCCCGCTGGAGATAAAACGTTTATTGATGACGAGATTCGTTTTAAAACTTTTAATTAATCCAAATCATATAAAGGCACTTCGGTGCCTTTTTTTATGACGAGTTCTGTCATTAAATTGTCATCGCTTGGTAGCATAGTAGTCATATCTAACAATCTAATATTGAGTTATTTATGAAATTAAAAATTGCGTCTGCATTGATATTTACGGGTTTGAGCAGTCAAATTTTTGCAGGGGCGACCTTGGTGGTTCCAGAGGAACTGGTCGTAATTTCAGTGAATAATCAAGAGGTTAAATCAGGACTATTTAAATCAAAAAAACAATACCAAATTGATGTGAATCAACCTTTGGTGAATGTTCGATATAATCAATACTTTGAACTACCTTTAAATAATCATGAGATCGTAAAGTCGGATATTCTTACTTTGAAATTGCCAACCCTAGAGGATAATAAGTCATACAAATTGGATTTAATTCATCCACCACGAGATTTGGACCAAGCAAAAACATTCGCCAAAAATCCTCAATTGGCAATTTATAATCAAAATAATCAACTCATTTCAAATAATCTGATTGTTCAAATGACCTCGCAAAGTTTGCTAGGCGGTACGATCAATCAGATATTGCATAATGAGCCACAAGCTAGCCCAATGATCAAGTCAAGTTCACCATCAATAAATAATCAAACAGTGGAACAAGCTGACATTAAAAATACAAATTCAAATACTCATGATGGTCAGACGTTGATTGAAGTATGGAAAAATTCTTCAAAGCAGGAACGTCAAAAATTTATGACTTGGCTTGCAACGCAATAAAACATTTAATATTTCAAAACAGATATAAAAAAGCCCTCATAGAGGGCTTTTTTATAAATTAAGTGAACAGCCAAGTATAGTAACCATAAATCATCAATGGCCATGCTACAAATGGACTAAATAAATACTTCCATATCCAATAACGTGGTATAAACCCTACGCCATGGATAAATCCACCAGATATTCCAATCATAATCAGCATCATGGCACGATGACTGTAATTACCACTTGCATCCAACATCAGACTTGGGTGGATGAGTAATATGGTAGCGAGAGGCAATGCCATCAGAAATGAAATGATCATTGCAAATGAGTATTTACGTTTTTCAGAATTTGACATCGCAAGCTCACTCATCTCATTCACCATCTAAGTCTTGATGTTGTTCCATGTAAATGGCGGCAAGTACACTCGCGAAACATGCCATTAACACACCTAGTATCCATGCGAAGTACCACATAATTTTCTCCTAACAGTGATTCGGTTTTAATACAGACTATGCGTGTGGTCTTGAATATGTTTCTTGGTAATCACACCCCACATTTTGTAGTAACACCAAGTGGTGTATGCCAAGATCAGTGGAACAAAAATACATGCAGCAACAGTCATTACTGAAAGCGTCATTTGGCTAGATACTGCATCCCACATCGTCAAGCTAATGTTTGGATGAATACTAGATGGCATCAGGAATGGGAATAGGGCAAAACCAGCAGTGAGAATTGTGCCAATCACAGCGAACGATGTACCCACAAAGCTAAGTCCCGCTTTATTTTTAGACGATGCTAAAAACACAATTATTCCTCCGATAATTGCCATCACCGGTGCCAATATTGTGATTGGATAAATAGAATAATTGTTCATCCAGCCATGATTGGCATTAGTGAGTACTTCTTTAGCAAGTGGATTAGCTACACCATTCGTATCATAAGGTGTTACAAGCGTGTAGCCTTCGATATTGCCGAAATACAACCATGCACCAGCACCGAGAAAACAGATGAGAAAAAGAATACTCATATATCGTGTAGCTTGAGCAGATCGTGTTCTTAATGCACCTTCAGTGCGTAGCATTAACCATGCACCACCATGCGCAGCAAGCATCGTCAAACTGACCAATCCACAGACCAAGGCAAATGGATTTAAAAGTGCAAAGAAGCTTCCTGTGTAAGTTGAACGAACAGTTTCATCAAGTGTAAAGGGGATGCCAAGGAACATATTGCCAAATGCAACACCAAAAACGAGTGCTGGTACTGCGCCGCCAATACATAAGCCCCAATCCCAAGCATTACGCCATTTAGTATTTTCGAGCTTAGAGCGATAGTCAAAACCAACAGGTCTAAGGAATAAAGCAAATAATACGAGTAACAGCGCCCAGTACATACCCGAGAAAGCTGTTGCATATACCATTGGCCAAGCTGCGAAAAGTGCACCACCCGCCGTAATAAACCAAACTTGGTTTCCATCCCAATGTGGTGCAATCGTGTTGATAGCAGCACGACGCTCTTCATCATCTTTACCGACGAACGGCATCAGTGCCATAGAGCCCATATCAAATCCATCAGTCAAAGCAAACCCAATAAGGAGGACGCCGACCAATACCCACCAAATGATTTTGAGAAGTTCATATTCAATCATGTTAAATCTCCTCAGTTGACTTATTGGCTGCTGCTAGTTTTTCGAAATGATACTTTCCAGTATGTAAAGAGCTTGGTCCTAGTCTTGAGAATTTGATCATTAAATACATTTCTATGATGAGCAGCACTGTATAGAAAGCAGCGAGTGCTAAAATTGAACCCCATACATCCGCTGAACTAATACTTGATGCAGATAGGTGTGTTGGTAAAACTTCACCAATAGTCCATGGTTGACGACCAACTTCAGCAACGTACCAACCTGTTTGAGCTGCAATCCATGGAAGTGGAAGGGCGATCAGTGCAAACTTGAGCAACCAAGTTTTATTTTCAGCATTACGTTTCATGACAGCGTACGTTGCAAGAATGAACAACAAGAGCATCAAGAAACCTGACGCCACCATCGCTCTAAATGCCCAAAATAAACTTGGAACATGAGGGATAGTATCTAAAGCTGCAGATTTAATTTGTTGTTCAGTAGCATCAACCACAGTTGGTGTGTATTTCTTCAACAATAGACCATAACCCAAATCTTTTTGAGTCTCGTCAAATGCAGCTTTGAGTTCTGGTGATTGATCTCCAGCACGAAGTTGTTCAAGCTGTGCATAAGCGACCATACCATTACGGATACGTTGCTCATGTTGTGCGATTAAATCTTTGATCCCTGTGACTTGTTCAGTTGTAGAGCGAGTCGCAATTAAACCCATGACATATGGAATTTTCACAGCATAGTCTGTTGTTTGCGTCTCGGGATTGGGGATACCAAATAATGTGAATGCAGCTGGTGCTGGATGTGTATCCCATTCTGCTTCAATTGCAGCGAGTTTGGTTTTCTGAACATCACCTAATTCATATCCTGATTCATCACCCAGTAAAATTACGGATAATGTCGAAGCAAGACCGAAAATAGCAGCAATGGCAAATGAACGACGGGCAAAGGCCAAATCACGTTTTTTAAGTAAGTAATAACTTGAAATTGCCAATACAAAAATTGCACCAGTCACATAACCCGCAGAAACAGTATGGACAAATTTAACTTGTGCCACTGGGTTAAATATTAGTGCGGCAAAATCTACCAGTTCCATACGCATGGTTTCATAGTTAAATGCGGCCCCGACAGGGTTTTGCATCCAACCATTTGCAACCAAGATCCAAAGTGCTGACATATTAGAGCCTAAAGCCACTAACCATGTCACACATAAATGTTGGACTTTAGAAAGACGTTCCCAGCCGAAAAAGAATAAACCAATAAAAGTAGATTCTAAAAAGAAGGCCATTAATCCTTCGATTGCTAATGGCGCTCCGAAAATGTCACCTACATAATGTGAGTAGTAAGCCCAGTTTGTACCAAACTGGAATTCCATCGTTAGTCCAGTGGTTACCCCTAAAGCAAAGTTGATCCCGAATAACTTACCCCAAAACTTGGTCATGTCTCGGTAAATCTCTTTACCTGTAATGACGTAGGTGGTCTCCATGATGGCAAGGATAAATGCCAAACCTAGAGTGAGGGGTACAAATATAAAGTGATACATTGCGGTCATTGCAAATTGAAACCGCGATAGATCGACCACGCTTTCAGAAATCATCAACGTGTCTCCTTCATTTTAAGTTCGCTGCCCGTAATTCGTTCAGCGACTTGATGGTCAAAGTTTTTGGGAATGGTAGGTGCATCAAACCAGATATTTTTAATCACGATAAGAATGATTACTTTGATAATTAGAATCAGAGTAATCTCTTTGATTAAATTTTTATTTAAACTTGAAGGTTTAATCACCATATTTAAATGCATTATTTGAATCTATTTTAATTATTATTATCTTTTTTTTATTTAAAATAAATACTTTATAGTTATAAATATTTTTAGTATAAAAAATATAATAAAAACAGTTGTTTATAATTTTATTTTAAATAAAATTAAATCCGACTAAAATGGTTATATTTAAAAATAAAATAGACTAAATTACTTGGTATTAATATTTTAATTCCAACTAAAATAATAGGATTGTTGTTTTAAAGCTTATTAAATTGGTTGGTTTTAAATCTGATTAAAATGGTTGGTTATAAAGATTTTATTAATTTTATATAATCGTTGAGTTGATTGGATTTAAATTTAATAGGCGTCAAAAATACCTTGAATGAACTATTTTCAAATCAAATGCATATAATTGAAGTGGGGTGTTAATAGCTCATTAATGCTGATCAACATTGAAAAGTTGATTTGTTTTTGCAATTTTTTTAGCAATAAAATGAGATCTTTTTGCACGGATCAGGAGGATTTGAGATTGAAATTCAAGTTCCCCAAACTCTGGTTCAACTTGTACATAATGTAATTGACCGAATTCATCGCGAACGCGTGCTTGAGCAGAGAAGCCAGGTCGTGCATTACCACTGGAAACAGTTGCTAGTCGACCAAGCAAATTTGAGTGCTCGGATTTGTACTTGGGTTTGATCACTTGATCCAAACAATGAATCATAAATACCGTAAAGAAGATTGCGATAATTAAAGCGGGTAATAAAACATAGTACCAAGCTAGAAAGGTTTTCTGGCTTGCAAATACAATGAGCTGAAGAAAATATCCAGCAAAACTAAAATTGATCAGAAAAAAAACAAGAATGAGAACTTTGGAAAATTTAACTTGAAGCAAAGGAAGGCGAATAAGCCAATAAGGTGTTAATTTTTTTATAAATTGACTAGGTCTTAAGCCAACAAAATAGCCTAAGGTTTCAGCCATGCTGAGCATTAGCAATGCAAACACGCACATATGAAATGGCATTAAATCAATTTCCATTAAAAATGCCAGCATGTCATTCACCTCATGACTTAAGATTCTAAGTAAATTCCACCATCAGAATGAACTTTAATCTCGACTTTTTCTAAAGATTCACCTTGGCATGGGCCTGAAATGCACACACCAGTTTCTACATCAAATAAAGCACCATGAGTAGAGCATTCAATGAACTCTTGATCACGATCTAAGAATTGATTTTCAAGAAACTCGAGCTCAACTTGCAAATGTGGGCATACATTTTGATACGCATAGAAGCAACCATCTCGTTGCGTAATGAAAATGTTGTCACCATTTTCAGTTTCAAAAGATCGAGATTCTCTTTCAGGAATGTCTTCAGTCATGCAAATTTTATTCATTTTATGCGACTTCTATTTGAAATTCTTTAAGAAGTTTAGCGTAATCAGCTACGTCTAAACGTGGACCAAATTGAGCAACCACTTGGCTTGAGATTAAAATAGCCAATTCAGTCGCTGTTTGTAAATCTTTACCAGCATTTAATGCATATAAAAATGCACCAGAGAAAGCATCACCAGCACCGTTCGTGTCTAAAGCAACAACTTTACGTCCTTTCACTTGAAGTTCAGTTGATTCCGTTGCTACAAGAGCGCCGTCTGCTCCAAGCGTAATAATGACGGTAGAGCTTAATTTTTTAAGTGCAGCAAGAGCATTTTGTAAGTCATCAGTTTGTGTATACATCAATGCTTCTTGTTCATTACAGAATAGAACATCTACACCATCATCTAATAATTCGTCCAAGCCTGTACGCGCGTACTGCACCATAGCAGGATCAGAGAGCGTTAACGCAATTTTAACATTATTTGCTTTCGCAATTGCACGCGCTTGCTTCACGGCAGCTCGTGCCGTATCACTCGTAGAAAGGTAACCCTCTATATATAACCATTTAGCGGTTTTTAGCGCTTCAAAATCAATTTGTTCATTACTGAGTTCAGCTGTAATACCTAAGAAAGTATGCATGGTACGTTCTGAATCAGGACTGACCAAAACCATGCAAGTCCCAGTTACGCCTTCACTGATCGAACGTTCAGAGGTTTGTATTCCTGCATCATTTAGACCTTTTAAGTACAACGCTCCAAGATCATCATTGCCAACACGGCATCCATAAAACGCTTGACCACCTAAGGCACTAAAAGCCACTGTTGAGTTAGCTGCAGATCCCCCAGAGGCTTGACCTTTATATTCTTGAGAATTTTTTAAGCTTTGAAATAAACGGGCTTGAGTTTCCCCATCTGTAAGCTGCATAGTACCTTTTTGCAAATTTTGCTCTAAAAGAAATTCATCAGATACTTTGAATTCTTGGTCAATGAGGGCATTGCCAATCGCAAAAAGGTCAACTTTAGCCATGTCTAAATTCACATCACGAAAAAAGAAAACGATTTTACACCAATGCGATTGAATTCAGTAGCGTATTGCTTGATTTTCAAGCTTTAACCCGCATTTAATCGAAATGAATTATTTAATTCCGATATAGTTCTATTGATTTAGTTTTAATCTGACTATTTTACTCGGAAAATAGTTAGAGTTTGTTGTATAAATGATGAATTGTATTGAACTATCAGTATAATGATCTTTGTTAAAATTTATGTAAATTAAGGAGCACACATGACCGTAGATGTTACTGAAACCATTCAAAACACCGTTCATCCCGCGTTTCAGTTGGTACGTCAACATCATGTAGCCGCACTCGATATATTAGTTTCAGAATACCGTCATAAAGAAACTGACGCTGTGCATTTTCATCTAGCAACTGAACATGATGAAAATGTTTTTTTAGTTGCTTTCCGTACACAACCGATGGATTCAAAAGGCGAAGCACACATTCTTGAGCATACTGCATTATGTGGTTCTGAAAAATTTCCTGTACGTGATCCATTCTTTTTAATGATCCGTCGTTCTCTAAATACGTTTATGAACGCATTTACAGCTGCCGATTGGACAGCTTATCCATTTGCGACACAGAATAAAAAAGATTTCCAAAACTTACTTTCCGTCTATTTGGATGCAGCATTTGCAGCCAATTTAAACCCTTTGGATTTCGCTCAAGAAGGTATCCGAATTGAGTTGGAAAATGGTGAGCCTGTTTACAAGGGTGTGGTTTTTAATGAAATGAAAGGTGCAATGAGTTCGCCTTCAGATCAGTTATATCACCAACTTGCTCATCATTTATTCCCTAAAACGACTTACCACTATAATTCAGGTGGTGATCCTAAGGATATTCCTGATTTAACTTACGAAGAGTTAGTCAGTTTCTATAAGTCACATTATCATCCAAGTAACGCTATTTTCATGACTTTTGGTAATCAATCTGCCTATGAGTTACAAGAGCAGTTTGAAACTTTAGCGTTATCTAAGTTTAAGAAAGGTCAAACCTTATATTCGACACCAGAAGAGCGTCTAGAAGCACCTATTGAGGTGACAGAGACTTACGCGGTAGATGCTGAAGATTTGAAAGATAAAACCTACCATGTACTGGCATGGTTACTTCCTGAATCTAGTGATATTCAACTTCGTTTAGGCTTACGTTTGGCTGAAGGGATCTTATTGGAAGATTCTGCTTCACCATTACGTCACTATTTAGAAACGTGTGGTTATGCTCAATCTACAGGACCAATTTTAGGTCTTGATGATTCTAACTATGAAATGACTTTCTACTGTGGTATTCAAGGTTCAAATCCTGAACATGCAGAAACATTCAAAAACGGTGTGTTGAATGTGCTGAACGAGGTTGCCTCGAAGCCTGTAGATCAGTCATTGGTTGATGCGATTTTGCATCAAATTGAATTACACCAACGAGAAATTGGTGGAGATGGCACGCCTTATGGTCTAAGCCTCATCCTCAATGGTTTAAGCAGTGCAATTCATCATAATGATCCAAT
The DNA here is from genome assembly GCF_056779755.1 of Acinetobacter sp. 24-47-66. Lineage (NCBI taxonomy): Bacteria > Pseudomonadati > Pseudomonadota > Gammaproteobacteria > Moraxellales > Moraxellaceae > Acinetobacter > Acinetobacter sp. 24-47-66. Next base: position 16,343 of record NZ_JBWYIL010000020.1, read on the forward strand.
ACATGTTTGGGACGTAGATTCGACCATTGAGCAAGTGAAAGAGCAGTTGAAAGACCCGATGTGGTTGCCTAATCTGATCAAGACCCATTTGATTGATAATCCGCATCGTGTACAGATGACGCTTGTACCAGATGCGAATAAGTCGAAATTAGAGGCTGAAGCAGAAAAACAGCGTTTAGCTGATATAGGCGCACGCTTAACAGATGATGAAAAAGCGGAAATTGTACGCCAGACTGAGGCATTAAATGAAAGACAGGCAACTCCTGATAACTTAGATTTATTGCCGAAAGTTGGTTTAGACGATATTCCTGCCGAACTTCCAGTCGTTCAAGGTCAATTGAGAGAAATCATTTCTAATAACTTAGATACACCCTTGAACTTATACCATGCTGGTACTAACGGAATTTATTATCAACAAGTGATTATTCAAATTCCTGATCAAGTCGTGAAATCACCTTACTTTAACTTACTCTCCGTGCTCATGGGGGAGGTTGGTGCAGGTCAATATAATTATTTAGAATTACAGCAATTACAAACAGCGGTAAGTGGTGGCCTTGGTATGGGGGCATCTCTACGTAGTAAAGTTGATGATAAAGGTAAAATTAGCGCATTTTTAACGCTGACAACCAAATCGCTTGCCCACAAACTAGATACGATTCAATTGTTAAAACTGGCATTTGAGAAACTGCGTTTTGATGAAAAGGACCGTATTATTGAACTTTTACAACAGCGTAAGACGCGTTGGGCATCCCGTTTGTCTGGTTCTGGACATAGCTATGCCATGCAGATTGCTTCTCGTAATATGAGTGCATTGGCATTGCGTGATTATAATAATACCGGCTTAGGTGCGCTTAATTGGCTGAGCGAGCTTGTTCAAAGCATTGAAACAGATGAACAAGCATATGCGAACCTCATTCAAGAGTTGCAAAATATTCACCGTTTGTTGTTACTCGCGCCTAAACAGTTCCTACTGGTCTGTGAAGAGCAACAGTCTGAACGTTTAATTGAAGAAATTCAAAATGTTTGGGATAAACTTGAAGTGAAGCGTGAGCCAGTGCGTCTTGCTGAAGTTAATTTTGAACAAACGCAAAATGACGAAGCATGGCTGATTCAATCCAATGTCCAATTCTGTGCTTCTGCTTATCCAGCAGTTGAAGTTTCTCATCCGGATGCAGCACCGTTAATGGTGCTTGCGGGTTATCTACGTAATGGTTTCCTACATAGTGCAATCCGTGAAAAAGGAGGCGCTTATGGTGGTGGTGCAAGCTATGATGGCAATGCTTGTGCATTTAGATTCTATAGTTATCGTGATCCACGTTTAGCAGAAACTTTCCAAGATTTTGAAGCAAGTATTGATTGGTTATTGAATACTGAACAAAAACCACACCAACTTGAAGAGGCGATTCTTGGTCTTGTATCGAGCATGGATAAGCCTGGTTCTCCAGCAGGTGAAGCAATTACTGCATGTTATGCATTATTGCATGGACGTACGCCTCAATTCAGAAAAACTTTACGAGAGCGTTTGCTCAATGTAACGTTAGATGATCTAAAGCGTGTAGCAGAAACGTATTTAGTGAATCAAAAACCAACGAAGGCTGTTGTAGCACCAATGGCTAAAAAAGAGCAACTTGAAGAACTTGGGTTTTCAATAAAACAAGTGAATTAAAATTAAAAATGGGGCTTAGCCAATGCGAAATAGAATAAAACGTTCACCAATATGGTTGGGTGTGTCGTCGTTTATGTGTTTGCCTATACAGACAGTTTGGGCAACAGATGTGGTACCAGCGAATCCAGCGTCACCACAAGCGTGCGTTGCACTTGATTCAAATGCAGAGCGTTTAGCCTGTTATGATGCATTGTTCAAAGCCCCTGAACTTGAGCAACCTGCGTATGTTTCTGAGCGTCAGGCCGCGCGTGAAATACCAGCACCGCAGGTTGAACCTCAGGATTTAAAGTCTAAAATTGAGCAAAAAGTTGAAAACTTGTTTTCGGTGGAAGGTTCTGTAATTACACCAAATTCATCATTGCTTGATAAACGATGGGAATTGGCTGAAGACAGTAAATTAGGTACATGGAATATACGTGCACATCAACCTGTATATTTACTTCCTGCATTTTGGACGTCTGATAAGAACGAATTTCCATCGAGCCCAAATCCTCAAAACACCGTAGAAGATGATCAAAATTTAAAGTCTTTAGAGTCCAAGTTTCAAATTTCACTCAAAACTAAAGCTGTTGAAAACTTAATCGGGAATAATGGCGATATTTGGTTGGGTTATACCCAGTCATCTCGTTGGCAGGTTTACAACTCTGAAGAATCACGACCATTTCGTGAAACGAATTATGAACCTGAAGCAAGTATTGTGTTTCGAACCAACTATGAATTTTTAGGTTTAAATGGTCGCTTACTCGGTTTAACGCTAAATCATCAATCAAATGGACGTTCGGATCCTTTATCACGTAGTTGGAACCGTGTGATGCTGAACTTAGGATTTGAGCGTGATAATTTCGCTATGATGATTCGACCTTGGTATCGAATCGAAGAAGATTTTAATGATGATAACAATCCTGACATTAAAAACTACATTGGTCGTGGTGATTTAACGACTTTTTACCGTTGGAATGATCATGATTTTAGTTTGATGTTAAGACATTCACTTAAGGGTGGGGATGATTCTCGAGGAGCTGTTCAATTTGATTGGGCATTTCCAATCAGTGGCAAACTTAGAGGTCATTTTCAATTATTCGATGGGTATGGTGAGAGTTTGATTGATTATAATCATCGTGCTACCTATGCGGGTATTGGCGTCTCTTTAATGAATGCTTTCTAAATAAAAAAACCACGTTTAGGCGTGGTTTTTTTAGCGATCTTATTGCGATTGAATTAGGGGAACTCCAGTCACTTTCTGTATCTCATCAAAGTTGACGTCATGAGCCAGTTCTATCAATTTTACCCCTTGAGGCGTGATATCCAAAACCCCTAGATCTGTAATCACGCGATGAACGACTGCTTTACCTGTAAGGGGCAGTGAACATTGCGGAACAATTTTTGGGGTGCCATCTTTGGCACAATGTTCCATCAGCACGACGACTTTTTGTACGCCAGCCACCAAATCCATTGCTCCTCCCATACCTTTGACTTTTTTCCCTGGAATCATCCAATTCGCAAGATCACCTTGCTCAGAGACTTCCATAGCGCCAAGTATAGCTATATTCACGTGCCCACCACGGATCATGGCAAATGAATCAGCACTGGAAAAGAATGCAGCGCCTGCTCGCGCCGTAACAGTTTGCTTACCCGCATTAATCAGGTCAGCATCTACGGTTTCTTTTGTTGGAAATTCGCCAATTCCCAGCAAACCATTTTCAGATTGGAGCCAAACATTGATATTTTCAGGAATATAGTTCGCAACCAATGTTGGCAATCCAATCCCTAAATTGACATAAAATCCATCTTCGAGTTCCAAGGCAGCTCGTTGTGCCATTTCATTACGCGTCCATGCCATAACTTATGCCTCCGCCTTTAAGGTCATTTGTTCGATTCTTTTTTCTGGTGTGGTGTTAAGAACGATACGATTTACATAAATGCCAGGCAAATGTATTGAATCGGGATCGAGCTCACCGATCTCTACAATTTCCTCAACTTCAGCGACTGTAATTTTCCCAGCCATCGCACAAACGGGATTAAAATTTTGAGCTGTTTTCCTAAAGATTAGGTTACCTGCCTTATCTGCTTTATACGCTTTGACCAAAGCGACATCTGCAGTTAAAGAGGGTTCTAAAATATATTCTTTACCATTGAACTCACGTACTTCTTTACCTTCTGCAATCAACGTACCTACGCCTGTTTGGGTAAAAAATGCAGGAATCCCAGCTCCACCAGCACGGAGTTTTTCAGCCAAAGTGCCTTGAGGGGTTAGCTCGACTTCAAGTTCACCATTTAAGTATTGTCGCTCAAATTCTTTATTTTCTCCGACATAGGAAGAGATCATTTTTTTAATTTGTTTTGTTTCGAGTAGTAATCCCAAACCAAAACCATCTACACCTGCATTGTTTGAAATACAAGTCAGCTCTTTAGCTCCTGTTTGTTTCAGGGCAGCAATCAAAGCCTCAGGAATACCACATAAGCCAAAACCACCAACAGCTAAGGTTTGACCATCTTGAATGATATCGTTCAGTGCACTTTCAGCACTTTCATACACTTTGTTCGTCATTGAACACCTCATTGTATTTTTATTTTGTTCATCCTGAATCAGCTTCTGATCTTCATTATTTCATAATGCTGATACGTACTAAGCACATTTTTTTTGCCAATACGCATTGGCATAGTTAGATGGATTGTTTCGTTGCAAAACTTGACTAATGTTACGACTCGCAAGCATCAGGGCATCTAGGTCAATGCCAGTCTCATAGCCCATATTGGACAAGAGATAAAATAAGTCTTCAGTGGATACATTACCCGAAGCACCTTTGGCATAAGGACAACCGCCAAGTCCTGCAATCGATGAGTCAAATATGCGGATGCCTTGTGTCAGTGATTGATAGATATTGGCAATTGCCATGCCGTAGGTATTGTGAAAATGACCTGCTAAAAGTTGTGTTTCAATTCGTTCCAAACATGCATTCCAAACTTTGGCAACTCGATCAGGTGTAGCTGTGCCGATGGTTTCACCCAAGGATACTTCGTAGCAACCTAGATCGATTAACTTTGCACTGACTTCAGCAACCTTAGATGGATCAATTGGACCTTCATAAGGGCAGTCGACGATACATGAAACATATCCACGTACTTTAATATCATGTTGTTGAGCAAGCTGTAATACATCAGCAAACTTCTCAAAACTTTCCTCAATTGAACAATTTATATTCTTTTGAGTGAAGCTTTCAGAAGCAGCGGTGAAAACCGCAACTTCTTTACAGCCTACAGCTAAAGCTGACTCGAATCCCTTAAGGTTTGGTGTCAGTAAGCTGAACTGGATATCTTCATCATGTGGTAGGCTAGCATAGAGTTGATCACTTTCTGCCATTTGAGGTACCCACTTTGCAGATACACAAGAACCGACTTCGATATTCTTCAAGCCAGTTTTCATCAAATCAAGAATAAGATTGCGTCTGTCTTCGAATGTTAAAGGTATTTTTTCATTCTGAAGACCGTCACGAGGTCCAACTTCAACGATTTTCACAAAATTATCGTGATTTGGTGTGGTTTGATTGGTTGTTTTCATCATGCCGCATTCTCCTCAGCAGCTTGAAACTCAACCAGCTCATCACCAGCTTTCACTTGATCACCTTGTTGGAAATAAGCTGCGACTACGACACCATCAAATGGTGCACGTATAGCGTATTCCATTTTCATTGCTTCTAACGTTAATAACACTTCATCTTTTTTTACACGTTGATTTGCTGAAACAAATACTTGTGTCACTGCACCCGGCATTGGTGCTTTTAGATTTGAGTCAGATGAGGCTTGATCATCTGTATTAAAATTAGGTTTGATGAGTTCAAATTTAAAAGTCTGCCCATTTTTAAAGAGGGTGACCGCATCATTGGTTTTTTTGAAACTGATTTTCTCTTGACCAAAAGAGGTATAGATCGCTATGAGATTTTCATTGAGCAACTGACCTGAGATAGCGTAGCTTTGGCCATCAAGCTGTGCTTCGAACCCTTGCGAAGTTGAGATAAATTCAACTTGATACGTTTGTCCGAGATGTTCAAGTTTTATCGGTGTACGCGCATCAACATTATTTCTCCAAAGGGGTTTTGCTTTCCAAACTGGATGGCTTGTACGCTTGGATTCATTTAACTGAGAATGCAGTTCAATAAATGCTGCTGTGACAATTGTTTCAGCCGAAGAAGGGGTAGTGGTTTTAAATAGGAACTCATCTTCACGCTGAATTAAATTGGTATCTAGATTGGCATTTTTGAAAGAGTCACATGCCACTAAGCGATCTAAAAATGCAATATTGTTGCCTAAGCCTTCGACATGAAAGTGGCTCAAAGCATGATGCATCTGGACGAGAGCTGCTTCACGGTTTTCTCCCCATACGATGAGTTTAGCAATCATTGGATCATAGAACGTTGTGATCTCATCACCTTGCACAATGCCACTATCAACACGGACACATTCATTTTGAGTCGGATAATGAAGATAATTAATTTTTCCAATTGCTGGGAGAAATCCTTTCTCTGGCTCTTCTGCATAAACACGAGCTTCAAGGGCATGGCCATGAATTTTTAATTCAGACTGTTGTTTTGGCAAAGGTTCACCATAAGCAACACGTAATTGCCATTCAACCAAATCTTGTCCTGTGATCATTTCCGTCACAGGGTGTTCAACTTGAAGGCGAGTGTTCATTTCCATGAAGTAAGCTGTACCATCTTGCTCAACAATGAACTCAACCGTTCCAGCACCGACATAGTCTACTGCTCGGGCAGCATTAATCGCAGCTTCACGCATCGCTTCGAGTTTAACTTCGGCCATTTTAGGGGCTGGGGCTTCCTCTAGGACTTTTTGGTGACGGCGCTGCACAGAGCAATCACGTTCAAAGAGGTGAACATAATTGCCATGTTTGTCACCAAAAACTTGCACTTCAATATGACGAGGATTGACAACATAACGTTCAATTAGAACGTCATCATTGCCAAAGCTTGATTTCGCTTCACTTTTGCATGAGTTCAGTGCAGGAAGAAAGTCTTCAGCACGCTCAACTAAGCGCATGCCTTTACCACCACCACCTGCACTGGCTTTAATCAGCACAGGATAACCAATCTGATCAGCTTGTTGTTTAAGAAAATCTGCATCTTGATTGCTGCCATGATACCCAGGTGTGAGTGGTACACCTGCTTTTTCCATCAATGCTTTAGATGTTGCCTTTAAACCCATGGCTAAGATGGCAGCCACTGGAGGCCCTATAAAGGTGATGTTGTTTTTTTCACAAGCTTCCGCAAATTGATCATTTTCAGATAGGAAACCATAACCTGGATGGATGGCTTCAGCTCCTGTTTTAAGTGCAGCTTGAATAATACGATCTGCTTGTAAATAACTTTGTGCAGCAGGGGATTCACCAATATAAATAGCTTCATCGGCTAATTTGACATGCTGCGCTTGGGTATCTGCATCTGAGTAAACTGCAACCGTTGCGATACCTAATTTTTGTGCACTACGAATCACACGACATGCAATTTCGCCACGGTTTGCAATGAGAATTTTTTTAAACATATTGAATTCCTTTTTATTGTTCTGCCGTTGCTTGAATCCATGCTGGGCTTTGTTTATTTAAAAAAGCAGTTAAGCCATTTTTGGCTTCATCACCTTGACGTACGTGCGCAATGTGTTGGGCGGTTTGAATCAGTAAATCTTCTGTGACTTCTTGATGATCAACTAAACGAATCAAAGACTTTGATGCAGCTTGAGCTTCAGGGCCACCAAGCAAAATTGCATCAATGATTTCCGATACGGTGGCATCCAACTGTTCTGGCTGACAAACTTCATGGACGAGACCAATATGCTTTGCTTGTTCTGCAGAAATACGTTCAGCAGTGAGAAAATATCGAGATGCTTGACGAGCACCGATGGCACGGATCACGTATGGACTAATCGTTGAAGGTGCTAAACCTAATCTCACTTCTGAAGTGGCAAACTTAGCATCAGCGGAAGCGACACAAATATCGCATGCTGAAGCAAGCCCCATGCCGCCGCCAAATGCAATACCATGGACACGTGCGATAGTCGGTTGTTTCAGCGTGGCTAAACTTTGTAACATTTTGGCAAGTTTTAATGCATCCTCTTCATTTTCCACTTTTGATGCTTGACCTGCTTGTTTCATCCAATTGAGGTCCGCACCTGCAGAAAAGCTTTTACCACGACCTGCCAAAACGACAACACGAACGTCATCATTAGCATTTAAAGTTGTGAAACAGTGATTCAGCTCTTCTATCACTTGTGTATTGAATGCATTGTGTAATTCAGCACGATTAATCCATACGGTCGCAACTTGGCGTTCAATTTCAAGCTGTAAAAATTCATAACTCATGTCATTTTCTCCTTACATGCGGAACACGCCGAACTGAGTTGGTTCAATGGGTGCATTCAATGCAGCAGCCAAACTCAGACCTAAGACATGACGTGATTCTGCTGGATCAATCACACCGTCATCCCACAACCGTGCAGATGCATAATAAGGGTGTCCTTGCTTTTCAAATTGATCACGATAAGGTTGTTTGAATTGATCTTCTTCTTCAGCTGACCAAGTTTCACCACGTTGCTCAATTTGATCACGCTTAATCGTGGAGAGAACACTAGCAGCTTGTTCACCGCCCATCACGGAAATACGTGAATTCGGCCAAGTCCATAAGAAGCGAGGAGAATATGCTCGACCGCACATTCCATAGTTGCCTGCACCAAAAGAACCACCGACCACCAAGGTGATTTTAGGAACATTTGCGGTCGCTACTGCCATCACCAATTTAGCTCCGTTTTTGGCAATACCTTCATTTTCATATTGGCGACCAACCATGAAACCGGTGATGTTTTGGATAAAGAGCAGTGGAATATTGCGTTGCGTACATAATTCGATGAAATGCGCGCCTTTCTGTGCAGACTCTGAAAATAAAATTCCGTTATTGGCAATGATTCCGACCTTCATGCCGTAGATAGATGCAAAACCTGTAATTAAGGTTGTACCAAAACGAGCCTTAAATTCATCAAGTCTTGAACCATCCACGATACGTGCAATCACTTCACGGATGTCAAAGGGTTTGCGTGAGTCACTCGGAATGACACCATAGAGTTCTTCAGCACTATAAAGTGGTTCTTCAATTTCGGTCTTAAATGCTTTCGGTTCGATATTTAGGTTTTGAACAATATTGCGTGCAATTTGAATCGCATGTTCATCACTTTCTGCAAGATGATCTGCGACACCAGATAAACGGGTATGAACATCGCCACCACCAAGGTCTTCAGCAGTCACCACTTCACCTGTTGCAGCTTTTACCAAAGGTGGACCACCGAGGAAAATCGTACCTTGATTGCGGACAATAATCGTTTCATCGGACATGGCAGGGACATATGCGCCACCCGCAGTACAACTCCCCATAACCACGGCTATTTGTGCAATACCTTTACTCGACATGCGTGCTTGGTTGTAAAAAATTCGTCCAAAATGATCGCGATCAGGGAATACTTCATCCTGCATTGGCAGAAATGCACCGCCTGAGTCGACCATATAAATACAAGGAAGATGATTTTGTTCAGCAATTTCTTGCGCACGTAAATGTTTTTTTACAGTTAAAGGATAATATGTACCTCCTTTAACTGTTGCATCATTGGCAACGATCATGCAAGTCACACCATGCACTTGACCAATACCTGCAACCACACCTGCAGCTGGAACATCGTCAGCATAAACTTGATAAGCAGCGAGTTGACCAATTTCAAGAAAGGCAGTTCCTGCATCAATGAGTTGATCGATGCGCTCACGCGGTAATAATTTGCCACGTGCTAAATGTTTCTGACGTGCTTTTTCTCCACCGCCTAAGGCAATGGTGTGAGCTTGTTTTTTTAAGTCTGCGACCAATTCAAGCATCGCAGCTTGATTGATTTTAAACTCTTCACTACGTGGATTGATTTTGCTTTTAATTTCGTTCATCAATGACTTCCTTGTATTAACTTGAATTATTTGGTTTCGTTGAATAACTCACGACCAATTAACATGCGTCGAATTTCAGAAGTTCCTGCACCAATTTCATAAAGTTTGGCATCACGCCATAATCGACCCGTGCTGTAATCATTGATATAACCATTGCCCCCAAGGGTTTGAATTGCTTCACCAGCCATCCAGGTTGCTTTTTCAGCTGAGTAGAGAATGGCACTTGCTGCATCTTTACGTAAACCACGATCATGATCAGCTTTGTCACACGCTGCACCCACGGCATAAACCAAAGCCTTGCTTGCCAACCATGTAGAATACATATCCGCAATTTTGCCTTGCATGAGTTGGAATTCACCTAAACATTGACCGAATTGCTTACGTTCATGGATATATGGAATAACAACATCTAAACATGCATCCATAATGCCTAGAGGTCCACCACTGAGAACTGCACGTTCGTAATCCAATCCACTCATGAGCACTTTTGTACCGTTACCTACACCGCCCATGACGTTTTCTTTAGGCACTTTGACATTGTCAAAGAATAGGGGATAAGTATTTGAACCACGCATCCCGAGTTTGTCTAAGTGGCTACCATGACTAAAGCCATCCATACCTTTTTCAATGATGAAAGCGGTCATGCCTTTGGCACCAGCATTGATGTCGGTTTTGGCGTAAACCACCAACACGTCAGCATCTCCACCATTGGTAATCCACATTTTTGAGCCATTAAGTACAAAGTGATCACCATGCTCTTCAGCACGTAATTTCATACTAACGACATCTGAACCCGCATTCGGTTCAGACATTGCCAAAGCGCCGACATATTCGCCAGAAATTAATTTAGGAAGATATTTTTGTTTTTGTTCTTCGCTACCATTACGGTTAATTTGATTCACACAAAGATTTGAATGTGCCCCATATGAAAGTCCAATGGAAGCAGATGCTCGTGAAATTTCCTGCATGACAATGATATGAGCCAAATAACCCAGATTGACACCACCGTATTCTTCACTCACGGTAAGTCCAAGTAACCCCATATCACCAAATTTTTTCCATAAGTGAGCTGGAAATAAGTTGTCTTGATCAACTTGTTGAGCAATAGGTGCGATTTCCTTTGCACAGAATGCAGCTACAGAATCACGTAAAGCGATTAGTGTTTCGTCTAGTCCAAAGTCGATACTCTGTAAATTCATTTTCATTCATCCTAAAATTTAATTTTTATTTCCAGTGAAGCATTTTGTCCTTGCTTGAGAAATACAATACAGTTATTTTTTAAAAAAGTGAATATAGATTCAGAAAATGATTTATAATTCATTTTAGTTGATTGGGTGAACAATTATGAGTTATAAAAGATCCACTTTGATGCAAGAGCGTATGGAGCAAAATCGTCAATCGATATTGCAATCCGCGCGCGAACTTATTGCGGGTGGTGGTTTTAAAGATGCACAAGTGCAAGCGATTGCAGATAAATCTGGTGTCTCGAGTGGTTTGGTCTATCGCTATTTTGAGAACAAAAATCAGATTTTGATTGAAGTGCTTTCACAGGCCATCAAAGGTGAGGTCGATATTCTGAATCAGATTGCAAAAAATGATTGGACTTCGACTGAGAAGTTGACAAAGGCCGTCACTGCTTTCGTAAAACGTGCTCTGAATAGCCCTCAACTTGCATATTCACTCATGTTTGAGCCCGTAGACCCAACGATTGAGCATGAACGTTTTAGAAGTAAGCAACTGATAAAACAATCCATTAAGGAGATTCTTGCCGAAGGAAAGGTCAATGGTGAGTTCGAATTTGAAGATTTAAATACAGCTGCATTATGCGTGGTTGGTGCGATGACATTCGTTGTGATTGAACCTTTAAATCCATCGCGTAATGTGATGTTTGATGACGGTTATAAAGGTTATTTCGTTAAGCAAATTGCAGACTTTTGTGTCAATGCAGTTAAGGCAAAGGAGGAAAATTAATTTAATTCACACAAAAGGATGTCGTGTTTAAACGAGTAATCGCGTAATTAATAACGAAATATTGGATTGATATAAGAAAATAGAATCAAGGAGTATGATTCAATGACGCAATTACGACTCAGTTATGCCTATGGCACCAGTGAGCAACCCTTATTGGGTATGACCATAGGCCATAAATTTGATCAAGCATGCCTACAATATGCCGATCAGGATGCTGTGGTCAGTGTGCATCAAAATGTACGTTTGACCTATCAGCAGTTACAAGAGAAAGTAAATGCTTTTGCATGTAGTTTATTAAAAATCGGTTTAGAAAAGGGAGATCGTCTAGCGATTTGGTCCCCTAATTGTGTGGAATGGACGATCGCACAATTTGCAGCCTTCAAGGCTGGAATTATTTTGGTCAACTTAAATCCTGCGTATAAAAGCTACGAGCTAGAATACGTACTCAATCGAGTATCTTGCAAAGGATTAATCATTGCATCGACCTTTAAGACGACCAATTATCAAGAAATTTTGACGCAAATTGCACCAGAAATTTTGCATACGACCAATGGCGTTTTAAATGCTGAAAAATTGCCGCATTTAAAGTATTTGATCAAAATAGATGATCAACAACATACTGGGTTTTATCGCTTTAGTGATTTATTGGTTGAACCGACTTCAGAGCAGTTAGATCAACTTAATGAGATAGCATCTGGTCTTCAATTCGATGAAACCATCAATATCCAGTTTACCTCTGGAACGACAGGTAGCCCCAAAGGGACCATGCTGACACACAATAATATTCTGAATAACGGGTATTTTGTGGGAGAGGCAATCAAACTGACTTCTCAAGATCGAGTTTGTATTTCTGTACCGTTATTTCATTGCTTTGGTATGGTGATGGGTAATCTCGCCTGTATTACACATGGATCAACCATGATCTATCCATCAGCTGTATTTAATCCTCTTGATAGTCTTAAAGCGATTGAACAAGAGAAATGTACCGCGGCATATGGTGTGCCTACCATGTTTATTGCCATGCTTGATCATGAGCAATTTGACGAATTTGATTTGACTACATTGCGTACTGGCATTATGGCTGGCAGTCCATGTCCAAAAGAAATCATGAAGCGCGTCATTGAGCGTATGCATATGCGAGATATCACGATTTGTTATGGCATGACTGAAACAGCGCCAGTAAGTGCACAAAGTTCGATCAAAGATTCGCTAGAACAACGAGTGAGCACTGTTGGTCGAGTTCATCCACATATCGAAATTAAAATAGTCGATGAACACGGTAAAGTAGTGCCTCGTGGCAAACTCGGAGAGTTGTGTGTACGAGGATACTCAGTCATGCTGGGCTATTGGGATGAAGAAGAAAAAACACGAGAAGTCGTAGATGTCGCAAAATGGATGCATACCGGTGATATCGCTGAAATGGATGATGAAGGCTTTATCAAAATCAAAGGTCGCATTAAAGATGTTGTGATTCGGGGAGGTGAGAATTTATTCCCTAAAGAGATTGAAGACTTCTTATATAAACATCCTGCTGTTAGCGATGTCCAAGTGATTGGACTTCCTGACCCGAAATATGGCGAAGAGTTATGTGCTTGTATTATTTTGCATGAAGGACATGAATGTTCTGAACAAGTGATCAAAGATTACTGCAAAGCCAATATCTCACATAATAAAGTGCCACGATATGTACATTTTCTTAAAGAGTTCCCAATGACTGCTTCTGGTAAGGCTCAGAAGTTTAAACTCCAAGAATATATGCGTGAGCAACTCAATATTTTTGATGAGAGTGCTTAATCGTCATTGAGTAATATTTTTAACTTCAAGCTAGAAAAACAACAAAGCCGAACTTAGTTCACTAAGTTCGGCTTAATTTTAAAAAATAGTAGAAGAGCGATATGGCAAAGAATTTTGATCACCCAAAAATCGTAGAAAACTATGATGAACATATCAGGCAGCTCATACCAGGATATGAACTGATGCATCTACATATATTAGCGCTGCTTGAAACTCATCTCAAAGAAGAGGCTAAAATTGCCATTGTCGGGTGCGGAACTGGATTTGAACTGAATTATTTATTAGATCATTTTCCAAAGGCGGAGTTTGTTGTGTTTGATCCATCGGCAGCGATGCTTGAAAAAACAAAACAGATCGTTCAGTTTAAGCAGCAAATGCACCGAGTCATAATTCTGCAAGGTGACACGACGGTGCTCCAGAAATATTCTGAAAATTTTGATGCAGTATTGAGTATTTTGGTTTTTCATTTTGTTTCACATGCATACAAAAAGAGTTTTTTAGGTGATATTTACCATGCTTTGAAACAAGATGGTGTGGTTCTGAGTTTCGATCTGATGCAATTCGAAGAACCAAATGATCAGTTAGTATTAAAAAATTTGGTGACAAAAATAGGATTAAGTGAAAAACAAAGTCAGGTCATGTTGGAAAGAATACATGATGACTTTAATTTAATGACGGTGAAAGAGATTAAGAATCTATACCTTCAGGCTGGTTATCAAAATTTAAGAACTTTTTGTCAAATGTCTAATTTTTATGGATTAAAAGCAGTAAAGTGATAATTTCATATTTAGAATAACTTATTCATTTTATCTTATATGAAAATCGTACAAATGGTTATATATCTAAAATGAAAAAGGATTATGATAAAAGTATTGTTTTATGAATATAAGGATTGTTCATGACCACAGAGACTCAATTTCCACAAACTTCAAATCGCGGAATCGCGGTATACAGTAATAACGCTGAAGCGATTGGTAATACACCGCTTATTCGCATTAATCGTGTAGTACAGGGTGGGGCTACAGTTCTTGCTAAAGTGGAAGCACGTAACCCAGCATTTTCAGTAAAATGCCGTGTTGGTGCTGCTTTGATTGCAGATGCAGAACAACGTGGTGTGCTTAAAGCAGGCATGCATATTGTTGAACCGACGAGTGGTAATACAGGGATTGCGCTAGCTTTTGTTGCTGCTGCTAAAGGTTATGACATCACACTGACTATGCCTGCAAGTATGAGTATCGAGCGCCGTAAAGTACTCAAAGCATTGGGTGCTCATTTAGTATTAACCGATCCAGCTAAAGGGATGAATGGTGCTGTTCAAGAAGCAGAACGTTTAGTTGCTGAGAACCCAGAGCTTTATTATTTACCTCAGCAATTTGAAAACCCAGCAAATCCTGCCATTCATGAAACTACAACTGGACCTGAAATTTTTGAAGCAACGGGTGGTAAGGTTGATATTTTAGTGGCTGGTGTAGGTACGGGAGGTACGATCTCTGGTATTTCGCGTTATTTTGAGAAAGTTAAAAATCAAGCCCTTTACTCAGTTGCAGTTGAACCAGCAGACTCACCAATTATTGGACAAGCGAAGCGTGGCGAAACACTCACTCCGGGACCACATAAAATCCAAGGCATTGGTGCAAACTTTATTCCTAAAAACCTAGATTTAGATTTGGTGGATGAAGTTATCGCGGTTGAAAATCAAACAGCAATTGATTTTGCTCGTCAATCTGCAATCAAAGAAGGGATTTTTGTGGGGATTTCAAGTGGTGCAGCATTAGCGGCCGCTCATGAACTTGCTCAACGTCCTGAAAATGCAGGTAAAACCATAGTGGTGATTTTACCTGATGCTGGAGAGCGCTATTTATCTTCAGTTTTATTCGAAGATATATCAGCAGATTAATGAGAAAGTCAAAGCATTCTAAAAAAACGGTCTTCATGGCCGTTTTTTTGTGATTTATTCGATTCAAACAATTTTAAACTCTTTTTAAGTTACCAATCATTTTAAATTTATTACATCACACGACTATTTTCACAGTTTTGAACGCGATATCTTTAAGCGAATTTTTTCTAATAAAAAAATGAATGAACGACTTTAATCATCCTATTTATATTATCGGCGCTGGTGTTGCAGGATTAAGTTGTGCTCAGCATTTAAAATCAGCAGGATTTAATGTTGTTGTTTTAGAAGCACGTGATCGTATAGGTGGGAGAATACATACACAAAACATTGATGGTCATTGTTTTGACCTTGGTGCATCATGGATACATGGTATTGATAATAATCCGATATGGAAAATTGCAGAGTCCAATCGGATCAATACTCAAGTTTTTAATTATGATCAAGTGGATTATTTTCATGCCAATGGTCAGCCATTTACCGAACAAGAGAGCTTAGAATTTGAAAAATGCCTTCGTGATGTTCAGAAGGTTTTTCAAAATAAATCAAAAGAGCAGGATATCTCCGCTTTTGAGCAACTTGAGAATTTTTTAGGAACGATACGTTTTCAACTTCATTATTTTGATCGAGACGTCATCACACAAAAAATTAAGCAGTATTACTCAAGGCTTGCCAATGATCCTTTTGCGACTGATTTAGAGCAATTAGCCCATAATTTTATGGATTTTGAAGGCTACTTCTCAGGCGATGAAGTGATATTTTCAAAAGGTTATGAAAAGATTGTTAAAGTTCTGGCTACTGATTTAGAGATTCATACGAATGCAGATATTGTTGAAATCGATCATGACTCTCATCAAGTGCAGATAAAAACAGCATGTGGACAGCTTTACATAGGTTCTCAAGTTGTGGTGACAGTTCCACTCGGTATTTTAAAGCAAGATAAAATTAAGTTTGAGCCGCCTTTGCCTAGTGGATTAGTCCGATCGATTCAAAAGCTGGGTTTTGGATCTTTCAATAAAATATTTATACAATTTTCAAAAGCTCTAGAATTTAATGGGAATGCACTTAAACACAATACGGCATTTTTTTGGGATGAGCGTGAGCTGTATAGTATTTTAGATTTTAGTCGTTTATATAATAAACCGACTTATCTACTTCTCGTTGGAGGTACAAAGTCAGAATGGGTTGATCAAGCAACGGATCAACAGGTGCATGAATATATCAAGAAAATATTGAAGATTTGCATGCACTCCAATGAAATTCAGAACATCATAATTACCCGCTGGGGGAGTGATCCGTTTAGTTTAGGTTCATTTAGTTTTCCAAAAGTTGAACATACTAAAGATGATGTAGAGATCTTTAAAAAAGAGCATCCAGCGCAAGTATATTTTGCAGGTGAACATTGTCATACCGATTATGCAGGCACTGTGCATGGTGCATATCTGTCAGGTCGTGATACTGCTAATTTAATTATTCGTAATGGCTTAAATATAAAGCTGTAACTGATGTACAGTTACAGCTTTATTTAGTTAGTATGAGTGAGTTGAGAAATTAACCTGAACTCACATTAATACATGTCCATATTCTTCGCGAAGTTTTCTTTTTAGCATTTTTCCAGTGCCGCTAAGCGGTATGGCATCGACAAAAATCACTTTATCTGGAGTTTGCCATTTAGCAATTTTATCAGCATAGTAATCAATGAGTTGTTGTTCAGTGATTTGGCTATTAGGATGTTTAACGGCGATTAAGACAGGTCTTTCATCCCACTTTGGATGTTGTGCTGCGATGACCGCAGCCATCGCAATTTCTGGGTGACCCATTGCGATATTTTCAAGCTCTACAGAAGAGATCCATTCTCCACCAGATTTAATCAAGTCTTTGGCACGATCACTAATATGCAGATAGCCATCAGCATCTATAGACGCAATATCTCCAGTATCAAACCATCCATCACTGGTCAATGGTGAGTCGGACTGACCAAAGTATTTGTCAACAATCCAATGTCCTTTGATTTGTAAATTACCAATAGTCTCACCATCATGTGGAACAAGATCGGTTCCTCTTTCTTCAGACACTAAACGAATCCTGACTCCAAACGGCGGGCGACCTTGGGAAAGACGTAGATTTGCTTGTTGATCCTGAGAAAGTTGTTTATGTTTGGCTTTGAATTGATTGGCAGTGCCAAGTGGACTAGCTTCAGTCATCCCCCATGCATGAATGGTTTCACAATCATATACATCACGGAATGTCGCTAACATGCTTGGTGGGCAAGCCGAGCCACCAATGACATTACGTTTTAAAGAGGTCAGTGAACTGTTCATTGCTTTTGCAGCAATCAACAAGCTTTGCCAAATGGTAGGAACACCAAGTGCAACAGTCACTTCATATTGATCAATGAGTTTAACTAGACTCTCACCATCAAGACCCGGCCCTGGTAATATAATTGAAGCACCTACCATCGCTGCGGCATAAGGTGTTCCCCATGCATGAACGTGAAACATCGGAACTACAGGTAAAATAATATCTTTGGCTGATAGATTGAGTGAGTCAGGTAAGCTGGCCGCTAAACTGTGAAGAACAGTTGAGCGATGAGAATAGAGAGCACCTTTAGGATTGCCTGTTGTTCCAGAGGTATAACATAGTGAACTTGCAGTGGTTTCATCAAATTCAGGCCATGTATATTCTGCAGTTTGACGTGCAATTAAATCATCGTAGAACAAGACTTCGGGTAAGGATTGACGAATCTTTTCATCAGGTGCATCTAAGCAAATGAAATGTTGCACAAGGGGAATATGTGCTTTTATTCCTGTAATCAAAGGTAGGAATGTTTTATCAAAAATAATCGCTTTATCTTGTGCATCATTAATAATGAAAATCAGTTGTTCTGGAAATAATCTTGGGTTAATGGTGTGACAGATTAAACCACTACCAGAAATAGCATACCAAGCCTCTAAATGACGATGATTGTTCCAAGCTAATGTTGCAATACAATCGCCGTGAATGAGTTTAAGTTCATTCAATGCCTTTGCACCACGTTTAGCATTATCCGATACATCGCCCCAATTGGTTTCGTAAAGTGTGCCATCGGTGTTTTTTGAAACGATCAGGGTGTCTTTATGAAATTCAGCAGCATGTTCTAGTAAACTGCTGATTAATAAAGGTTGAAACATCATACGTCCGTGCATGCAAAGCTCCTGCTATTGATCATTTAAGTTGTTATTTTGAGTTGATTATACTTATGTAAGGTGAGTGCTCACGATTAACGTAACACTCACTGATGACCTAGAAATACACTAAATTATGCAGTCAGTAAAGAACCAACTAATTTACGGATTGAAACCAAAGGTTTACGCTCTGGAATGATGACCCCAGCAGTTTTAAGGTCTGACACGAGTTCAGCGCGGAAGTCATTATAGTCAACCTCTGCTGCATGACGTTGACCGCCTTCAAAGTTGTAATGTGGATGATCTAACTCATGCTGAATCGCTTTTTTCATATCAGCAGGACGTTTATATTTTCCTAAGATTTCCTGACATGCCAAATTGGCTTGATGATCTGAAATTGGCCAAATACAACCTAGTGGCTGGAATAAACCAATGAAATAAAGATTGTCATGTTCTGCATGCATCATTTTACGGTAAAGCGGTAATTTTTCAGCATGTTGGAAATCTATAAAATCTTTATCGAAGAAAGGGAAGACGGTCCAGAAACCAGTACAACAACAAATAATATCAAACTCTTGTTGAGTACCATCGACGAATTCTACAATTTTACCATTGAGACGCTTGATCGCTGGTTTTGGTTTGATTTTACCGTGACGCACATAGTCAATGAAGTCAGAGTTCGCCGTTGGATGTTGTGTCAGCATCGGTTTGTCATTTACAGGCAAGCCAAAATCTGCGTAATTTCCACTGAATGCTTTTACCAATTTGGTCAGAATTTTTTGGCGCATTTTGGGCGGAAGTTTTTCCATTGACTTGACGAGTATGTCTGCGGGATGTCCAAACATAAATTTTGGAACAAACCATTGTGGACTGCGCATCGATATATACACATCTTTTGAGACACGTGCTGATTCTACGGCAACATCACAG
Source organism: Acinetobacter sp. 24-47-66 (assembly GCF_056779755.1). Taxonomy (NCBI): domain Bacteria; kingdom Pseudomonadati; phylum Pseudomonadota; class Gammaproteobacteria; order Moraxellales; family Moraxellaceae; genus Acinetobacter; species Acinetobacter sp. 24-47-66. The sequence continues at coordinate 35,743 of NZ_JBWYIL010000020.1, forward strand.
CCTGAATTACCTGCACCAATGACTAAAATTTTCTTTCCACGCCAGTCGTCATTTACACCTTTAAAATCATGTGAATGCATCCACTTGCCAGTAAATTCACCTTCATACTCAGGGTATTTCGGTTTCCAGTGATGACCATTGGCAACCATTAAATAGTCATATATTTTCTGTTGTTCTTTACCTTGATCATCGGTGTAATCCACCACCCATTTTTTATTTTCATTTTTATGAATATGGTTAATAGTGTGATGAAATTTAATCTTGTCATATACACCAAAATGTTTGGCATAATTTTCAAAATACTGCTGCAAATGATCATGTCGTGGATAATCAGGGTAACTGTCTGGCATTGGATAATCTTCATATTCAGACATTGTACGCGAGCTAATAATGTGTGTATTCTCATAGACTGAAGAATGACCAGTTTTAGAATTAAACACCCAATTCCCACCGACTTTGTCATTCTTCTCGAAGATATCGTATGCAATACCATTTTGTTGACAATTTTTAGCAGCCGTAATTCCTGACGGACCTGCACCAATGATACAGACTGTGTTCATATTCATATCCTTGAATGATGTTCTTTTTATTCATAACCAACTATAGTTGGTTTTATGACTATAATCGATTTATTTTTAAACAGCAAGACAGGGGATTTGTTTAAATGCTTTTTGATGAAATTAAGCTTCCTGTACAAAAAAGAAGTAAAGCAAGGTTAGAACTTGTATTAGAAACAACGAAGAAAATATTAGAAGAACAAGGCATCAATCACTGTACTATTCCCGAAATTGCAGCACAGTCCGATCTTCCTAAGATTACGATTTATCAATACTTTCCAACAGTTAATCATTTGTTCAGCATATTGGTGAAACGTTATTTAGATGAACTGCAGGCCTATGTTTTGTTTAAAAATGAGTGCTATCAAACTTGGTCAACACGTGATATTTGTTTGGATCTAATTTCTAAGGTGGCTGAGTTCTACAATTCAAATCCTGCTGCAAGTATTTTGATTCTGGGTGGGCCAGTACATGTTGATGGTTTTAATTTACAGGAAATCGTCATTGAGAAGATTGCTCATGATTTACAAGCGGTATTTGAGCAGAAAGTTCATCCGCTGAAATTGAATAGAAAAGAGGAAGCGGTGTATTTGGTTGAAATGGTTTTTGCATTAATGAAACACAGCTACTATCAGCATCAACAAGTCACTGATGACATTCTAAAAGAATGCCATTTCATCAGTGAATTTTACTTAAGCAGTAAGGGATATAACTACCACCTTTAAAAGTTTATTTTAGTTTTTCCAAAAAATGTTGATGCGCTGTGATGAGTTGATCAAAAACGGGCGAATGGAATAGATCGAAGTGACCGCAGACGAACTCACGATATTCACCTTGTTTTAGTTTTTGTGCGAGTTTACGTGTTGCTTTGATAGGAATAAGTGAATCTAGTTCCGCACCTGACACAAAAACAGGGCATTGAATTTTATGTACGATCATTGTTGGTCGGTATAAACCAATGGTTGCAACGATTCGAGCTGGTACAGCATTTTTCCAATGTATCCCGTCTGGGATCAGTCGATAATATGCATCATAGCAATCTTCACCCGCCAAAATGGCAAACCGATCTTTTGCAACTACAGGCATGGTTTTGACTCTACCTATTTTTGCTAGGGCTAAATCTTGTAATGCAATCATGGTTGCAGGCAATAAATATTTTTTCGGATACAGTGTCAAGCTCGCTAAACCATCAACGTGTGGAAAATTAGAGATCACTGCTTTAAAGGTGTGTTCACTTGCTAATGTTAGAACATGCGCACCACTGAACGAATACCCCCATAAAATGATATTTTTTTTCGGGATATAGAATCGGGATTGAATATAGTCGATAACGACGTTCCAATCCTGAAGTTGACTATTTTTATCGACAAGATGCTGAACAGGACCACTGCTTAATCCAAAACCAGAATGATCAAATACGCATAAGTTATATCCCAATTCTGCATAAGCTTCAGCGAAAGAGTTTAAGCCACAGCTTTTTTCTCCACCTAAGCCATGAGCCATAATGATGATACTAGAATCTTTTGTGATCGGCTCTGGCATATATAAATCCGCTTGGATTTGATAGCTGCCATTCGGAATGAGTAATTCTTGAGTTTGCATCGTGGTTATCCTTAACACTTTTTTATTTTTTAAACCCAACTCAGGTTGGTTTAAGCATATCGTTATGCAGTATAAAAGTCTATTTGATGTCAAATCGTTCAGAAAATTTTAAGCCTGATTGATTTAAATACATTTTTATTCGATGTATTCGTATGAGTTTTTTCTATCGCAAGCAATGTATCGCCTTAATCTTGAGCTATTTCATTTTGGTCAATCTATTTCCAGTACATGGTGCAGTCGACATGAAATTGATTCAATTAGGCTTAAATTCAAAAGGAGTGTTCTATTTAAAAGATGCATTTTGGCCAAGTGTAGTCGGGCATGAATGGGTTAAATATGTGCTAATCGCGATGTACTGCAGTATGCTGATATCTGCAGTCATGGTTGCTCATCCCAAATCGAGAAATCAACGTTTGGAAACCTCTAAAAATTACATCACAATTTTTGCAGTTGCTTTAATTTCAATTATTTTAATAGCGTTGTTCAAATCACAGTCGAACTTGATGTGTCCATGGGATGCAGCTCAACCTCAGGGAATGACAGTTGTCTGGAGTCTCATTAGTAAAGTTGGGCATTGTTTTCCTGGAGGTCATGCTTCTGCAGGTTTTGCATTATTGAGTGCAATTCTCTTGGGAATGCTTATGGGATGGACACAAATGCTCAGAGGAGCGCATTTTTTTAGTCATAATCTTTGGACTGGTTGGCTGATTTGGATGTTCAATGTCGTAATATTTAGTCTAAAAGAAAAGGTTAAATTAGCCTAAGCAATTAATGTAGTTTAATTTCCACTCTCACCAATAAACCACCTAATTGAGGGCTGCGATCAAAGATAAGATTACCCCCCATACGTTCTACCGCTTTTTCAACAATTGATAAACCTAAGCCACTACCAATTTCTTGATGTTGCTCAACTCGATAAAATCTTTTTTTAATACGTTCATAGAGATCTGCTGAAATTCCTGGGCCACTATCTTCGACTTGAATGATAGCTATATCATTCTCTTGAAATGTCGAAACATTAATGATGCCATTGGGAGGCGTGTATTTAATCGCATTCTCTATTAAGTTGGTTAATATTGAATCTATAGCAGATGAATAATTTATAATTTGAACGTGTTCATAACGTTCCATACCTAAATCGATTTCTTTGGCTAAAGCTAAATGAATCAATTGTTCAATAGATTGATAAGCACGTTCATCTAACCGAATACTCATTTTTTTCTCGTTACTGGCATTCAATGAATCTTGTTGAGCGAGATTTAAAAGCTGTCCGACCAAATGCTGAGTTCGGTGTAAACCATTATTCATTTTGATTAATGATTCGTGATGGGGGAGCTCTTTGAGTAAAATTTTAGTTTGAAGATTTAATGCTGTAATTGGTGTTCTTAATTCGTGAGCGGCGTCTGCAATAAATTGTTTTTGTTCTTGTTGGGCATCAGAGATCCTTTGAAATAATTGATTGATTGCTTGAATGCTGGGTACTAGCTCAATAGGGTACTGTTGAGGGTCAATTACGGTCAGCTCATTTGGTTTACGTGTACTTAATTCGGATTTAAATTGCTCAAATGGAGCAAAATTTCTTCTAATTATAAAACCTAAGCCATAAATCGCGAAGGGCATAATGATTAAATAAGGTAAAAACATGTTGATTGCGAGCTCTATGGCTAAAGCTTGTCGAACAGAGTCTTGTTGGCTCACTTGAACTTGAACAGTTTTCAATGGAATCACATAGGTATGCCATTTACCATAATGATTAGTGTGATGATAAAAACCTGAGTTAGCGACGGGCTCAACCAACTGTTTAAACTTTTCGTGTAAATGTGATTGTTGGTCATAGGCCCAAACATCTACAAATAAATCTTCTTCATGGTACTGTTTTAAATGTGAAAATTTACTCTTTACAGGATCTGGATTAAATTTTGCAACACGCTCTGCCAGATTTTTCAGCTGAGCATCAAGTATTTCATTTGTTTCTTCTAAAGCTGTTCTATAGGCTGAAAAAACCAATATGCATCCCATCACCACACTAAAAATTGAGGTAAATACAACAAGTTGCTTTTGTAAAGAGTAGGGTTGCGTCATGTATCAATTCTTGATTTATGGTGTAGGCTGACCTAGCCGATAACCTAATCCTCGCACATTACGAATAAAATTTTTACCTAATTTTGAGCGTATGCGATGAATATAGACTTCAATGGTATTACTGCTGATTTCATTTTCAATATCATACAGTTTTTCTTCAAGATTAGACTTCGAAAAAATCTTATTTGGATAAGTTAAGAGTGGAATTAATAAAGCCCACTCACGGTTTGAAAATTCAACCGTCTGATTTTCAAAACTCGCGATATGTTGTTCAAGATCTAACCTGAGTCCGCCAAATTCTAAAATTTGTTTTATCTGAGATGTATTTTGTTGAGATGCACGTCTGAGTATGGCGTGAATACGCGCTAATAACTCCTCAAACTCGTATGGTTTTACTAGATAATCATCAGCGCCTTGATTTAATCCATCGATACGGTGCTGAAGTTGATCTCTTGCTGAAATAATGAGTACAGGAATTGAAGGAAATAGTGAGCGAAGATGTTTGAGTACTTGCATGCCATCCATCATAGGTAATCCAAGATCGAGCAGCACTAAATCAAATGCTTGTTGATTTAATTGTTTTAAGCCATCGATGCCATTATTGACCCAGACTACTTCAAATGATTGATATTGGAGCAACTTTTGAGATGACTCTGCAATCATAAAGTCATCTTCAATCATCAGGATTTTATTCATATTAGGCTCTGTTCTGTAATTGAGGTTTGCATTGTTGGCTGAGGTCCAATGCGGGTTGTAATGTTGTAGTATGAATATTCAATAAACTTAACATGGTGTGAAAGACATTGTCTTGGCTAAGTACATCATTTTTCTGAGATTCAATGCATCGTACAGTTGACGCTTGATGTTTTCGCCATGCTGTTGAAAACGACATGATCATCGGGACATGAGTTTGTTGTGATGGTGCAATTTGATAAGGGGCGCCGTGTAAATAGATTCCATGTTCACCCGTGGATTCACCATGATCTGATAAATACCATAAAGCGGATTGAAATTGAGTTTGTTTGTTTAATAAATTGATTGTCGAAGCGAGAATATGGTCTGTATATACAATTGAATTATCATACGTATTGATCAGAGCTTGTTGACTACATCCCTGAATTGCGCTGGTGTTACAGGTCGGCTGAAAGGGTGTGTATTGATGAGTGGACCGTTTATAGTAAGCTGGGCCGTGACTTCCCATTTGATGGAGTACGATAAGTCTTGGCGTTTTATCATTTTTGGGAATGGCTTGAATATAGGCATTAAGACTAGCAATCAATATTTCATCTTTACATTCACCCTTAGAATCGCACCATTGCTTACGAATAGATTCGGGAATTTCATAACGCTCAACCCGATTACAAACTTCTTTGCATCCTGAATTGTTATTGATCCACGTTACTTTGTAGCCCGCACGTTGAATAATATCGAGTAAGTTCTCCCGTTGTCTTGCGACTTTTTCTGTATATGCTTGTCGAGTCATACCAGAAAATAAACAAGGTACGGATACCGCCGTTGCAGTACCACAGGAACTGACGTTACGAAAATTGATTATATTTAATTTGCTTAATTCTGGATTTGTAGCTCGATCATATCCATTCAACTGAAAACTTTCTGCACGTGCTGTTTCTCCTATCACTAAAACCATCAGTTTTGGAGTTTGATGGGTCGCCGTTTGAATAAGTTGGTGTGCATCACGTCCGTAGGGGTGAATAGTCGTATTTTTGGGAGGTTGAAGATGTTTATAATAACTGAAGGAGGCTGCAACGACATTTTGAGGACTGATCATCCCTTTCAACTCTCTGTTTTCTCTAAAAATAGCTGCATAGTCAACATAATATAAATAAGCGCAACCTAACACTAAAACTAAACTGATTGCACTGTGTAACATTTTCCTGCAAAGGGTATGAGAAAACGTTGATTTTTTGATATTCACCCAATAAATAAAAAAAAAGAGGCGCTAAAATAAAAAATACAACCCAAATAAATAATCTTATATTTATCAGATCAAATGCTTCCATCGTATTGGTTTGCATCATATTTTGAATCTGATCAGCATTAATAATAATGCCTAAACTACTTACAAAATATGCAGACATACCGCCTAATACAATCCAGATACTTGCAAATATCTTTACGTTCAATCTCCAATGAATAAGATTGAAAATAAAAAAATAAGCGGCTGTGATTAAGACAGATGAACCTATTAAAAAAAGAATTGCTGGGTAACCTTGATAAGGTGTGAGTGAAGTAAGTTGTTTGTAGAACGCAATATTTAAACCAATGCCAACCCATATTGAGAGTACTAAATTGAATAGTGCTAGGCTTATCGTTGGTTTTTTCCATTGCTGAATGATAGATGTGTAGCGCATGCGATGAGTTCTAATATTTAACTACGCTGAGATTAGGTTTTATTTCTTAAAATTTACTGAATAAATGATTGAAGTCTAGGGCATAAAAAAAGCCAGACTGGTGGAGCAATCTGGCAAAGCGTCAAGATGAGTCACCCGTGACAAGTGATGTTTCCTGAGTTCAGGTTTGAGTTGTTCCGAACTTAAGCCTGAATAAATTCAGCCACAGCTTGGTTAAACGCCTGTGGTTGTTCAACATTCGAAATGTGCGAAGCATTAATCTCAACAAGTTGACTACCCGCAATCGCTGCTTGCATAAACTGACCATCTGCCACAGTGGTCACAGGGTCTTGTTGACCTGCAATAATCAATACAGGAATCGAAATCTGTTTGAGTTGTTCACGCACATCCGCCTTAGCCAAAGCTTCACAGCAGCTTGCATAACCTTCAGGGCTGCCAGCTCCTAAGTCGTTTGAAAGTTTTTCAATCACTGCTGGGTTGCTTTGGATAAAGGGATCTGTAAACCAACGACCTGCAGCCGTTGATGCAATCGGTGCTAAACCTTGTTCACGAACCAATACGGCACGATCATTCCAAGCATTTTCATTGCCAATTTTAGCGGCGGTATTACACACAATCACATGACTAAAGCGTTGAGGATGATTGATCGCTAACCATTGGCCTGTCAAACCACCCATCGAAATACCACAGAATGCAGCTTTTTCAACATTTAAATGGTCGAGTAAATTCACCACATCTTGACCAAGTTGATCAATGGTATATGGACCTTGAGGCGCGTCCGATGCACCATGACCACGCGTGTCATAACAAATCACATAATGAGAAGCTTTAAAAAACTCAATTTGTGATTGCCACATGCTGAAATTTGTCCCTAAAGAGTTAGAGAAAACAAGAGCAGGTTTGCTTGAATCACCAAAAGTTTGATAATTGATTTGCGCATCATTTGAAGAAAAAGTAGGCATAGAATCCCTCCCGACCTCCCTTGATAAAAGGGAGGGGGTTTTTAATAGTTAAACACGTTCAATAATTAAAGCGATGCCTTGACCCACACCGATACACATAGAGCACAATGCATATTTGCCACCAGTTGCTTCAAGTTGGTTGAGGGCAGTCGTCACCAAACGCGCACCTGATGCACCCAATGGATGACCCAGTGCAATTGCACCACCATTTGGGTTTACACGCGCATCATCGTCGGCTAAACCTAGGTCACGTGTACATGCCAATGCTTGTGCTGCAAACGCTTCGTTCAGCTCAATCACATCCATTTGCTCTAGTGTTAAACCTGTTTGTGCTAACAGTTTTTTAATCGCAGGTGCAGGACCAAAGCCCATAATGCGAGGTTCAACCCCAACAGTGGTTGCACCAATTACTTTGGCACGAGGTTTTAAATCATATTTTTCAACAGCTGCATCAGACGCAATCAGAATCGCTGCCGCACCATCGTTAATGCCTGATGCATTACCTGCGGTTACTGTACCGTCTGCTTTTACAACAGGTTTTAACTTGGTTAAGGCTTCTAAAGTGGTTGATGCACGTGGATGTTCATCTTTTGCCACCACAACCGCATCACCTTTACGCTGTGGAATAGTCACAGGCACGATTTCTTGATCAAAGAAACCACGTGCTTGCGCTGCAGCCGTACGTTGTTGGCTGGTTAAAGCAAATTGGTCTTGATCAGCGCGGCTAATGTTGAACTGTTCAGCCACGTTTTCAGCCGTTTGCGGCATGGTTTCAACACCATACATTTCTTTAAGCTTCGGGTTGATAAAACGCCAGCCCATGGTGGTGTCTTCAATCTTTTGACTACGACCAAATGCACTCTCAGATTTACCCATCACAAATGGGGCACGTGACATAGATTCAACACCACCTGCCACAATCACGTCAGCTTCACCAGCTTTAATGGCACGCGCGGCCATTGCTACGGTATCGAGTGATGAACCACATAAACGGTTGACTGTGGTTGCAGGTACTGTATAAGGAATACCTGCTAAAAGCGCCGACATACGACCGACGTTACGATTATCTTCACCGGCTTGGTTGGCACAGCCAAATAAAACGTCATCGACGACATTCCAATCCACAGAAGGGTTACGTTCCATTAAGGCTTTTAATGGCACTGCACCTAAGTCATCCGCACGGACAGGCGCTAAACCACCGGCATAACGACCAAAAGGCGTACGGATGGCATCAATGATGTATGCGTTTTTCATTTATTTATGTCCTAAATCTTTGAATCCCTCCCGACCTCCCTTTGAAAAAGGGAGGAGTCCACCCGCTTAAATTAATTGGATGGATAGTCCCTCCTTTAATAAAGGAGGGATTTAGGGAGGATTGATAAATTAGCCTTGAGTCGCATCAATGAGTTTGGCACCCGTCATCGATTGAAGTTCTTCAAAAGATAAGCCTTCAACTTTCTCAATGACTTTCATGCCATCTGCCGTCACATCAATCACACAAAGGTCCGTATAAATGCGGTCCACACATTTCAAACCTGTCGCAGGATAAGTCAGCTCAGCAACGATTTTAGGCTCGCCTTTTTTAGTGACATGATCGGTGGTAATAAAGACTTTTTTCGCACCTACGGCTAAGTCCATTGCACCACCCACAGCAGGGATGGCATCAGGTGCACCGGTATGCCAGTTTGCAAGATCACCATTTTCAGCGACTTGGA
>NZ_JBWYIL010000021.1:0-34250 GCF_056779755.1 Acinetobacter sp. 24-47-66
AATCAACCAGTAAAAATCCACACAAGTTGTTCTTCATAATCTCTTAATGATCTTCTTAATGCTTCGTCAGCATCAAGCTAGGTCGGCTATACTACCCTTTCTTTTCAGAAAGTCAACTAGCAATGTTAATTTATTTTCTAACTCATTCTCAAAACTTAGATCCAACCTATTCAGCTAAATCCTTGTTTTTCAACAAGTTTTAATCAACATCACCGCCGATGGATGTGCATTATAGGCCATTTATTTTCTTACGCAACTATTTTTTCAATCTTTTCTATTTGTTTGTATAGTTAATAAACCAACCATAAATTAACTATATGTTTTTTATATATAATTTTATTTGCGTGAGCTTTTAACTCTTGTCGCTGTCTAAATAAGACAAAATCATTGCACTTAATTCCCGCTTAAGCTGTTGTTCTGAAATAAGAAAATCATTATTGCTTACAAACCTCATCATTGTGAACAAGGTACTATTAATAATCACAAAAGATTTATGCTTGAGTGTTTCAAAGTCCCAATGACGATAAAAACGATTGAATACATATAAACCAACTTCCAAAAAATGCTTTTCTAAAACCTTTGCGGCTTCTGAATTGTTGTAGCCATGCCAATGTTTCAGGACTTCAAAGAAGAAACCATTATCTTCTCTCATTACATCAAATCCGAATTGAAGACTAACATCGACTAAGGTTTTTAAATCCATTTCTTCTTGATTCATCGCCAGCGCTTTAAGTGACAAACCTAAGTTTTCACTCTTACGGCGTAACAATTCTAAAATTATCTGATCTTTATTTTCGAAATATTGATAGATAGAGCCTACGCTCACCCCTGATTTTTCAGATATTTTTGGCGTAGTAACTTGATCTAGGCCCATTTCAGAAATGCATATCAGAGTCGCTTCCAAAATACTATCGACTACCAGCTTTGCTCTTTGTTGTTGGGGTCTTTTTCTCATAGCAGCGATTCTAATAATGCGAATTGAATGCGAATAAATATTCATATTAATCTTTGATCAAACAATAACCAGATTAATTACACTATGTCAAATTTTAGCATTCCAAAACGTATGGCTTCATATGAGCGAATGAAGCGCAGCGATCTATTGTCTAAGCTTCTACACAAAATGACCGATCAAAACTTCATTCCCACTTATGCTGAATATTTAGAGTTAAATGAAAGTTTACATACGGGTGATGTGCCGATGGATCGCTTAATGGATTGGGTGATGACCAATCCACGCGAAAATCGAAAGCTTTTTGAAACGGCGTTATATCAAGGCTTAGATGCTCTTCCCAAACGAGTCCCTGAAATCAAAGCATTCTTTGATCTCGTGGAACAACAGCCTGTTTGGTTCGATCAAGAAAAAATTGATCGTGCAATTCAATTCACGCATCGTTTAGGCGCAAATGTCACTTTTATTATGCGTGATCTCGCGCTAATGACTGGATATCAATACCCTGGCTTTAATCAACCTTTGATTTTAACAGGTGCTCTAAGCAAATATGCAGGCAAGCGCTTAGCAGAAACGCATAAATGGTGGCTAGATGTTACTAAGCCGAATGGATTTCAACGCTTTAATGATGGCTTTACTTCAACAATTTTTGTGCGTTTCATCCATTCTTTAGTTCGCTACCATCTAAAAAAATCCAAAGATTGGGACTGGGATATTTGGGGAATGCCGATTAACCAATATGATCAGGCAATGACAAATATTGCTTTCAGCGGTGTAATGCTTTTAGGTATTCGAGCAATCGGTATTTTTCCAACTAAAAGTGAAGTCGATGCGATTATGCATTTTTGGAAATATACAGGCTGGTTGATGGGTGTTGACGAACACTGGCTGATTGATAAAGAGTCTGAAGGCTGGAAATTATTGCAATGGATGAATTATGCTCATCCTCAAGTGGATGAAAGTAGTCGTCAGCTTGCAGTAAGCCTATCCAAAGAACCATTTGAACGCGAATATAAACATTTTAAACGTTTCATGCAGAAGAAAGCCTACCAGAATCACTTAGATGTTACCCAAATCTTTATGGGCCGTAAAAAAATGAAAAATTTAGGGCTTAAGCCTCGAATACTGCCGTGGTATCCACTGTATCTGCTGACCAAAAATACTGTGATTTATGCTGGCGCAAAAAAAATACCAAAGCTTGATCTTTATTTACAGCGTAAAGGGCGATCACAACAAGAACAAGCTCTCGATTTATATCAAAATGCAGGAAAACAGCTGGCAAGTATGCATCAATAAATAAAAAACCGAGCTAAGGCTCGGTTTTTTGCATGTATATTTTTAAGCCATTTTTAATGTTGCCTCTTGCTCAGCTCGAAGTGCTGATGGAGAGCGTGCTAGATAATCCAAAGCTTGTTGAGTATTACCTTCTTGCACTGGATGAAACTTTGGACTAAACCAACGGATAGTAGCTAAAGTTAAATGACTGAAGGTAGGAATATGATCGGTCTTACGACTAATTTTTTCCATTTGCATAATGAGTCTTAAAGTACCCATATGTCTAAACTTACCTGCATCTTTATCTTGTTTCAAAATTGTTTTGCCGCCTTCAACCCAAACCGCTGCCATAATAGGGAAGATAAAGGTCATCAAAGCATTTTTTGAAATTTGGAAATTAAACTCTGATTCAAACATATGTTTAAACAAATCATACGCAACCGTACGATGTTCAACTTCTTCAGCAAGATGCCAACGGAATAGATCAGCCATGATTGGATCGGCTTTATCCAATGAAGTATTGTCCAAGCTCCACTGCCCTGCCACACCAGTATAGTGCTCAATGGCTGCAATCACACCCAGTCGGAAGATTAACCAACGTTTTTCACCAACCACTTTTTTCATCATTTTGATACCTACTGGATTTTCTCCCAAAAGGATTTCAAAAAGATAATGCATGCGTTGAATGAACGGCTTTACATCTAATCCATGTTGATCAAAATAAACTTGTGCATGTTGATGAGTACGACCATGAATCGCTTCTTGCTGAATAAAACCTTTCACGTCAGCTTTTAATTGTTCGTCTTTGACGAACGGTAAAGCTTTATTAAATACACGGCAAAACCAAAACTCACCCGCAGGTAAAATCATATGTGCTGTATTCAACATATGGGTGGAAACAGGGTCATTTTCAATCCAATGCTTTGGAATATGATTGAAATCAAATTTTACTTTACGACCATGTAGTTGATGAACTTGACTCATTGTTGTCATTTTATTATCCATTACTTCTTTTTTATTATTTTTAAAATAATGATAACCTCATCACAATATCATTTAAGGACATTCATATTTTATGTCTGACAATTTCAAAGAAAACACCCATTCAGACGGCGATCTAAATGGGTGTTAGGCTTAATACGTCAAATAAACTGAATATGACTAGAACTTCATACTCACACGCGCCCAATAATTACGTCCTATATTATTAAATTGCTCATTCTGTGCAAAACCAAATCCAGCACTACCTGCTTTATTTAAGTGTTCCGTATAAACTTTATCCAGAACATTATCAATTCCAATACTCAAATCAACACCTTGATGAATTTGATAAGTACCATTTAAAGACAGCGTCGAGAAACCTGAACTCGTTTTAAAGTCCTTACCTACAATATTACCTTGATTAATACTGACACGATCCTGCCCATCTACCACACGCCACAATAAACCTAAGTTAAAACGCTCTTGCACATATCTTAAATTTAAACGTGCTTCCAGCGGAGATATTTGAGGTAAAGGTTGATGATCAGTTGTGTTTTTTCCCCAAGCATACATCGCACTAAGATCTGCCTGAACAGCATCGGTAAATTGATAACCTACACCAGCTTCTGCCCCTGCGATTGTCGCATCGACATTTCTAGAATCAGCAGCATTTTTACCATGACCAGTCATTTTTGCTGGGTCATAATTCAATAATATGAAATCATCGATCAAACCAGCATAAGCTGATGCCCATGAACTGAATGCCCCGTGATTATGTTGGTATCCAACATCCAACTGTAAGGTTTTTTCTGTTTCTAAATCCTTGAAAGTAGAAACAGCATTGCCTTGATAATCTGTCTTAAACAACTCCCAATAATCTGGTACGCGCTCTACATAGCCTAGACCAACATAGGTTTTAGCATCATGCTCTGGATGCTGATTTTCAAACCGTATAAAACCACTTGGTAATGTTTCCTGACGTTCTTGAACCATTTTTAAGTTTTTAATCTTAACTTGATCAACCCGAACACCTGTGACCAACTTATTATGATCATTCAATGGATATGATAATTCAGTGAACCCACCATAAGATTGAAACTTCATATCCTCTGTTAGTGGAGTATTCATCATTGGCATGCTTGAATGATACATTCCACCAGCATGTTGATTATTCTGAGTATCAACACCCGTAATGAATATTGCTTTATCCCACTCCATCGTTGTGGCTAAACGTGCATTCAAAGTACGACGTGTCACATTCATAGCGCGATCCGCGCCATCGACATCACGCAAACTAAAATTATCCATCACATGATCATTAAAGTTGTAATTGACTTGCGCCTCAACTTTTTTAACTACCTCTGAGAGATTCTTTTTCTCAAATCTTAATCCCAAGCTCTCGCGGGCAAATTTAGAACCATCCATATCTCGCCCAGCATATACAGCCTCACCATCAGCCTTACCGCCAGTTAACTCGATCCATGTATCTGCATTAGGTGTCCAGCCCAATGCTAAATCTGCATTCCATCGTTTCCAATCTGATGGTACGGTCGCCCCATTACCATCTTGATAACTATTTGAGACTGATCGGTTGCTATTGATTCGAATATATTTTTGTTCATCTCCTACCGCTGCCTCAATATTTTGGTCTAAACGCCCAAAAGAGCCCATTAATACACTTGCCTGACCTCGATAATTTTTTTCATCATTCAATTGTTCTGGGCGTCGCTCGAAAATCACTGTTGCTGCTGAACCTGTGTTGGCGTACTGGACAGTTTGGGGACCTTTAATCACCGAGATTCGATCATAGCTCTCAGGTGAGATATACGAAGTCGGTGAATCCATACGACTCGGGCATGCGCCTAAATTTTCAGTTCCATCTGTTAGAATTTTGATTCGTGATCCAAACATTCCACGAAAGGTCACATCACCGTTCGTACCTGCACCACTATTTACGCTGCTAAACCCTACAATACTTTGTAAGTAATCTGCGCCATCCGACGCAGGAATAGGCTGAATGGGTTGCTTCGGGTTTGCACGTACAATCAAGCCATTAGCATCATTACCTTGTAGAGCTGTAGCAACAATTGGCGCTAAGTTCGTCATGTGTGTATCAGGTGTTGGATTTGAAGCTGTAGATTGGACTTCAGCAAATGAAGTTTGCGCAATAAAGGCAATGGAAATCGCAGCCGCTAGTGGCTGTAAATAGAATTTTGGCTGAGCCATGATATATTCACTCAAAATTTAAATATGACAATGCTAGAGTCATTCAAGACCCTAAAAATAAAGACAATATTTAAGAAAAGAGTGGCGGTGCCCGACCTTGAGGTAAAAGGAATAAACGCTGTAAGTCGAAATAAATATGTTTGAACGCTTTTTGGAATGCGATCAAACGTATATTTAAACGTACAAAAACTTCTTTAACATTCAGCTCAGGTGGCAAAATCAAATTACCAAATACAGTACAGTATTGGCATTGATGGTTTGGGTCATGATGATCGTGCCCACTATGCGAGGATTCAACATAGCGCTTAAACTCATGATGTTCATGTAACGCATGTGAAGTGGAAACATGATGAGCGTGATGAACGAGCGTGGTAAGACCAGAATGATTAGGCTGTTCGAATAAGGCACGGGTGATCGTTTCGCAGACCGGCGCAATTTGATATTGCGCTGGAAGCAAAGGCTGAAGAAAAACAGCGATCTGTAATAATACTGCTGCGAAACTCAGCAGCAACCCATTGCGGAACAAATTGTCATTCCAAATAAAATTTGAGCAATTATAACAAAGCCCAATCGAAATTGGGCTTTATCAACATATTTAAAATTCTTAGAGAATTAACGCTTTACAGCAACTTTTTCTTTTTGACGCTGACGAACGACTTTTTCTACCTTTTCACGCGCTCTTTGGCGTTTTAAAGGAGATAAATAATCAACAAATAATTTTCCGTTCAGATGATCCATTTCGTGCTGGATACATACTGCCAAAAGACCATCAGCTTCTAATTCAAAAGCTTGCCCTTCTAAGTTAATTGCGTCAATTTTGACGCGTGACGGACGCTCAACTTTATCGTATATTTGTGGAACTGATAGACAACCCTCTTCATAAGGTTGGGTATCTTCAGTTAATGGGGTGACTTTAGGATTAATAAAAACCATCGGCTGATTTTTATCTTCAGACAAGTCCATGACGATAAGCTGAATATGATGATCAACTTGGGTTGCAGCTAGACCAATACCTGGTGCTTCATACATGGTTTCAAACATGTCTGCAGCAAGTTGACGAATTTCATCCGTCACTTCCTCTACAGGTTTGGCAATAGTACGCAAACGGGGATCAGGAAAACTTAAAATTGGTAATAAGGCCATGCTGCTCCTCACCGGCTATGCCATTGATCTTAAAAATTAAATGAAGTTAATGCTTCATCAAATAATACGTGTAATATGCGTATTATAGCGCAAATAGATACATAATTTTAGGAATTATGATAATGAAAAAGGTTTTCAATGGCATGGCTTTTTCACATGCTCTGGGGTTAAAGAAACATTGCCTTTCACTTGCAATTTGCATAAGTGCGGGCTTGTTTACCGCGCAAATAACACAAGCCAGTCCAAATGTAAGCCCACCATCGATTAAGGCTGGTGCTCCTCACGTTTATGTGGTCAAAAAAGGCGACACTTTGTGGGACATTTCAGGTAAATTTTTGCGCTCACCTTGGCGTTGGAAAGAAATTTGGGCATCCAATAAACATGTCAAAAATCCACACTGGATCTACCCGGGTGATCGCTTACTACTCTGTACATTAGATGGGCGTCCACTGATTGGTAAAGATGAAGGTGACGGTTGTGAAGGCGTTATTCGTCGTCATCTTGGTGCTATCAATCTAAAACCTCAAGTACGTGTAGAAAGCTTAGGGAATACCATTCCAATTATTCCCTTGGATGATATTCAACCTTGGCTAGAAAGAAGTATCATCGTTGCGCCTGATGCTTTGCAAAGCACACCTTATATTCTCGGTTCGGCAGATCGTCGTATCGTTGCTGGGGAAGGTCAAACAGTTTATGCACGTGGTCAAGGGATTAACCCTGGACAAAGCTACGGTGTTTATCGTGAAGCTGAACCGTATGTTTTCTTAGATGAAAAAGGGAAAAAATACACAGGTGCACTTGAACTGATTGAGGTAGCTACTGCAGTCGCTGTTGCCAACGAAAATGAAATTTCAACCTTAGAACTTAAACAAAGTTTTAATGCCGAAGTTCGTCGCGGTGATTACGTTTTACCTAAATTTCAAAATGAATTACCAAGCCTCTTCTATCCAACGGCAACAACGGATATTCAGCCAGGCGGTCAAGTGATTCGTGTTATGGGTTCTATTGGTACAGCAGCTCAACATAGTGTTGTCACAATTAACCGCGGAAGCGTTCACGGCGCAAAAAATGGTCACGTGTTAAGTATTTTCCAACAAGGCGAAGTGGTTAAAGATCCGAAGACCAAAGAAAATATTCAACTGCCTAATCAGCGTGTGGGCAATTTAATGATTTTTAAAACTTTCGATCAATTAAGTTACGCTTACGTGCTAGACAGCGCACTTCCAATTAAAGTAGGTGCTGTATTAGAACCATCACCAATGGTTGAAAATTAAAATTAGGTGCGGATATGTTGAACGAGATTAACGACCATCAGTTGGCTTATATTAAACTCTGGTACCTCGTTCAACATTCACTCAGTGCTTATCAAAAACTTGTTCAGCATTTTGGTTCAGCTCAAGATGCTGTACAGAAAAATCATCTAAATCAATGGCATCAGCTCAACTTACATAAAAACCATATCGAGCGTGCATCTCAATTTTTCTCTGATCAACAGCAACAAGAATTTGAGCGAATTCTGTATCAAATTCATCAACATTCTGATTTTATGCTCACTGAGCAAGACCCAGACTATCCTCAGCAATTGATGCCCTATCATGACCGCCCCCCAATTTTATTTGGGAAAGGTAAAGCACAGCACTTGTCTGAAGCACAAATTGCCATTGTTGGAAGCCGTAAACCAAGTCCACATGGCAAACAAGTCGCATATGATTTTGCGTATTATCTGAGTGATCAAGGTTTTTATATCACGAGTGGATTAGCACAAGGGATTGATGAAGCAGCCCATCAGGGTGCTTTGCAACATGGCAGAACAATCGCCGTTATCGGCACAGGGTTAGATTTAATTTACCCATCACAAAATCGCCCATTACATGATCAAATCTTGAAGCAGAACGGGACCATCATTTCTGAGTTTTTACCCGGGACAAAACCGCTTCAGCATAATTTTCCACGCAGAAATAGAATTGTAAGTGGCTTAAGTTTAGGGATATTGGTAGCGGAAGCTCAATTGGGCAGTGGTTCATTAATTACGGCCCAAGCTGCTGCAAATCAAGGTAAAACGACCTTTGCGATTCCAGGTCATATTTATAGTGAATTTCATCAAGGTTGCCATCAGTTGATTCGTGAAGGTGCCATCTTAGTTGATCATCCTGAGCAGATCCTTGAAGATTTAGCCCTGCCGACTCAATGGCAGCATCAACAAGCATCACTGTCACGAAAAAACAATCCTAATGAGTTCCAAAATGACGAAATAGTTCATTCAGTAGACCATCCAAAGTTAAGTAAGCATGAGGATGATGAACATTCGATTCCTATACATTTGTTAGCTGTATTTCAACAATTAGATTGGGTTGGTCGCGATCTCGATCAAATTGCAGCAACCCTTGATTTAGACACCGCGACACTCACCAGCCACTTGATGGAGTTAGAACTTTTAGGACGCTGTATTCAACAATCTGGGTTATACCTACGTTGCCGTAATTAAAATTAAGGTTCACAATAGTCTTTTCAATCAAGAGAATGGTGAACGCTTATGTTAACAACCTCAGTTGCTGAGGCTGCTCAATGTCTAAAACAAGGTCAAGTTTTGGCTTATCCTACAGAAGCAGTATGGGGCTTAGGTTGCGACCCTTTTAATGAAAATGCTTTTAAAGAAATTTTAAGATTAAAACAACGCCCTATCGAAAAAGGGGTGATCTTACTGGCTGGTCAAGTCAGTCAGGTTGAACATTTATTATCAAAGCTGCCTCAAGACCGCCGCGATGCGGTGATTGAAAGTTGGTCACAAACATCTTATCAAGATCGCGCCACAACATGGCTTCTCCCAGCTGATGAGCAAATACCACTTTGGATTCGAGGCAAACATCCTAAGGTTGCTATCCGAGTCACCAACCATCCTCTTTGCATCGCACTGTGTAACGCATTTGATGGGTTCATTGTTTCAACCAGTGCAAATCCTGCTGGTTTAGACCCCGCTCGCTCATTGCAAGAAGTCAATCAGTACTTTGGTGCTGAATTAAATTATTTAAATGGAGATTTAGGCCTGAGCCAAGAACCTAGCCGAATATTAGATGCAGAAACTGGTGATGTCATTCGTGCTTAAAAAGCATGATATGCTGAGACTTAAAACTTATTATTTAAGACAAAAAAAAGCTCAGTCATAAAGGTATTGACTGAGCATATAAAAGGATGTGCTAATCACATCCAGAGGGTTCAGAAATTCATCTGTACAGAAAAAGAGTGTATTATCGCTTTCTCTGCAGTACGCATATTATGCTACAAAAAAAAATATTACACAATTACTAAGACTTAGAGTTTCAAATCATCATTTTTCTTATAAAGATTAATTATTAGTTCAATTGATATAATTAAGTACCTATTTTTAATTATTAATTTTACTTTTTAAAAAGCCTAATGATAGTTAATTTAGATCAATAAGCTTTTATAGATTTTAAGTATAATAAAAAAATAAATCGATTGTCTGTTTTTTAAACACTCTTAGCCTTTATGAATGAAGTTTTTTTCTGTGCTAAAGCAATACCTATCAAAATCACGATTCCGCCTAAACTGTGATAAATCGTCCATGCTTCTTTTAACCAAACATAAGCAATAATGGCGGTAAAGATTGGCATTAAGTTCATAAAGATGCTGGTTCGATTTGGGCCTAAATGTTGAACAGCCAACATCCATACTAACGGCGCAATAATCGAAGGGAAAATTCCCGCATATAACACACTCAAGCCGTTATCCAGATCAATTGCATCGAGACCCAATACGGCAACGAATGGTAAGTGGTACAACACTGCAAAACCAATCTGAATATAAAGACTAATCATTAAAGGGAGCTCGAGTTGCCACTTTTTGAGAAATACACCATAAAAAGCATAGAAGAATACCGCGACGATCATAATCATGTCGCCCCAATGCCCACCCAGATGCATCAGTGTATCTAGACGCCCCTGACCGATAACATAAATCAGGCCGATAAATGATAAAATACTACCCACCACTGCAAATCGAGTTGGAAACTCTTTTAAAATCATCAGTGAAACAAAAATGGTGAAAATTGGAATAAAGGCATTAATTATGCCCATATTGGTTGCAGTCGTGTAATGTGCTGCGGTGTAAGCTAACCCCTGATAAAGCACCATACCAAATGCACTCAGCACTGCTAATTTCACTATATTTTGTCGTACCAAAGTACGCTGTTTGATGACTTTAGGTAGAATAAAGGGTGTTAAAATCAAAAAGGCAATAATCCAACGATAAAAACTAATACTGACAGGTGAAATATACTCTGCAACATATCGTGTAATAGCTATATTCAACGACCAAATCAATACAGCAATGACTGGCAATGATAGAGCCCAGAGCAAATGCTTTTTTTCAAATGTCATATTTTCATCCTAATTTTTATTTAATCGTTAAGATCAAGATTTCATCAATTTTTAGACTTTTTCATTCCATGAAACACACTCCCCCCTCATTGTTAATGACTGCAGAACAGCCATCTAAGTCTGAGATTTTTACTTAAAAAATTAAGTAGAGTGCTATTCTATTTTAAAACACTTTTCACTTTTTTACAGGGATTCCTCTACAAAACAACACTAGAAGCTGTGTGTGAGCTATGAGATCGTAAATGCTTGAATTTTCCCATCAACGGGTTAACTGAATATTTTTTAATGTGCTTCATCGTGAATGTAAGTGCATTGAACCGAGCATATAAAAAGGATAAATTATGAAAAAACTTCTCATTGCATCACTATGCACTACAGCTGTTTTTCTAACCGCTTGTGATAAAAAGTCTAACGATCAATCCTCACCTACTGCCGCTGAAACGGTTCAAAGCAATACATTAAGTAGCAATGTAAATGCAGATATTCAACATGACTTAGATTTACTGGATCAAATTTCAAATACAAAAGCTCAAGAGGCTTTGGCATTTCAAAACGAAGTGACACAAGCTGCGCAAAACAATAATAAAGCTGAATTAGACGCAGTGGTTGAGAAGATGGATAACTATGTGGATCAATTTAATGATGATCTGGACAAACTTGCGCTCAAAAGTACTGAAGGTGCATCTCTTCGAGATAAAATGAAAGAATCGAATGAGCTTGGATTGGACCTCGCAGAAGCAGGTGTTAAAGAAAAGCCTGATATGAATGAAATCACTGAACTACAAAAGAAAGCTGTTGAGTTACAACAAAGCTTGTTACAGGACATGCAGAATCTTAAAAACCAAGTCGGGACAAAATCTTAACTCATAAAGCAGGCCGTCAGGCCTGTTTTTTTTCACTGTAGACACCTTGGTGAGATCTATATGCCATGGTATTTTCAATCTACATATTTTAAGTACTTTATGATTAGGACATTGAAATGGCTTCAGTTTATAACATTCCAGTAAATACAATTCAGGGGCAGCCTGTTGATTTATCGCAATACGAAGGCAAAGTATTATTGATCGTGAATGTAGCGTCTAAATGTGGCCTTACCCCTCAGTACGAAGGTCTGCAAAAACTCTATAGTGAAAAAAAACAACAAGGATTCGAAATTCTTGGCTTTCCTTCCAATGACTTTCTTGAACAAGAACCAGGAAGCAATGAAGAGATTGAACAATTTTGTTCAGTGAATTATCAAGTGGACTTCCCTCTTTTTGCGAAAATTCCAGTGGTTGGGGAGAATAAACATCCGCTATATGAAACTTTAACAAATGCCATTCCAGAGCGTCTTGGTGAAGGGCCTTGGTGGAAAGATCTGGTTGATTATGGTTTAACGCCTAATAATCCCCCTGAAGTATTATGGAATTTTGAGAAATTCTTAGTTTCAAAAACAGGGGAAGTCGTTGCTCGTTTTGCACCAGACATCACTGCAGATGATGCGCGTATTGTTGATGCAATTAATGCTGAACTGGCGAAATAATCTCATCAAGATCAAGTGACGATCTTGTCACTTGATTATTTCTTATTCAATTCAATAAATATCTTCATTAATCTGTCAAAATCATAAGTTACTCTTTCACATCAAAATTTTTGTTATTGCTTTGCAAATATTCAGATTTAACTCATATTTGTATCGTATCTTGGAATGAAGTGATTAACGATTTGGTTTTATTAATGAAAGTATTTCAAAGCATTGTTACCCCTTTTGCATTATTTGGCTTCGGTCTCGTGGTGTTAGGTTGTCAGCCGCAATCACAACCCGATCAAGAAAAGGAATCAACAGCAGCTAATGTTGAAGAATCTTCCCCTGTCCAAGTCACTGATCCTACTGACTTAAAATCAGGCAATATGTTTTATATTGTGCGTGATGTGGCAGATGTACAGCTGAAAGCAGGTGGATATATTGAGCAAATTCAACAGCTACAATCTGATTTAGAAGAAGCTGTAAATCATAAAGATCCACAAAAGTTAGATCAGTCAGTGCAAAGTTTAAAATCTCAATTACTGGGCTTTAATGAGGCATTGACAGGACTTGACCTAAAAAGCCAAGAAATTTCCCAGATTCGTTCGAATATTTTAACGGCAAATCAAAATGTATTAGCTTCACCATTACTAAACGGCCAAGTGAATTTAAACAACATCGATTTTGCAGCTTTAGAAAAGCAAATGGGTAATATCCAAGGTGAAATGGTGAAATTAGCCAGTATGCTTTTGACTCAGTCCGGATCATCTACAGAAAATAATCAAGCCGAGGATTGATATACATTATTCTCACAAAATAGACACGGTGGAGTGAGGGATTTCTCTTTAATTTGAATCTTAAATAATTCAAATATCATGGAGTCGGCATGTCTACCTCACCCATCTATAATATAACTCCTATTACTTTTCGTTTAGATTTAAAAGATCCTTTCATCTTTACTGCTCATCATATTGATCACTACCCTGCCGGGAATGCTGACATGGGACCAGTTCATCCTGCGATCAATCAAGAATTCAATATGTATTATGGTAGTGTTGTTCCCGGCTTTCCCGAACATCCACACACGGGTTTTGAAACCATTACTTTGGTGGAACAAGGTTATGTCGACCATTTTGATTCCTTGGGTAATGGTGGACGATATGCTGCAGGTGATGTGCAATGGCTAAGTACGGGAAATGGTGTTGAACACTGTGAAATGTTCCCGTTAATTCATCAGGATCGAGAGAACCCTTTTGAATTATTTCAAATTTGGTTTAACTCATCTCCAGAACAAAAAAAAACAACCTGCTGATTATAAAATGTTTTGGCGTGAACAAATTCCACATGTGAAAGCGACTGATCACCAGTCTCGCAACATTGATGTACGAGTTATTTCTGGACAATATCAAAATCAAAATGCATTAAGTCGCCCACCACACTCTTGGGCAGCTGCAGCAGAAAATAAAGTGAATATATACTTAATTACTTTAGAAGCTGGCGCATACCTTGAAATTCCAGCTACCACCGCGACCTCCACTCGATTTGCTTACTTCTATCAGGGTTCAACTTTAAATATTGCTGATTCAACCATTCAATTTAAACATCTTGTAGAGCTTAAAGCTGACACCCAAATTCAACTTGAAGCAGGTGATCAAGAAGCGAGAATCTTATGGTTAGAAGGTGAACCTATTGGAGCACCAGTTGCAATGCGAGGACCTTTTGTACTGAACAGCAAAGAAGAGCTTGATGTTGCATTCAAACGATATCGTGAGACCCATTTCGGTGACTGGCCTTGGCCAAGTGATGCTCCAACGTTTTCACGTGAAACACCCCGTTTTGCCAGCTATGAAGGTGGTAAACGCAAGGAATATCCTGAACAAATGAGTTCAGATGGGGCTTAACAAGGTTTAAATATTACAGTATTCATCTTTGCCCAATGCTCGTTTAATATCCTGTTCAAAACGCGCATTGGGAAAAGGATAACGTTGAGGCAAATACAAGGTAAATCTTGTCAATGTAGGTGATAACTTTTCTACAGTTGCCTTATGAACATATTCACCACGTTCTGTTCGAGCAAATAGGGTTGCCATTTCAATATGCTCTTCAAGCTTATTTTCAGTAAAGACTAGGTCATCATCACGTGTGAAACCGATACATCGACGATATGCTTGTCTCAGATTTTGAAATACGCTGAGATAATCCAACTCAATTTCAGCACTTAAACCATTTTTATATGAGTTAGCAACCAAGGCCGCTTCAGTAGGTTCATTGGGCTGACTTAAATAATAATTTTGACATGCGGTGAGCTGACTGAAGGTGAATATGCTTAGCGCGATAATTAGACTTTGACGATACATTATTTTATTTGGATTTATTAGACTTATACCTGAATTGTAGCAAAGTCTAAGCCGTGATTTAATTCAGCTTTATACTTTTAATGTAATTGAACCATGCAACTGATCATCTTCACTGGAGTTCAAGCTTCAGGCAAATCAAGCTACTATCTTTTACATTTGGCGCATTCACATTTAAGAATTAACTTAGACATGCTAAAAACTCGCCATCGGGAAAACATGATCTTTGAAGCATGTCTAGCCTCTAAAACAAAACGGTGATCGACAATACCAACCCAACCAAAGCAGACCGTGCTCGTTATATTCAACGTGCTAAATCAGCAGGCTTTGAAGTGATTTCATATTACTTTGAAACAGATTTGAAAAGTACGCTAGAACGCAATGGTCAACGAAGCGGTAAAGCCAATATTCCTGAAGTCGGTGTTCGAGCAACATATAAGAAGTTAGAAGTACCTGATTTTCAAGAAGGGTTTGATGAAATACATCATATTAAGATAAAAGGTGCAGGTGAATACCACCATTTAATATTAGACTCCAAATAATAAAGCGACCCGAAGATCGCTTTATTTCAAAGACTTTATTGTTTCACCACCACTAATTTTTTTTGTACAAATTCCTGAAAACCTAAATCTGCGAGTTCATGACCATAACCAGAATTCTTTACGCCACCAAATGGTAATTCTGGAGCAGTATCCGTTAACCAATTGATCCACACCATTCCTGTTTCAATTCTCGAAGCTAATTTTTTTGCACGCTCTATGTCTTGAGAGTGAATGACACCTCCAAGACCATAATTAGAGTCATTGGCGATTTCAACGATCTCATCCTCATTTTCCGCAACATAAATCTGAGCAACTGGCCCAAAGAGTTCTTCGTACCAAGCTTCATTATCTCGACTAATATTTTCTAAAATTGTCGGCTCATAGAAATAACCATCATGTTCAATTGCTTTGCCACCGATAACCAAAGTTGCACCCTGCTGAACTGCTTTATCCACTTGTTTAATCAAATTTTTAAGCGCACTTTCCGATGAGAGTGGTCCCAATGTGGTACTACGATCTAACGGGTCGCCAATTTTGAGTGCTTTAAATGCTTCAACCAAACCCGTTCTAAACTGATCAGCGATGTCTTTATGCAAAATAAATCGTTTTGCTGCAGTACACACCTGCCCTGTATTATTTACACGCGCTTTACAACCAATCTCAATCGCTTTATTTAAGTCCGCATCATCCAACACAATAAAGACATCATTCCCACCCAATTCAAGCGTAGACTTTTTAATGTGTTTGCCTGCTTGCGCAGCGACCGCGCTACCTGCTCCTTCTGAACCAGTTAATGCAACACCGCGCACACGTTTGTCTGCAATAATATCTGCGACTTGATCGGTATTGATAAATAGGTTTGTCCAAACACCTTTAGGTGCTCCTGCTTCTAATACGAGTTTTTCAAATGCTTCAGCACATTGTGGAACGATACCTGCATGTTTGGCCAATACAGGATTTCCAATACCACAGTTTGGTGCGAATACACGGACCAATTGATAAAATGGGAAATTCCATGGTTCAACAGCCATGATAATACCTAATGGATGATGCTCCACCCAAGCTTCGCCTAACTCAGTTTTATAGGGGACTGATTTCAGAAATTGTTCAGTATTTTTTGCATAGTACTCAGCAATTTGAGTACAGGATTCGATTTCACCTTCACTTTGTTCAATGAGCTTACCCATATCTAAAGTAATGAGCTTGGCTAATTCACTCTTTTTTTCTCTAAATAATGCTGCCAAACGTTGTAAAACTTTTACGCGCTCATCTACATTTTTTACCCAATCTAATTTAAGAATAGATTCGGCTGAATCCAAAGCACGATCAATATCTTGTTGTTGGTGTGATGGATATTCTTTGTATACACTATTGGTAAATGGGTTAATAGATTGATAAGTCATAATTCTTCCCTTCATGCCAATAAAAATTTACAGTTCAATGCTATGTATTGATTTAAATCTATTCATTGAAGTGCGCGTAAGCTGGGCAAACTCTAGATAAGCTCAAAGTGCTCAAAAATTTTGTTTACATCATTCAACTTAGCATTATTTTTATGCAACTCGGGCATCGTTTACAGTTTGGTGCAAATCGTTACGTAGTGCTTGGTAAAGTTATAAGTAGATGTACATAACTCCTACTCTTACCTCGACTAGTAAGATTGTAATCAAAAATATCGATCAAAGTAGAAAGTACGGGTTATACTCAACTTGCTTAAAAAAAAAGCAGTTTTGAAGTAATTTCTTATTATTTTGAAACGGATTTAAACTCTACTTTACAGCGAAATAGCCATCGTATTGGTAAAGCCAATATTCTTAAAATAGGCGTTCGAGTAACTTATAAGAAGCTTGAAGTGCCAACTTTAGATGAATGTTTTGATGAGATCCTCAAGATAAAGATTTTCGGGGAATCGCGAGTTTTCTATTTATCAAGATTAATTATAAGGAATAATTACATGGATAAAATAAAAACTTTAGCTGAAACAGCGGAAAATTATTTTGATAATACAGTTCTAAAAACAACTGATACTATTTTTCAAGAAATTCTCAAAGCATTCCCTTTAGCTTCATCAGGCATTGCGATTTACCGACTTTTTAGAAGTTATAACGAGGAGCAAAAATTAAAGAATATCTTGGAGTTCGTAAAGGAAGGTGAAAACCTAGAACCAGGAAGTTTATTAAAAATATTCAAAGATCAAAATAATTTAGAAATTGGTGGTGAGTTACTTAATGCTTTGGATAAAACATATTTAGTCCATCAATCTAAGATGCTTGCTCGCTTAGCTCTTCTATATGATGTCAAAGAAATAAATCGTGAGAATTTTTTAAGGTATGCTCATATTATCCCTCAATTAACATCTTTTTTATTAAAAGGGTTAGATTGTAGAGGTCAACAAATATTGGACATAGTTTTAAGTTTTTGTTCAGCCTCACAAGGGCTGATGCCATCATTAAATTGATGTGGTCGTATCTGATTGTAATATTTCATCAGATACAGACCGATATCTAGCTTTGCTTCTTCAATTGAGTGATATCCGAGTTTAGGAATCCATTCAGTCTTAAGGCTCCTGAAGATTCGTTCTGTTGGAGCATTATCCCAACAGTTACCTTTTCGGCTCATACTTTGTCGCATGTCATAATGCTCTAACCTCTGTCGAACGAGATGACTTTTATATTGGCTACCTGAGAAGCATTGCTTCGCAAGAGAATGAAAGATGACACCAACAGGCTTTCCTCTACGATGCCATGCTTCATCTAAAGCCTTAATCACTAAATGCTGATCTGCTTTTGCTGATATAGACCAACCAATGAGTTGATGAATACGAGCTTTAAGTTGCTGTATTTCTCTTTGCTCGGGAGTTAAAGCAGTGGCTGTTGGAGCTTGACCTGTACGTTCCAGTTGAAGTTGATCGACCCAACGTTTTAATGCTGTTTGTCCAACATCTAAAGCACGACAGGCTTGAGAAATTGAATAGCCTTGATCAAGCACAAGGCTAGCTGCCTCTAATTTGAATTCTGGAGTGAATGTTCGTCTTGTTTTCATTGAGCACCTCTTTGGTGAATACATTATCACCTAATTTAGTGTCCAACTTTATTAAACCACTACAGATCAAGCTTACACATTGACTGAAAAAAATAAGACTAATAAAAATTATCACCTTAAAAATGAAGAATGTAATTTTTCATTATCTGAATTAGAAAGGTTTGGGTTTTTATATGTAGTTGCGACTTATGGATTAGGTAATCACTATGGAAGATCAAAAGACCTAGTTTTTTTCTACGAAAATATTTATCAAAACAAATATGG
Organism: Acinetobacter sp. 24-47-66; assembly: GCF_056779755.1. Taxonomy (NCBI): domain Bacteria; kingdom Pseudomonadati; phylum Pseudomonadota; class Gammaproteobacteria; order Moraxellales; family Moraxellaceae; genus Acinetobacter; species Acinetobacter sp. 24-47-66. Next base: position 18,681 of record NZ_JBWYIL010000021.1, read on the forward strand.
GAAAAATTAAACCCATAAAAAAACCACCCTTTCGGGTGGTTTTTCAATCTCGAACCGTCTCTTATTGAGCGCGGTTTTTGATTTTGCGGATGGTTTCCAACTGTGCAGCTGTTTCTGCAAGCGCAGCCAAAGCGGCAGCAGCGTCCAAATCGCTCTTTTGATTTGCTAACAAAGTTTCAGCATTTTTACGTGCTTCAACGATTGCAGCTTCATCTAAGTTTTCTGCACGGACTGCAGTATCTGCAAGAACCGTAACAACATGCGGTTGAACTTCAAGAACACCACCAGATACATAGATTAATTCTTCTGTACCATTCTCCAACTGAACGCGAATCGCGCCCGGTTGAAGTAAAGTTACTAGTGGAGCATGGCCAGGCATAATACCTAACTCACCACCAGCACCTTTAGCAATTAGCATAGTTACAGTGCCTGAGTACAAAGACTCTTTAACACTTACAACGTCACATTGCATAGTCGCCATGAGAACCTCCTAAATTAGGTAGCTAATTAAAGTTTCTCGGCTTTAGCAATAACTTCGTCAATACCACCAACCATATAGAACGCTTGTTCTGGGATGTGATCGTATTCACCAGCTAGAAGACCTTTAAAGCCACGAATAGTTTCTTTAAGCGGTACAAGTTTACCAGGAGCACCAGTAAACACTTCTGCTACGTGGAACGGTTGAGAGAAGAAACGTTGAATCTTACGTGCACGGTATACAGTAAGTTTGTCTTCTTCTGACAATTCGTCCATACCAAGAATTGCGATAATGTCTTTCAATTCTTTATAACGTTGAAGAACGTTTTGAACTGAACGAGCGATTTCGTAATGCTCAGTACCAACAACTAATGGATCTAATTGACGTGAAGTAGAGTCAAGTGGATCGATCGCAGGGTAAATACCTTGTGAAGCGATGTCACGGCTCAATACAACTGTCGCATCCAAGTGAGCGAACGTAGTCGCTGGAGATGGATCCGTTAAGTCATCGGCAGGTACGTATACAGCTTGGATAGATGTAATCGAACCAGACTTAGTAGAAGTAATACGTTCTTGAAGAACACCCATCTCTTCTGCAAGTGTCGGTTGGTAACCTACTGCAGATGGCATACGACCTAGAAGTGCTGATACTTCAGTACCTGCTAGTGTATAACGGTAGATGTTGTCTACGAACAATAATACGTCACGGCCTTTACCGTTTTCGTCTTTTTGATCACGGAAATACTCAGCCATAGTAAGACCAGTTAACGCTACGCGTAAACGGTTACCTGGTGGCTCGTTCATCTGACCGTAAACCATCGCTACTTTGTCAAGAACGTTAGAGTCTTTCATCTCGTGATAGAAGTCGTTACCTTCACGAGTACGCTCACCAACACCAGCGAATACAGATAAACCTGAGTGCGCTTTAGCGATGTTGTTGATCAACTCCATCATGTTTACAGTTTTACCAACACCGGCACCACCGAACAGACCAACTTTACCACCTTTCGCGAACGGGCAAAGTAAGTCAATGACTTTAATACCAGTTTCTAAAAGGTCAGTAGAAGCAGCTTGCTCTGCATAAGAAGGCGCTTGACGGTGAATCGGTAAACGCTCTTCAGTTGCAACAGGACCAGCTTCATCGATCGGGCGACCAAGAACGTCCATGATACGACCAAGCGTCGCTGGACCAACTGGTACAGAGATCGGAGCGTTAGTGTTAGTTACGTTCAAACCACGCTTAAGACCTTCTGTAGATCCCATAGCAATTGTACGTACAACGCCGTCACCAAGTTGTTGCTGAACTTCTAATGTAGTTTCAGTGCCATCAACCTGAAGAGCGTCATAGATCTTAGGAACACTGTTGCGTTCAAACTCGACGTCGATAACCGCGCCGATGATCTGAATGATACGACCGCTACTCATTGCTGTCTCCTCAATTCAAAATAATGTTAAACGGCAGCGGCACCACCAACGATCTCAGAAATTTCCTGAGTAATCGCGGCTTGACGCAGCTTGTTATAAATAAGTTGTAGGTTCTTGATCAATTCACCCGCGTTATCCGTTGCAGCTTTCATTGCAACCATACGAGCAGATTGCTCACACGCGATGTTTTCGATCACACCTTGGTATACCACAGACTCGATATAACGAACCAATAAACCATTTAAAAGCTCTTCAGCTTCTGGTTCATAGATATAATCCCAACCGTATTGGCGGTTAAGAGTCTTGTCATCTTCAGCAGCTGCTAAAGGAACAAGTTGTTCGATTTTTTGATTTTGAGTCATGGCATTCACAAAGCCGTTAGACACCAAATAAATGCGATCTAATTCGCCTTTATCGTATGCATCCAACATGACTTGTACAGAACCAGACAACTGTTCAAGACTTGGAGTGTCACCCACTTGAGTGGTTGCACCAAGTACTTTACCGCCGTAGTTTTTAAAAAACGAAACCGCTTTTTGACCAATCAAAGCAAATTGAACTTCAATTGACTGCTCTTGTTGCTGTTGAACGTGTTTTACCACTTTCTTGAACAAGTTAATGTTCAAACCACCAGCAAGACCGCGATCTGATGACACGATGATATAGCCAACGCGCTTAACTGGGCGTTCAACCATATAACGATGTTTATATTCAGGGTTCGCTTGTACTAAATGAGCAATTACACGGTGCATATTTTCGGCATACGGACGGCCCTGAGCCATGCGCTCTTGCGCACGACGCATCTTAGAAGCTGCTACCATCTGCATCGCGCGAGTAATTTTCTGCGTGCTTTTGATACTAGCTACTTTGGCGCGAATTTCTTTTAAATTTGCCATACGCTTAACCTAGTATTCGAAGGCCCTTTCGAGCCCTCGAAGGTTGATTCCGTGAACCAAACCGACACTAAATTTCAACAGTTTGAAAATTAGTAAGTTTGAGTCGCTTTAAAGCTTTCAATACCAGCTTTGAATGCTGCTTCGATGTCTTTGTTCCAATCACCAGTTTCATCGATCTGTTGCATTAACGCAGCATGTTCAGAACGGAAGTAAGAAATTAATGCAGCATCAAAGTCTACAATTTTCTTCACTTCTACGTCAGCCATGTAGCCTTCGTTAGATGCATATACAGACACAGCTTGGTCAGCAATTGAATATGGAGCATATTGTTTTTGCTTCATTAATTCAGTTACACGTTGACCATGCTCAAGTTGCTTACGAGTTGCTTCATCAAGGTCAGAAGCGAACTGAGCAAACGCAGCCAATTCACGATATTGTGCTAAAGCAGTACGGATACCACCAGACAATTTTTTGATGATCTTAGTTTGAGCAGAACCACCAACACGAGATACAGAGATACCCGCGTTCACAGCAGGACGAATACCTGCGTTGAATAATGATGTTTCTAAGAAGATCTGACCATCAGTAATCGAAATTACGTTCGTTGGTACGAATGCAGATACGTCACCCGCTTGAGTTTCAATAATCGGTAATGCAGTTAATGAACCAGTTTGGCCTTTAACTTCACCGTTAGTGAATTTCTCAACATAGTCAGCAGATACACGAGAAGCACGTTCAAGTAGACGACTATGAAGATAGAATACGTCACCTGGATACGCTTCACGACCTGGTGGACGGCGTAAAAGCAATGAAATTTGACGATACGCAACTGCTTGTTTAGATAAGTCATCATAAATGATTAACGCATCTTCACCGCGGTCACGGAAGTATTCGCCCATTGTACAGCCAGAGTACGGAGCAAGGAAAAGCATTGCTGCTGGATCCGCTGCCGCTGCTGCTACAACAGTCGTATACGCCATAGCGCCAGTTTCTTCTAACTTACGTACAACGTTTGCGATAGTTGATTGTTTTTGACCAACTGCAACGTAGATACATTTAATGCCAGAATTCTTCTGTGCGATGATCGCATCGATCGCCATTGCTGTTTTACCAGTTTGACGGTCACCGATGATTAATTCACGTTGGCCACGACCAACTGGAATCATTGTATCAACTGATTTATAACCAGTTTGTACAGGCTCATCTACCGATTGACGCCAAATTACGCCTGGTGCAACTTTTTCAACTGCATCAGATAATTTTGCATCAATTGGGCCTTTACCATCAATTGGGTTACCCAAAGCATCTACTACACGGCCTAAAAGTTCTGGACCAACCGGAACTTCTAATACACGACCTGTACAACGAGCTTTTTGACCTTCTTGAAGGCTTAAGTAGTTACCTAAAACAACGACGCCCACTGAATCCTGTTCTAGGTTCAGTGCCATACCGTATAAGCCGCCGTCGAATTCGATCATTTCACCGTACATTGCATCAGCAAGGCCGTGAATACGCACAATACCGTCGGAAACCATAACAATGGTTCCTTCGTTCTTAGCGGTCGCGCTGGTGTCCAGATCGCCGATACGCTGTTTAATGAGCGCACTGATCTCGGATGGATTCAGTTGTTGCATTGCGCTATACCTCAATCTTTATTAAGTTCAGTCTTCTTTTTACGCAATTATGCAAGAAGACGAGTCCGCATTTTTTCAAGCTTATTAAGCGCAGAATCATCTATCACTTGGTCGCCTGCACGAATAACAACACCCGCGATTAACGCTGGGTTAACTTCTACTGAAACATTTACAGCTGCGTTGAAACGTTTCTCTAACGCAGATGCAAGTAATTGCTCTTGTTCAGCAGAAAGTGGTAATGCAGATTCAATCACGACATCTACCACATTGTTATTTTGTGATTTAAGAAGTTCGTACTCTGCTTCAATCTCAGGTAACAAAGTTAAACGATCATTTTCAGCCAAAAGTGTCAAAAAGTTAGACACTTCAGCAGTTTGATCTGCACCTAAAACCTTAGCAAATAAACTTACTTGCTCCACAGGAGTAAGCTCAGGGCGACTCAAGTAAGCGGAAAATGCTTCATCTTGCACCGCAGCACTAAGCACTTGTAACACATTTGACCAATTGTCAGTTGCACCTTGCTCAGAAGCGAAAGCAAATGCTGCTTTGGCGTACGGGCGTGCTAACGTCAAGAGTTCAGCCATAATCGCCTCGCTTAAAGTTTAGCAGCCAGCTGAGTAAGCATGGCATTGTGAGCTGCTTCATCAACTTGTTGGTTCAGAATTTTCTCTGCACCAGCAACAGCAAGAGCTGCAACTTGTTGACGTAATTCTTCACGAGCAGCATTGATCTCTGTGTCAACAGCTTCTTTCGCTTGTTGACGAATACGCTCACCTTCAGCAGATGCTTGAGTACGAGCTTCTTCAACCAATTGAGCCGCACGACGGTTCGCTTGTTCGATCAATTGAGCCGCTTGTGCTTTCGCTGCATCTAATTCAGCTTTAACTTGAGCTTGCGCATCTGCAAGATCAGCTTTCGCCTTTTCAGCTGCATTTAAGCCATCAGCAATTTTACGCTGACGCTCACTAATCGCATTGATTAGTGGAGGCCAAACGAATTTCATACAGAATGCGACAAAGATCGCAAACGCAATCGCTTGACCAAACAGAGTATAGTTAATATTCATTGCTATTCCTCAAATAGTTGATTTCGGAATTTAGCTAATTAACCTACTAGGCCGATGAACGGATTTGCAAAGATAATGAACAAACCAATACCAACACCGATCATAGGCACAGCATCAAGAAGACCCGCGATTAAGAACATACGAGTTTGAAGTTGTGGAGCCAATTCTGGTTGACGAGCAACAGCTTCAAGGAAGCGACCACCTAAAAGACCAAAACCGATCGCAGTACCTAAAGCACCGAACGCGATTAAAAGAGCAGCTGCAACAGCAGATAAGCCAACTACTAAATCCATGAAAAAATCCTCAGAGGTTGAGTTTAAATCAAACAAAAAAACTTTAGCCCAACTACATAGTGTAGTCGAGCAAATATTAATTAATGCTTCTCGCTAGCCATACTCATATACACGATCGTTAACATCATGAAGATGAATGCTTGTAACGTGATAACAAGAATATGGAAGATTGCCCAAGGCACAGACAACGCCCATTGAATCCAGAACGGTAATAATGCAATCAAAATGAAGATCAATTCACCCGCATACATGTTACCGAACAAACGGAGAGCCAATGAAATTGGACGCGCGATAAAAGTTACTAATTCAAGAAGAATATTTACTGGAATTAATAATGCTTTTAAAAATGGGTTACTTGGATTGAATGGGTTAAGCGCAAATTCTGCACCGAAACCGACTAGACCTTTTTCACGGATACTATAGAAAATAGTTAACGCAAATACTGATAACGCCATACCAAGGGTTACGTTAGGGTCAGTAGATGGAACGATCTTGAAGTAAACATGATGCGGGTCGATACCGAATAGCCCACCAATTATGTGTTGAGCTGTATAAGGAATCCAGTCAACAGGGATAAGGTCCATCAAGTTCATGAGGAAAATCCACACGAAGATGGTAAGAGCTAGAGGCGCGATTAAACGTGATTTACCATGAAAGGTATCACGAACACTTGAGTCAACAAACTCAACGATCATTTCAATTGCAGCCTGGAACTTGGTCGGAACACCAGAGTTTGCAGCTTTCGCTACTAACCAGAACAACAAACAGAAAATGACGCCAAGGCCGATTGACCAACCCATAGAATCCAAGTGAATAGCAGTGAACCCCATCTCTTTCGCTTCTTCAGCAGTCTCAGCTAACTTCCACGTACCATCTGGTGCTTTACCATAGGTCATGTTCGTTAAGTGATGCTGAATATACTCAGACGAGGTAAGGGTATGTTCTTCAGCAGCCATAAATCACACCTGGTTAATGTCAAATACAAATTAGAGTTAACGAATATCGCGTGCTGCTTGATATCTCGTTAAACATCTAAAAAACTTTTCAATTTTTCGTTGCAATTCAACTCATTTTGATAGACGCGACGCCCAAAAAGGTGCGACCCACGACATGGTCTGAACGAGTATGAAACCACAAAACAATGCGACCGCTGACAACGGTTTCACATTGATTAAAATCAAAATGAAGCCAACAATCACAATTCCAAACTTACCGAGCAACCCCCGATACATATTCGATAGAACCTGTTTCGAAGCTCTTGCACCTGCAGCTCTGAACGACTGCCATGAAAAATAACAACTGGCTAGCCAACATACGAATGCACCTAATGCTGCACTCAAAGCCGCAGTCGAGTCTTTCAAGACCCACGCTATCAAGGCTGAAACAGGTATCATACATGCTTGCAAGATGACTAAAGCTTTCGCTAATCGTCGGTCAATCAAGCGACTAGTTCGGCTCATTTATTATCCACTCACAGCAATAATGCTTGACAAGTTTAGCTGATGATTATTTTTAATCGCAGGCATTATAGAGTTACACCCCTGAACATGCAATCTTTTCCCGACCTAAGTCTGGCATTTTTAGATCGTTTATTGCTGAGCACTTATACAATTATCGGCTGTTTTTACATCACTTTTGTGCTTTTTCTACACATGCACGTACTTGTATCGCTAGAGTCTGCCATGCTGTTATAAAATTCTGGTGTTTAGCAAAACTCTCATCAACTGCGAGAAAATTCACATGACCTAGAGACTTATATTGATTCTTATTAGCTACAGTTTCAGCCAAAAGACACATCTTTTGCTGTGGGCGACTGTCTTTTAAATATTTGATTTGAGCAATTGTAGGTGCCATATGTGGGTCTTCTGTCATCGCACCAGCGAATTTTAGCAACAGCGCACGCTCCAAGTATTGGTATGCATCATGTAATGACCAATACGGCTGAACACCATGATTGAGTTTTACACTTTGTGAGGTTTTCAGCATCTCATGTGCAAAAAGTTTAGCATTACTCCAATACTTGTCTTTAAACTCAGGTTGTTGTTGTGAGCGTAATGCCGCTATAAAAAAGCCAATACGAACTGCATTATTTGGTTCTAACCATACATGAGTATCGACAGTTCCTTTTACTACGTCCCCTCGACTATTTCTAAGCGGCAATGTTTGCAATATTCCTGTATTCAATAAGGCAACTGCTTTAGAGTTTTTCGCCAAAATACTCTCTAATGGCGCTTCATGCGCTTTACCAAGCCAAATAACCAATCCAGCATCCTGAATTAATTTACGGTGCGCAGGGGTCAGATGAACATCATGCCCTGTTTGATTTTCTAGCAACAATTTTGGTTCTTCAATTCCTTGAGTGATTTCTTTTGCAATCAAATACACTGGGTGTGTCGAAACCACCAAGGGTGCTTGTGCCCAAGCCAAGGTTGTGAATAATGCTGTAAAGCATAGTGCTAGCAGACGCAACATGAAATTAATTACCACTCGAATTTTGACGTTATAATATAACAAACAGTTAAAAATGCCTATGCTGTTCGTAAGTTGCAAGGTCTCATGATACTATTTATGAGATATCCCCTTCCCTTTTCGAAGTCTTGAGGTCAGTCCATGAGCGCATGTTCACACGAACATCATGATACTTTACACGGTGTGCATGATCACCCGAATGTTGAAGCTCGTTTATTAGAAGCTGAAGCAAGCTGCGCTGCTTCAGGCGCTAAATTGACTCCGCTTCGCAAAGAAGTTTTAGAGTTAATTTTAACGGCCTCAGGGCCCATGGGCGCTTATGACTTGTTGGCGAAATTAAAAGGTAATGCTGAACGTCCAGCAGCACCTCCAACTGTTTACCGCACCCTCGATTTTTTGCTCGAAAAAGGTTTTATTCATCGTTTAACTTCAATTAATGCCTATATTCCATGTTGCCATCCTCGTGCTGGACATCAAGCAGCTTTTCTCATTTGCTCTCAATGCAATACAGTGAAAGAGGCTTCAGCTCTTGGTTTGATTCAACAACTTGATCAATTAGCTTCCTCTGATCATTTTCAGGCTCAACATAGCATTATTGAGATTTCAGGATTATGTCAGCAGTGCTCTCAGTAAGTTCTGCATTGCCATTAATTGAACTGCAGCAAATTAATGTGCGAATTGATGAAAGAGACATTTTAAAGAATGTTGACTTTCAGATTCATGACAAAGAAATTATTACCCTCATTGGTCCCAATGGGGCGGGTAAATCAACGCTTATCAAAGTGATTCTCGGAATTGTGAAGGCCAATTCTGGTCAAATTAAACATCATAAAGCCTTAAAGCTTGCTTACGTCCCTCAAAAGTTCAATCCATCCCACAGCTTGCCACTTCGAGTGAAAGATTTACTTGATTTAGAAAAGTGTGATCTTGCGATTAAACAAGAAATTATTCGAGATACTGGGATCATAAAATTACAAGATTCGAAAGTCCAACAGCTGTCTGGTGGGGAACGCCAGCGTGTACTTTTAGCACGCGCTCTACTGCGCCAACCCAACTTATTGGTACTCGATGAACCGATGCAAGGTTTAGATATTCAATCTGAAGCTGAACTTTATGATTATGTTCGAAGTCTACCTGAGCGCTACGGCTGCTCGATCTTAATCGTCTCTCATGATTTGCAGTGGGTGATGCAAGGTACACAGCGTGTGGTATGCCTCAATAAACATATATGTTGTAGCGGTTTGCCTGAAAATATTCAACAAGACCCTGAGTATCAGGCTATTTTCGGCACTAATCGGGTGTTCTACCAACATCATCACGATCATTGTGCACATGGTGATACAGCAACGCCATGTCAACATGATCCTCGTCCTCATATTCATCCAGAACCGGAAGCTTAGATCATGATGGAATGGTTACAACTTCTATTACCTGCATGGATTATGGGAACATTGTTAGTGTTTCTAACTGCACCGCTTGGTTGTCTTATGTTATGGCGTCGTATGTCATTCTTTGCAGACACAATGGCGCATGGAACTCTCTTGGGTGTGGCGATTGCTGGCTTACTCACCCTCCCCTTATGGATGGGGGTTACGTTTACCGCGTTACTCTTGGTCGCAGTCCTTTGGGTATTACATGATCCTCGCCTGCCCAACGATGCATTACTTGCGTTATGTTCAGCAACGCTGCTTTGCTCAGGACTATTGGTCATCCAACACCTCCCTGCGCTAAGACCAGAGTTGCTCAGTTATTTATTTGGCGATCTTTTAACAATATCTTGGTCCGACTTACCAACATTTGCAATGGTGATTGTCATTGCACTCACTGTACTCTATAAAAGTTGGCAATCTCAAATTCAAATTGCGATTGATCCTGATATTGCGGTAAGTGAAGGTGTGAATGCGAAATGGCATCGCCTTATTTTTATGCTGCTTCTTGCCTTATTTACAGTACTTGCGTTACGTGCAGTAGGTTCATTACTCATGGGTGCTTTATTGGTTATACCTGCATTAACTGCAAGACTTTTAGCACACTCACCTAAACACATGGTGCTATGGTCTTTTATTGTGGCTCAAATTGGTGTGACTGTGGGTTTATGGTCGAGTGCAGGTTTAAATATTGCAACAGGTTTAAGCATTGTATTAACCATGGCAATCGTATTTGCTGTGATTTTTATCATTCAAAAATTTAAAAAGATAGCCTGAATTATTTAGGCTATTCATTAATCTTGCTGCTTTGTAAAATATTTATGAAGACAGAGAAAGATATAACAAGAGAATATAAAAACCACCATAACCAATAAATTAATGAGGCCTTTTATCCATAACACATGCCAAAAGCCAAAAAAGGTCTCGGGCATAAACCAAGATTCAACAATATAGAAAGGTAACCATTCGAATAGTAAACCGATTGCAGCCGTCATAAATAAGACCACATTGATCCACATCAAATAAACCATTTGTTTGAAAAAGATCTTATATCGCGAAGTATCATCCACAATCATTTTTTTTATAAGGGTGGTGACCAAAATTAAAATCACTGTAAGTCCAAATGTGGCGCATATGCCAACACCCGCGCCCCACATCACAAACTTGATCCATTCCCACACACTTTCAGGCTGTAAATAAAAATACGCCCAGATATAGGGAGTTGAGATTAAGCCAAGCCCTAACAGAATAGTCAAAATTAATATTATAATTTTCAATAAAATAACCCTCAATCGTTATTTTATTGTGTCTTATTGATGCACTAAACTCAATAAAAAAGCCGCACCTGCAAATAAACCTGCAAAGGTACGATTCATCACTTTTTGTTGACGAGGTGATTTAAGTAAACGCAATACCTTCGCTGCAAGACCTGTATATCCAGCCATAACGATAAGATCGATAGCAATCATTGTACAAGCCATGATGAGGTATTGTGGCCATTGAGGCTTTGAAAGATCCAGAAACTGTGGCAATACTGCCAATAAGAATACAATTGCTTTTGGATTACTCATATTGACAAAGAAACCGCTGATTACTAGCTTCATCGCTGACTTTTGCTTTAAATCAGTCTGAATTTCGATGGACTGCACTGGGGCTTTCCACTGTAAATATGCCAAATATAATAAATACCCAACCCCAAACCATTTGACGATCAAAAATGCCAAAGGTGTCGTAGCAAATAGTACACCTGCTCCCGCAGCTACAACTCCAATTTGAACCAAAAGTGCAAGCTGCAGACCAATTGCATTCCAATAACCTCGTTTGAATCCATAATTCAAACCACTAGACATAGATGCAATAGCACCTGCACCAGGCGAAATACTAATAACCCAACATGCAAGCATGTAGGCAAACCACATTTGATAAGACATAACAATTTGGGAGATTTATTTTGATGAGATTATATGACAATTCGACTTTTTTAAGATTTAAAATTTGAATGTTTTTTTAAACGCCTGTCTGTTCAGCACTATGATGATCAGGCACAATGTGATCAGCAAAATTAGGATATTATAATTTCAGGAGCCATGAATGACTTCCCAATCCGTAATCTTACCATTACCCTCAGATCATGCTCGCTTTATCACTTTGCGTTTAAAAGATTTATCAATAGATCAACTAAAAGAAAAACTTGAAGATCTCTTTACGACTCGTGATCGCTTAATTACTCAACATCCTCATGCTCAAATTAAAACTGCGGTGGCTTTTGGACCAGAACTTTGGTCACAACTCTACCCTCACCAACCAGAAGGTTTTAAACAGCTTGAACCAATTCAAGGCTCTTTCACCATGCCTGTGGTCCCTGCTGATGTTTTGATCCATATCGCAGCACAGCGTACTGATATTTGCTTTGCCTTAAGCCAAGCTTTTTTTGAAGGAATTCAGGATTTGGTTGAGGTTTTAGATGAGCGCGTGTGCTTCCGAAATTTTGATGGTCGAGATTTAACTGGTTTTATTGATGGCACCGAAAACCCTCAATTTCCAGATGATCGTGCTGAAACAGCTTTACTAGGTGAAAATACAGGAATTTTCACTGATGGCTCATTCGTTTTTGCTCAACGTTATCGTCATGATCTAGATAAATGGAAAAAACTTAAAGTTGATGCACAAGAGCAAGTGATTGGGCGCACCAAACTCGAAAGCATAGAGCTTGATGACGATGTTAAACCTGACAATGCACATGTGGCTCGAACCGTTGTTGAAGATGATGAAGGTGAGGAGCTTGAAATTCTTCGTCATTCTTTACCGTATGGCGATGGACGTGGTGATCAAGGTTTGTATTTTATCGCTTATACGAAAGATTTAACACGTATTGATCGCATGCTGACACGTATGTTTGGAACTAGTGGCGATGGTATTCATGATCGCTTATTGCACTTTGTTGCGCCTTTAGACGGAGCTTATTATTTTGCCCCAAGTGAAGAGTTGCTAGAAAAGGTATTGGAAGATTAAACAATAGAAAGCCGACGAGAGTCGGCTTTATTAATATTACAATCACTAAATACTACAAGCAGTTAATATCCTTGATTTCTAAAGATATTTTATTGAATTGAGTTATTTTCTTTGTCTTAAAATTCTTATAAGTAACATCGTATAATAAATACCCTTGAGACATAAATGTATATTGCCCTGAAACTTTACCATTTATAATTTCATTCATTGTACGGTAGATTTCAGGTTTAGAGTTTTCACCCATATCTTCCTCTACAGTCTTAACTGGTTTAGATATCTTTATATTCTTTAAATAAGGATAATATTTTACATATTGTAAATTAGGGTAGTCACTTGGTATCAGTAAAACTGTATTCTTATTTGAAAAACAATAATAATCATTACTTTTTGAATAGCTTTGAGTACAAGATACGAGAATAAAATAAATAAATAAGATTTTTTTCACAGTTCTTCTAACCTTTTAGTAGCTAATAATTTTGCTGCATCTGCACTATAGCCATATCGCTTACGACTTATTGTGTTACCCTTTTTATCCTTTGTAGTACCAAAAGGATATGCTTGATCTTTGCTCATTTCAAGGAATCGAGCATATCCTTTTTTTGCTTGCTCTACATTTTTTGATTTTCCCTTTTTATTGGCTTGAGGATCATTCCATAATCCCCACCCAAAACACTCACCTGCCCTCTTAGAGTAAATATAACTTTGTTCAAAAGAAGTATAATCATCTAAGCGTCTTACAACTTCCTGTTCAATGTTAGTACATTTTTTAATTTTAAATGCATCTACTGCCTTTTTATAATAAGACAACCTATCATCAAATCCATTATATCCTCCATTAATTAATGCACAGGTCGCGATTAGATCATTTTTTATAGCATGCGGTGATAAATTCCCTGCTTTAGAGTGATGCCAATACCAAACTGCTGATCCAACTGCATGTTTTTTTTCCTTAGCAATTCGATGTTTATTATTTTCTGTGAAATCTTCATTAACAGCCTTTCCATAACCCTCATAATTTGACTTGTACGTAATCTGCATCAAACCACGTCCTTTGTAACCATCATAAACACTACTCTCCGGTTTTCCTCCTAATCCTTCTTCTAGAAGACGATAGCCAGCAGTCTCATGTAATGTATGTGCGATAAAGTGAGCTTTTTCTAAGCAATTATTCATGTTAAGTTTCTTAAATTGCTCATTAAGATCGCTTAAGAACTCTAATGCAGTAGAACTATTTGTTATTGTTTTAAATTCACTAATTGTAATATCCCTATTACATGCACATTCACCACTATTTAGCGTTCTAGTAACATTTGGATCTCCTTGAGCAGTATTCCCATTAGATATATCAACATCTAAATGTAATTCAACAGGACTTTCTTTAACTCTTTTTGCGAAGTAGTTAACAGGCTCCAATGCTTTGCCATCAGGTTTAAAAACAGTGAATCTCAACTGCTGACCTACCATTGTTATAAGTGGCATTTTACCATTTGATATAGATAAAATTTGCTTTTGACCTGAATGAACTAATAGCATTTCAACTTTTGTCTTTTGAACTAAAAAATCACTCCCATCTCGATCCAACAAGTGCAAAATAGATGTACTTTTAAACTTTTCATAAGAATCATCTAATTTAATTATAATCGGTTGTAATGAACCATTTTTTGAATTAACTGAACTTTTCACAACAAATTGATCATTTGGCTTTAGCACTAAAACTTCAATATCTCTATTACGAGAAGATACTACCTCCACAATACCATGTTGATTAGTGTAACGTTCATAAGAAGAAGCCCTTCCCTTAGGTCTTGATTTAACAGGAAAGTTAGTCATAACTTTATCGTTGCTATCAACAATTTTAAATAAAGTAACCACCATACCATTATCAGGTTTTGATAATAACCTGGTTTGATATTCTTCGAGAGTTTTTGGTAATTTGATTATTATTGGCAATTTAGTTGAAGACTTGATTGAGCTATTTACCGTTTTAAAAATAGTATATCTTTCAGAGTTTGGAGGTTTTACAAGAATTTCTACAGTTCTATTTGGAGATGCCTGAAAAATAAATAACCCATTAGAGTCTGTTTTCTGACTATTTGCTCTAGAAGAGCCTTTATACCTAGACTGTACATTTAAATTAATTAAATATCGACCAGAATGATCATAAAATTTAGCTACAAGTGTGACTAAATTACTCATCTTCTAAATCCTCTTTAGCATAAACACTATCAAAATCTACTGACTCATTGAAATCATCTATTTCTTCTAGTAATTCATCTATATTTTCTTCAACTTGACCCTTCTGTTTTAAAGTTACATAGTTAGAATTAAAGCCTAAAGCTACGAAACTCTCTGACTCTGATGTATAAAAACGTAAAGAGCTAATTTCTTTTTCACTATCTAAAAATCCAAAATTAGTTTTTAATAAATTGTCATTATTTTTATTTAGAACGTAGATTTCCTTTTTACCTAATGAGCTTTTTCCCCACTTATAATCCACTTGATTACTATAAGGAGTTTGTATCTTTGGTAAAGCATACTTTTCAGAAATAATATTTGCCCCCCTTGTAAATAAATGCTGTCCAGCTTTGACTTCAAACTTACCAGCTGTGGTCGGTAAAACTCCCGAACTGCTAATTTCAATCTGTGAGCCGCCACCGATCAACACTATTTTTTTTGCCGCTTTAATTTCAATTCGATCTTCCGTCGAAATAATCTGCACACCCTTTCTTGCAATCAGATCAGCACCATCCCCTTGCGCTTGAATCTCGATCTTGCCTTTGCCTGCATACAGTCGTGCCCCTTCTTGCGCTGCAAATAAGCTGATCTTTTTGCTGGCATGGCTAACAATGCTGTCTTGGGTACTGGTGTTGA
>NZ_JBWYIL010000022.1:0-18542 GCF_056779755.1 Acinetobacter sp. 24-47-66
TGGTAGTGTGGGGTTACCCATGTGAGAGTAAGTCATCGCCAGCTCATTATTCTAAACACCCCCTTCAATAGAAGGGGGTGTTTTTTTATATCAAAAAATTGAAATAAAGATATAAAAATAAAAGCCCTCATTAGAGGGCCTTGTATCAAATAGTAGATTAAAGTTGTCGTCGAGCGTGTTTTAACGCAGTTCTTAGGCCTTCCTCTAGCGTTGGATGGTAGAAAGGGTGATCTAGAATTTCATCAACAGTAAGATCACTGGAGATAGCCCAAGCGAGCAAATGTGCTAAATGTTCTGCTGAATAACAAAGAAATTCTGCTCCGAGAAGTTTACGTGAGTGTCGATCGACGTAAACCTCTACAGCCCCAATATTTTGTCCATTGACAATCGCTCGTCCTTGCTTTTCGTAGGATACGATACCTGTAACAAACTCATGATTGGCTTTACGCAGTGTGTGATAATTGGAGCCGATCCCTGCCATTTCTGGTGAGCTAAACATAATACCCAATGGGGTAAGACTTTTTTTATGACTCGATTGATGTTGATCGAGGCAATTATGAACCGCCAATTTACCTTCATAAGATGCTTCATGCTGGATAGGCGTTGCAGTAAAAGCATCACCTACGATGTAAATG
The DNA here is from genome assembly GCF_056779755.1 of Acinetobacter sp. 24-47-66. NCBI lineage: Bacteria > Pseudomonadati > Pseudomonadota > Gammaproteobacteria > Moraxellales > Moraxellaceae > Acinetobacter > Acinetobacter sp. 24-47-66. Next base: position 636 of record NZ_JBWYIL010000022.1, read on the forward strand.
GGGTAGTCACCAAGCTGTTTAGTGGTTGGATCAACAGGTAATTTCTTTAGATCAATGAATTCATCATTTATATGCTGAATATTTAACGTATCTAAATTCGTAGTACGACCAGTCGCAGATAATAGGTAATCAACTTCTATAGATTGATTGCTACCATTTTCGATAAAGTTAATTTGAACCTTATCTTCGCCTAATTTCTCAACCTGCTCGGGTAAAATCTCATATTTGATATTTAATTCTTTTGAGAATATTTCTTGAGCAAGCGTTTGTAAGTCTAGGCTAGTCAATGAACCAATTTTTTTACTGCGAGCAAAAACTGTAGTTTCCACACCTAGACGCTGCATGGCTTGTGCAAGTTCGATTGCAATGACACCGCTTCCAATTACAGCTAAACTTTTTGGTAAAGTAGGTATTTCAAAGACTTGATCAGAAGTTAAATATAAATGACCAAGTTTTTGTTGCCAATCTTGATTTACTGTTGGTCTTGAACCAACAGCGATAATGAACGATTTAGCTTGGTATTTCTTATTATTAACATTGATTGTGTTTGCATTTACAAATGTTGCACGACCTGAAATTTTGTGCGCTGTAGGCCATGAATTAACGTCCTTCAGTGTTGCTTTTGTAAATCGATCACGTAATTGCTGTAAATGTTGCATAACATCTTTAGTGTCAATTTGAGAAGAAATTTTTAGCCCAAGTTGTTCTGAAGTTCTCGCATTATACGCAAGATTAGCTGATGAAATTAGAACTTTACTCGGCATACAACCTACTCGAGCACAAGTGGTATCCCACGGACCGTCGTTCACAATAAGTATATTTTGTGTAGTTTTAATGGCTTCTTTATAAGCTGAAATACCAGCAGTACCAGCTCCAATAATAATGATATCGTACATATTGTATTGACTAAGAATGATTTGAATTCACTATATAAAAAAACCTTCGATGAAGAAGTTTTTTTTTCAATTTATTACACTTAAACCTTTAACTTTTGGTGATATCTACATTATTGAAAATTTGTATTATTTAAAACTAAGTATTTTCATGGTTGTTATTGAAATAAGATGAAAGAAAAAGGCGCTTGTGCGCCTTTAAAATGAATAAGATACATTTATCTTATAATGATGTACCTGCATGCACACCAACAGTTGGTTTTACATTCATCGATGTGCAACCGAGTAAAAGAAACGAACAACATAATGCAATACAAATTTTATTCATGAATAAGTCCTAATGAATTTGCTTTATTAAATAGTAACGTAGAACGACTACCTGACTTACATACTAAAAGTATAGGTTTAGGTAGACTATTGTAATACTTCGCAAACTCATGAACATCTGCATCTGTTATTTGACCTGAAATAACAGGTTGGTAAATCAAACTGATTTTAGACTTTTCGGCTAAAGCTCTTAATTCACTTGCAGTTGTTTCGTTACCTGATTCTTGATCAGGACGGTTAACGATCACAGACTTAAATCCCTGCTGCATTAAGGCATTGAATTTTGTAGACGTCATATGACCCGATACACTCACAGATGGATTAAGTGCTTTACTGAGCGGTTCTGATGCTGAATGACTTAGCGTTACGATACTAAAAATGAAGGTGGAAAGGATGAATCTAAACCACATCTTAGTCATCAAGCAAATCCATTTGTTTTGCTAATTGGTAGAGATTGTTAGAGCGATTTCCCGTACGACAGAACATTAATACTGGTTTTGGTAGCTCATTGAAATGATTTGCAAAAGTACGAACATCAAGCTCAGTAATTTGACCAGCAACTACAGGTTGATATACATAATCTAAGCCTTGAGCGCGTGCAGCTTCTTCAATTTGGGCACTTGTTGGCTGTTCTGGTCCGCCTTCCATATCGGGGCGATTATTAATCACAGATTTAAATCCTTTTTCAACAACTTGAACTAAATGTTCTGGCCCAATTTGACCAGCAAAACCTACATTTTCACTCATTGCGTCACTCCCAAAATAAATTAAAAGACTATGCTACTATCATAGCATCTCGCTCAGATATGAGCTTTGATCGACACAAAAAATTTAAAATAAAAATCGTATGAATACATGCATGGAGCACCTATGTACGATTACACCGTAGAGCCGCTGTACGTACAAAAAGCAAATGAGTTGATCGCTGCTGACCTTTATTTGCCTGTCAAAGTTAAAAGACCTCCTGTGCTTATTATGGCGCATGGTTTTGCAGGATTACGTCAATTCAAATTAATCCAATATGCGCAACGTTTTGCTCAAGCAGGTTTTGCGGTTGTACTCTTTGACTATCGTTGTTGGGGAGGCAGTACGGGTAAACCAAGAGAAATGGTCTCTGTCCGTCAGCAGCTAGAAGATTGGTATGCTGTGATTGCGCATATCAAATTATTCCCTTTGGTTGATGGGCACCACCTTTTCTTATGGGGAACGGGTCTGAGTGGCGGATATGTTCTAAAACTTGCATCTGAGTTAAATGGGGTTCGGGCTGCAATAGCGCAAGTACCCTTTGTGGATGGAAATGCCAGCGGTAAAATATATCCAATTCAACATATGGCGCAGGCTTTAAAGTTATCGAGTCAGGATTTAATGGCAGCTAAAGTTGGACGTATTGGAAAAACAATGCCTGTCGTTCATCCCTATGCATTAAGTTTCTACCCGAGTCAGGATAGTTATCAAGGGTATATGTCGATCGTCGATTCAAACTATTATTGGAGCGGTGAGGTGCCTGCAAGAGCTATGTTAGACGTCATACGATTTCGACCGATTACTACGGCAAGAAGTATTAAAATTCCTGTGTTATTTATAGCTGCCAAGAAAGATGCAGTTATTCCCATAGAGATTAGTCGTGAAACTGCAACCAATATGGCACCTTATGTGGAATACCATGAGTGGAATATGACACATTTTGATATTTATCAAGCAAATTGGATGGAAAGCGCAATCAAGCTTCAATTAGAATTCTTAGATCAAAATAGAGGAGTAAACTCATGATTGTTGTTTGTCCATCTTGTGGCGCAAAAAATCGTGTACCTGAAGATAAAATCCAATCTCAGCCGAATTGTGGTCAATGTCATGAGCATTTGATTCCGCTTGCCCCTATTGAGCTGAATGAGCAAAACTTTAGTAACTTTATTACCAACAGTGATTTACCAGTATTGATTGATCTTTGGGCAGAATGGTGCGGGCCTTGTAAAATGATGGCACCGCATTTTGCTGAAGTAGCCAAATCAAATCCGCATGTGGTTTTTGCGAAGATAGATACTGAAGCGAATCCGCGCTTAAGTGCTGCCTTTAATGTTCGTAGTATTCCAACGTTGGTATTGATGAATAAAACGAATGAAATTGCTAGAATAAGTGGTGCATTACGTGCAAATCAATTACGAGATTGGTTAAATCAGCAATTAAATGCTTAACCAATAGGCCAATATTTGGAGTGACTGTGTCAGATTCTCAACTTAAGCCAGAAGGTACATTATCCCTTCAAACCATTGCTATGCCTGCAGATACCAACTGGAGTGGGGATGTTTTTGGTGGTTGGATTGTTTCACAAATGGATTTGGCTGGAGCTATTCATGCAGAGCGTTATACAAAAGGTCGCTGTGCAACCATTGCAATTAATCAAATGACATTCCTTGTGCCTGTTAAGGTGGGTGATGTCATTAGTTGTTATACTAAAATTTTAAAGCTCGGAAATACCTCAATTCAAATGCAAATTGAAGTATGGGATAGTCACGACTCTTCACGTCCAGCGAAAAGAGTGACAGAAGGTGTTTTCACTTTTGTTGCGGTGGATGTGAAAGGGGCAAAACGCCAGATTCCAGATGATGTTAAACAAAAGTTTCAAGAATCTCTAAGCATCTAATCACAAAAAATCCCAACATTGTTGGGATTTTTTATTAGGGAAACTTTTTTAGGATCAATATGATCATGAGCTTTATTGCTTAAGTTGAGATTTCGAAATCCAAGCCCAGAGCATTTCACATTGAATTGGTTCTTCGCCAGACTCATCTGTCACGATCACTTTGACAAGGGTCTCACCTTTTTCAGACTCTTGCATCTGTTTTTGTTGATCATCAGTCAATGTAGCGACTGCGGTCATCGCACCTTTAGATGGGCGTTTGAAATCTACTTTTAAACTTTTTATTAATACAATTGAGGTATCGGGTACATTCATGCCGGTAACAAAGCCTGTAGCTGTTTCAGCGATCAGCGCCATTGCGCATGCATGCACTTGACCAATATGATTTTGCATTGCTTTATGGTTTTCGATTTTAACGACAACTTTAGCATGACTAACTTCAAGATAACGTAATTTGGCAGTTCCCACCATTGGAACGACACGGCCAAAAGCTTTGCTCCATAAAGTACTACGGATACCTTGTGGAAACTTAGATGTCGCTTTTACTAACTTAGATAAACGATTGCCTTTTGCCATGATCAGTTCCTATGATGGAGCAAAGAGATTAGTCTTTGAAGTTGTTAAATTGAAGTGGGATACCGAATTGTTGTTCTTTTAAGAACGCCATAACTTGTTGTAAAGTATCGCGCTTCTTGTCAGTGACTCGGATTTTATCGCCCTGAATAGAAGATTGCACTTTGATACCACTTTCTTTAATGGCTTTATTAATTTTTTTTGCTGTATCAGAGTCAAGACCGTCTTTAAGTTTAATCACTTGAATGACATTTTTGCCAGATGCTGTCATTTTTTGCGGATCTAGTGCTTGAACGTCGACCTTGCGTTTATAAAAGTGATTTTCCAGCATGTTGTAAACTTGCTCACATTGGAAGTCACTTTCAGTCGAGATCTTAATTTCTTTATTTTTTTCGTTTAATTCGATCGAAACGTCTTGACCACGGAAGTCGAAACGCGTTCCGATTTCCTTTTGTGTGTTTTGAACTGCATGATTTACTTCAAAAATCTCTAATTCTGAAACAATATCGAAAGATGGCATAGTTTAGACCTTTACAAATAGAAAGAATATCTGAGATGCTAGGGATGTTTTCTTCATTTGCCAAGTGTTGTTTACATCAAAGGAGTGCGCAATGATCCGTAAACAAGAAATTACAACATTTGAGTTCCCAGCTGACGCGATTATCTGGGATGTACGTGATACAAGTGCTTATGCTGAAGCACATGTGAAAGGAGCGGTGAACCAACCGATTTCCACACTTTCAGCAGATAGCCTGACTCAAGTTGCAGCGGATCAACCGATTTACATTTTATGTGGCGGCGGAAGTAAAGCACCACGTGCTGCAGAACTATTAGAGGGCTTTGATAGTTCACGTGAATATGTGGTCTTAATGGGTGGTACTCGTGCTGCTCGTGAGGCAGGATTACCTTTAGAGCAAGGTTAATCATGGTTGAAAAAAAGCGCCTTATGGCGCTTTTTTAGTTTCAATAAATCATGATGATTGAGTTTTAGCCTGAAAATATGGCTTCTTTATTCTTACTTTCTTTCTAAATCGATGAACATTGAGTTTATTGAGTAAAGTTTCAGATACAGGGCATGCTGTTTTTAAGATTTGAGCCACTAGAATTTCAGCACACAAAGGAGCAAATAAAAAGCCTTTAGAGCCCAAACCTGAGAGTGTATAAATTTCAGTATCAGATTCAACCTGACCTAAAAGCGGAAAATAATCCTGACTTTGTGCACGAACAGAAGCTCTACCATGCCAAGAATGATGGTCAGGAAATTGTGCAGCAATATCTGGTGCGAAATCTGCAAGTAACCTGTAGTTATGTTCATGATCTTCATCAAGAACATCTTGATCATCTCGATTAGGGTAAAAAGAAGCACCTAAAATGATTTGATGATCATTTAAAGGCATACAGTAGCCACCATAGCTATATGCTTCATGTTTCTTGAACTGTGTGGATGAAACATGGTTAAACCAGCTAACTTGACCACGTATTGGTTTTAAAATCGGGAAATCATCAAAAAGATTCATACTTTCACGGGCACAACAAATAATCACATGGTCAAATTGATATTGTTGTCCAACATGATCTGTTATACCGACTTGATGATTGGCAAGTAGATCCCACGATTTGATTGTCGCTTGCTGAAATTCGATCAGTTCATTCGATAAAATTTCTTTAGCCAAATCATGCGGTCTGATTGTTCCAGCCTGTTTCAGGGTGAGGAATGCTTGGTTGAACAGGCTGTTTTCAGCGGCAGAATTTGCTTCGAGTATGTTTTCTGGATATTGATTTGCAAGATCGAGAAGTTCATCAACGTGTTTAAGAGGGATTTGATGGACTTGTGCTTCGTCAAAGGCTTTAAATTTTGAATAATGGTTCATCGCATGTTGCCATGCTAATGTCATCAAATGATCGGCACTTTGTTCAATAGGACAGAGTTTGGGATTCAATAAAGCCAGAGGATTTCCTGACGCGCCACTTAATGGCTCATGGTGGTCAAATAGGCGGACGCGGTGACCTCTTAATGCAAAGGCATAGGCACAACTTAAACCCGCAATTCCAGCGCCTACAATGCCTATACGGTGTTGAGAACTTGAGTGTGGTTTGTATTGGTAATCTTCGGGAGAGAGTTCACTTTTTTCAGCCTCTTCGTCTAAAGGCAGTAAAACTCCCTTTAGCATTTCACGTTTGTGTCCGAACCCTTTTGGGCGTGTAATTTTCACGCCGTGTTTTTTTAATCCTCTTTTGAGGATGCCAGCAACACTGAAAGAGGCAAAAGTAGTTCCAATATCTGATAGTCGAATAATTTGATTCAGAACTTGTTCTTCCCACATATCTGGATTACAGGCAGGAGCAAATCCATCTAAAAACCATGCATTGACAGTGCTAGTTTTGGCAATGACTGGAAAAACATCATGTGCATCACCTAACCAAATATCAATACTAAAACGCTCATCTGGAAAATGAAGGCGGTGGCATCCTGCAATCGGCAGTGGATATTGGGCAATGAGTTGATCTGATAAATGTTTCAGTTCAGGCCAAGCATTTAAAGCTCGGATCAGATCAGCCTTGCTCAATGGAAATTTTTCCACCGTAATGACATGCAGTTGACTATGATTATTTGGACGAATTGATTGCCAAAGTTGCCAAAGGGTGAGGATATTTAAACCCGTGCCGAAGCCAGTTTCTCCGACTGTGAAATGTTCAAATGGTTTTAAGTCCGATAGGCGTTCATGTAGATCATTACCATTGATAAAGACATGACGCGTTTCAAGAAGGCCATTGGCTTTTGAAAAATAAACATCACCGAAAATTTTAGAAACTGGAATATCGATTCCATCAACGAGTTGCCAATCGAGATCAGCAGTTTGAATGGCCTGAGTCAAAATTTGAAACCTTTGAAAAGCGTGTCAGTGGTTTACCACTGACGACGTCGTTTTGTATAGATGTAACTGGCAATAATAAAGCCGACAAAAATACCGACAGCCATTGTTGCTGCACCGTACAAAAACATTTGAGCACTACGTTCACTTTGAAGCACCTGAATTTGTACACCTAAATTATCATTTTTTAGTTGTAATTCTTGATTCTGTGCTAAAGCTTCTAGGTTTGCTTTTTCAAGCTGTTGGAGACGTGTTGCTTGGTCTTTGACTAAAGCCTTTACTTTTGCTTCTTGAAGCGCTTTATTTCGTGCAATTTGTTCAGCTGTAAGTGGCTTTGCAGGCGTAGCTGTTGCTGGCTGAGACTGTGCAGCTGGATTCGCTGGTGCAGCAGTAGTTGCTGCGGGTTCAGCCCAAGCTGAAGATACCAATGCAAAACTGATGAAAAGAGCAGAGCGTGTCAAATTCATCATCTTATTCATGTGGTAATGCTTTATTAAAAGGTTTTACGTCAATGCTGGCATAAATACCTTCTTTTAAAAAAGGCTCATCTGCTAACCATTCATCTAACGCTTCACGGCTTTCAAAATCTAAAATAAGGGTGCTGCCATAAAATCCAGCTTGTGGGTTATTACGATCTTTTGGCATCGCGCCAGCGACGATTACGCGACCTTCCTCAGCCAGTTTTTCAAGGCGTGCAAGGTGTTGTGGGCGTGTTGCTAAGCGTTTTTCAACAGTACCTTCTTGGTCGGTACACGTCACTACAAATAAGGGCATGGCGAAATCTCTATATCCTCTTTCAACACGATTATTCTTCTGCAGATTTAAAGTGTTTTCGTAAAATGATGAATTGAATAATGATAAATGAAAACATCACAATCATGTCACCAAAAGCAGTAAATTCACCCCAATATTTTCCATCCATGAACACGAAAGCAAAGAAAATATGCAATGATGCCATACCAACAAACATCGCGGCCCAAGCATAGTTTAAATTTTTCCATCCCTGCGGTGTTAAATTTAAAATAGGACCAAATAAGCGTTGAATGAGAGGTTTGCGGTCTTTACCAAAATAAGGTGAAATTAAGAAAGCACCAGCAAATACAAAATTCAAGATCGCTGCTTTGAGACGAATATAAAAATCATCACTCAACATGAGAGTAATCCCACCAAAAATCACCGTCATAAATAAAACAATCCATTGTTGTTTATCGAGATGAAATTTTTGGCGGACAAATAATGCGCCGTAGACCACGAGCATAGAAATGATTAAGCCCGTTGTAGCAACGAGAATATGGTTATTATCGACGCCACCTGCAGAGCCGATCCATTGCAGTAAAGGGTGATTGTTATCTTTGGGATCGACAGTTTTGTAAAGCCAAAAGAAAATTATGAGTGGCACAAAGTCTAAAAGTGCTTTCATGTTAAAGTATCTATGCAGTTCAGGTGGATGGATTAGTATAAAAGATGCAAGGCGTAGATTTACACACACATAGTAATATTTCTGATGGAACTTTGTCGCCAGAGTTACTGGTTCAAGCTGCGCTCGAAAAAGGGATACATACCCTTGCACTGACTGACCACGATAGCATGGATGGTTTGGTTTTGGCTGAAAAAGTTGCAAAAAATCAACCAATTCAAATTATTTCAGGTGTGGAAATTTCAAGTCAGTGGTCTAGACCTTCGACCAAAAAAAGTTATGGTGTGCATGTGGTCGCACTGAATATGCAATCACCTGATCCTTTGCATAAGCTACTAGAACAACAAAAGATGATTCGAGCTGAACGTGCTCAACTCATCTGTGAATTGTTGAAGCCTCTTGTTGGAGAGGATATTTACGCGGATGTGGTTGCGAAGGTCGAGGGTATACCTGATCGTGTGACACGAACCCATATTGCGAAGACGCTGGTCGAGAAGGGTTATGTTTCACGTCCGCAACAAGCTTTTGACAAATATATCAAAGAAGGTAAAAAAGCTTATGTTCAGTTTGAAGGACTTGGTCTGGAGGAAACAATACGTGTAATTCATGAGGCTCAAGGGTTTGCTGTTTTGGCACATCCTACCCGTTATGATTTATCTGCGACCAACATTCGTTATTTAATTGAAATATTTGCACGTTACGGAGGCGACGCAGTTGAGTTGCCACCTGCGATTGAGCCTACCTCGACGCGACAAATGGTAGACCGAATGATTGCCGAATTTGGGCTTAAAGTATCAGTTGGAAGTGATTTTCATGGAGATAATATGCCATGGATAAAATTGGGGAATATCCCTCAAGTGAAAGAGGGGCAGGTTGGCATCTGGGAAAGTTTTATTGTATAGAAATTCTCTTATAACAACGGATAAGAGAATTTTAGGCGTTGATAAGACATTAAGTTGTCATGAATCAAAGTAAGTTGTGATCTTGAGCTTGGATTGGTGGAGGAGTTGGTTTTCCTAAAGTCCCGAGTAGTTCAATCTCGATTGTACGAACCATGGCATCGAGTGGAAGATCATTACTTTGCGTACCAAAAGGCTCTTCTATTTCAGAGCTGAGCGCATCAAGCCCCAAAAACGTATATGCTAAAATACCGACTAAAAGTGGCGTCGCCAAACCGAGCACCGAGCCTAAACTAAATGGAAGCATAAAACAGAAAAAATAAACGGTACGGTTTAAGAGTACTGAATAAGCATAAGGTAAAGGAGTTGTAGCAATACGATCACAGCCTGTTTGAACCAAACTTAATTCAGTTACATGTTGGTTCATTTGTGTATAAATAATGTCTGAAATTTCGCCTTCTTTCAGTGACTGCATCAACTCCCATTGAATCAAACTTAATGTGTATTGTGGTGCATTGGCTTGCTGGTAAAGCTGAGTTAAAGCTTGTGGGCTCATGCCACTGGTTTGATGCAAAGCATCGGGACTGACTGTTTGATGACGAAGACGGTCACGCAGTACGTTAGCAAAAACAATCATATGCTGAATTACACGTTCACGACGACCTTGCGGCAAGATCCGGCAATCTCGATCGAAATGTCGAGCATTGGCGATTAAGCTCCCCCATAATTTACGCGCTTCCCACCAACGGTCATAACACGCCGAATTTTTGAAACCTAAAAAAATCGACAATACTACTCCGATCAGTGTAAACCCAACCAAAGGAATTTCAGGGAATCTATAGAGATTTATATATTCAATTCCCCCCACGATTGCTGAAATCAGCATAACGATTCCAAGTGGAGGTAATACCTTCGGTAAGATGGTTCCACGCCATGAAAATAATAGTTTTAGCGTATCGGTTTGATCACGAACAATCATGTAAATCAATCTTTCATTTTTCTATGATCTTCACTAGTTCAGCGAGTATTGTCAATGATAAAAAATGGAAACTTCGAGCAATTTTATTCTGTAATTTATAGACTTATTCTCGGATCAGTTGGTGCTCCATAAAAGAGTAGCTGCCTTCGGTGGAAATGATGACATGATCGAGTAATTTAACCTCAATTAAATTACAAGCTCTACTTAAAGATTTCGTCAAATTGATATCGTCAATTGAGGGCTGAGGAATTCCTAAAGGATGATTATGTGCAATAATCACAGCACTCGCCTGAGTGTGGATGATATGTCGAATAAACTGATTAATTGAAACTGCACAGTGGTTAGTAGAACCAAAGAATAATTTTTTAAAATTAATTTTTCTGAGCCTTGCATCTAAACAGAGTACCGCGAAAATCTCTTGAGATTCGCCAATAAGTTCATAACGAAGATAATCTTGAATTAAATCAGAGCGACTTAAATCAATTTGTTGGTTCAATTGATGTTGCAAGTAACGCCGTCCAAGCTCTTTTACAGCCATCAATTGAGAGTATTTAGTGTCTCCCATGCCATGGAACATGCGAATTTCGTCTATCGATGCATCAAACACTGCATTTAAGCTTCCAAAATGTTGCAACATCAATCTTGCTAATTCGACTGCAGAGTGTTGTTGAGATCCTGATCTTAAAAAGATGGCGAGCAGTTCTGCATCAGAGAGGCTATGAGCACCTTGGCGGAGTAATCTTTCTCTCGGTCGTTCTTGTTCGGGCCATTGTTTGATCGAATTATTCATTATTATTCACTGTTTTAAATTATTTTAACTTTTGAATATTCACCAAGGTATATCTTGGGTGGCAGAATATTTAATGCTATTGTGAGCGCCACTGCAATAAAAAGGTGACGTGATCTTGAGTTTTGATCTTAGTGTGTTCTCCAATAAAAATATTATTCTTGCTGTTACTGGTGGTATCGCTGCTTATAAAAGTGCCATCTTAGTACGCCGACTTAAAGATTACGGATTTAATGTCCGAGTTGTAATGACTCAAGGTGCCCAAGCTTTTATTACGCCGCTTACCTTTCAAGCATTGTCGGGTAATCCAGTGCATACTGAACTTCTAAATACAGAAGCTGAAGCTGGAATGGGGCATATCGAATTAGCACGATGGGCGGATTTGGTGCTTGTCGCTCCTGCCAGTTGTGACAGTATTGCTAAATTTGCTTGCGGACTAGCGGATGATTTACTCAGTACACTCTATTTGGCAACAAAAGCACCTGTTTGGATCGCGCCTGCCATGAATCAACAAATGTGGGCGGCTAAAGCAACACAGCGCAATTTGAGTACTTTGGTCGATGATGGTGTGCATGTCATTATGCCTGAGGCGGGTTCTCAAGCGTGTGGCGATGTTGGATTAGGACGTATGCCTGAGCCTGAAGATTTAGCTGAACAGGTACGAGAATATTTCCATAAAGCGCAGCGTGCAATTGCAGAAAAATTTGGCTTGCTGGCGGGTAAAAAAGTGACGATTACCGCAGGTCCAACTCGAGAGGCAATTGATCCAGTGCGTTATATTTCAAACCACAGCACTGGAAAAATGGGGTTTGCTATTGCTGCTGCATGTTATTCAGCAGGTGCTGAGGTGACACTGATCGCGGGTCCTGTCAGTTTAGATACACCGAATGGGGTGAAGCGTTTAAATGTATCTTCAGCGAGACAGATGCTTGACTTAAGTATGAATCAGTTGGAAACAGGATGTGATGTATTTATTGCGACAGCTGCCGTAGCGGATTATCGTGTTGCAGAAGTTGCGGAACATAAAATCAAAAAAGCTGGTGATGAGTTAGCTGTCTCTCTTGTTAAAAATCCTGATATCGTGGCGACGATAGCTTTGCAAGACAAACGTCCATTTATGGTCGGTTTTGCAGCTGAAACGCGTAATGTCGAAGAATATGCCGCAGGTAAATTGGTGGCTAAGAAACTAGATATGATCGCATGCAATGATGTTTCAAGAGCGGATATTGGTTTTGCTTCAGATGAAAATGCGATGACTGTGTTTTTTGCTGAACAATATGAAATGGAAAAACGTGATCTTGAAAAAGCTTCAAAGCAAGAAATTGCACAACAATTAGTTGAAGCTATCCACGATGCATTACATCAAGAAAAACGACCTGTTTAAATGTAGGATGTAAAAAAGACCGCAAATGCGGTCTTTTTTATAAGGGGGAAGTTAATCAGACGATTAAGCTTGACCTTCAGCAGCGGCAGCTTGAGCGCGTTGCATGTTCGCCTCAAACTCAGCATCAAAGTTAATCGGTGTAAGAAGTAATTGAGGGAAGCTACCTTTAGTTACAAGATCGTTCACCGCTTCACGAAGGAATGGGAACAAAATATTAGGGCAATAAGCACCAAGAATGTACGGAAGACGTTCATCTTCAACGCCATCAATCAAGAAAATTCCTGATTGTGTTACGTCTACGATAAATGCAGTTTCACCTGCATTCGCAGCTTGTACAACCACTTTTAAAGAAACTTCAAAATGAGTTGGATCTACTTTTTCAGCTGATGAAGAAAGATTGATGTTTAACTCAGGTTGCCATTCTTTTGTAAAAACCGCAGCACCAGGAACTTCAAAAGAAATGTCTTTTGTATAAATACGTTCTAATGCTAATTGTGGTTGAACTTGTTGTTCTTCACTCATTCTTAATTCCTTAGATTTAGTGATTATGCCAATAATTCGTCTAGTTTACCTTCACGCTCTAAAGCATAAAGTTGGTCGAAACCACCGATGAATTGATCTTTAATGAAAATTTGTGGCACTGTGCGGTGGTTGGTTTTTTGCATTAACTCAACACGAACCTCAGGTGCTTCTTTTGATAAATTAATTTCTTTGTACTCAATGCCTTTACGTTCAAGGAGTTGCTTTGCACGTACGCAATAAGGACACATCGTTGTTGAATATACAGTCACTTGAGCTGTCATTTTACAAACTCCTTAAGCTTTTTTGCTTTTTACTAAAGGTAAGCCTTGAGCTTTCCAGTTGCTGATACCACCGTCTAAACGATAACTATCTGCATGACCGACTTGTTGTAGAGCAGAGCCTGCAACTTGGCCTAAATTACAAATGAATACCAATGGACGGTCCGCAGCTTTTAATTCTTCAACATTTGCAGCAATTTGACTATATGGAATATTACGACTACCGCTAATATGACCTTCACGGAAATCTTTAGCATCGCGCAAATCAATCAGCATCGCATTTTTAGCTTTCACTAAAATTCCGAGCGATTGTGGCGAAATTTTACGACCACTACGTTGTCCTTCAAAAACGAAAAACAAAACAATAAGGGCCCCTAAAATTGCAAATAAAAAGGGGTGATTCCCCATAAATTCGAACCAACGTTCCACAAATCACCTAATGACTAATTAAAAACTGCGTTGAGTATAACGTATATATATGGTGATCAAAATCACCGCTTCAAGGGTGCACTTAAAGAAAACTAATTTTTTTGTTGCGCCTCAGTAATCTCATCAATTAGACGTAGATAACTTTCTAAACGTCTTTGTAAAATATCACCATTTTTGACACCTTCTTTAAGCGCACATTGCTTTTCGTGCGTATGCGTGCAATTGCGATACTGACAATGTCCTAAGAGTGCAGAAATTTCAGGAAAGCCACCATCGATTTTCTCATGATCTAAATGCCATAAGCCAAATTCACGAATACCTGGGGAATCGATTAAAGCACCATTTTCACCAAAACGAATTAAACGTGTTGAGGTCGTAGTATGTTGACCGAGTGCGGAGTTTTCTGAAATGACATTGGTTTTTTGATCAGCATCAGGAATGATGGCATTAATAAGTGTACTTTTCCCAACACCTGATTGACCTACAAATGCAACAGTTTGGTTGTCAATACGTTGAATCAACCCATCTAAATTACCATTGGATTGGGTCAGGATGAAATCATAACCAAGTTGACGATATTCTTCTGCTAACAGCAAAATTGGATCATTTTCTTTCAGTAAATCACATTTGTTTAATACTAATAAAGCTGGAATATTGGCATCTTCACATGCAACCAAATAACGATCGATTAGGGTTGGTGCAGGTTCTGGTAACGGTGCAATCACAATGACGATCAGGCTGATATTTGCAGCTACTGGTTTTACTTTGTGATAACGATCTGGGCGAGTCAACAAGGATTGTCGCGGTTGAATCGCTGTGATAATGCCTAAGCCAGTATTTGGATCTGCTTGCCATTTTACGCGATCACCTGTAACCAATAATTCTAAATTGGTACGGGTATGACAACGCCAAACGCTATTCAGCTCAATAGGTTTCCAAAAAGGTTCTGGCTCACCTTCTTTGGTATCTGGTTTTATTGGATGTTGATCAGGCAAGGAGAGGGCTTGTACTTCGAGTTGTCGACCATAGTGTTGGACGACTAAGCCTTCTAAGTCGTGAGACGTGTCGATTTCTTCTTGACGTGTTTGATGTTGTTTCTGAATACGACGTTGTTGTTGCTCTGTCAAACGACGCTTACGAATTAAAGCCATTCATAACCTAAAAAAACCTTGAAATTTAGATGGCAAAAATAGCATGATGAGCCATGGATTTACAGCCAAGATCGGAATAATTTGCTACTATCCATCTTTAATTTAGCCCAATAAGATTGCACTTTATGAGCAGCACCCCAGATACCCGCTTAATTTGGATCGACCTTGAAATGACAGGGTTAGATACAGACAACGATCAAATTATTGAAATTGCAACGATTATTACGGATGATCATTTAAATATTCTTGCTGAAGGCCCAGTGTTAGCTGTACATCAGTCAGATATTATTTTAAATGCGATGGATGAATGGAATACACGTCAGCACGGGCAATCTGGACTTATTGAACGCGTACGCCGTAGTAAGCTAACTGCGCAAGATGCTGAGCAACAAACACTTGAATTCTTAAAAAAATGGGTCAATCCAAAATCATCTCCAATGTGTGGAAACTCAATTTGCCAAGATCGCCGTTTCTTACATCGTTTAATGCCAGAGCTTGAGCAGTTCTTCCATTACCGTAATTTGGATGTGTCTTCTGTTAAAGAGTTAGCAAAACGCTGGCGCCCAGAAATTATGAGTGGTTTAAAGAAAAATGCTTCTCATCTTGCGATGGATGATATTCGTGACTCAATTGCTGAATTGAAGTATTACCGTCAATATTTTTTCATCTCAAATAATTAAAGAGATCAGTTGCATTTTTAGAAAAGGGGCTGAGGCCTCTTTTTTTATAGATTTTATAAATGATCGAAAGAACAAAGTATTAATTAAAATGTTTAAAAGTTGATAGCAAAAAATAAACTGACTTTTATGCTGATAGATCTCAGAATAGTGAAAATTTAAGAATGATAACAGAGACTAAGTTATGCAAAGTAGTAATCCGATTTTAACCCGTGTAGAGACTGTATCCAATTATCAACAACCCATGACCATTCAAGGCGCGATTCAGAAATCTGTTGTATTAACTGTGATTTCGGCAGCGGTGGGTATCGCGCTGTTTATTTATAGTTTTATGACTTTAAATGTATCACTCGCCTATGCTAGTGCGATGGTGGGGGCGATTGGTGGATTCATTCTGGCACTCATTACTACTTTTAAGCCGAATACTGCTCGAACTTTGGCTATTCCATATGCTTTATTTCAAGGTGCATTTTTAGGGGGGATTTCAGTCATATTTCAACTGAAATATCCTGGTGTTCCTTTAAAGGCTTTGCTCGCAACATTTGTCACGACTTTGGTGATGTTCACGCTTTATCGTTTTCAAATTATTCGTGCGACTGAGAAATTTAAAGCGGTTGTGTTGTCAGCCACCATTGCGATTGCGATTGTATTTGTTCTCCAATTTATTATGAGTCTAGCTTTTGGTTCGAGCATTCCATATATATTTGATAATAATTGGCTAGGTTTAGGATTTGCAGCTTTTGTGGCCATTATTGCATCATTAAATCTAATTTTAGATTTCGACTTGATTGAAAATGCCGCAGCTCAATACGCGCCTAAAGCGATGGAATGGTTATGCGGTATTGCCTTGTTAGCCACTTTAGTTTGGATGTATTTCTCTTTTTTGCGTTTAATTGGTCTACTGTCTAGTAATGACTAATGCAGTTCAGCTAAGGCGTGTAAAAAGATCAGACTGATGTCTGATCTTTTTTTAGCGTCTAATTCGGTTTAACAATTTTTTGAAAAAAGATGCATTATGCAATTTCGTAAATGCTCTAGACTTGGCATCATGCATGAAAATTAATTTGAGTGAGAGTCACATGGCACAAGGACTATTAGCAGGTAAACGTTTTTTAATCGCGGGTGTTGCGAGTAAATTGTCGATTGCATTCGGTGTTGCAGAAGCTCTACACCGTGAAGGTGCAGAATTGGCATTTACCTATCCTAATGAAAAAATGAAGAAGCGTGTTGATGACTTTGCTGAACAGTTTGGTTCAAAACTAGTTTTTCCATGTGATGTTGCTGTTGATGCTGAAATCGAACAGGCATTTGCTGAATTAGCAAAACATTGGGATGGTTTGGATGGCGTAGTGCATTCAATTGGTTTTGCACCAGCACATACTTTAGATGGTGATTTTACTGAAGTTACTGATCGTGAAGGTTTTAAAATCGCGCATGACATCAGTGCCTATAGCTTTATTGCCATGGCTCGTGCGGCAAAACCACTTTTAACTGCTCGTCAGGGCTGTTTGCTCACACTCACTTATCAAGGTTCAGAGCGTGTGATGCCAAACTATAATGTTATGGGATTGGCGAAAGCATCTTTAGAGGCTGGCGTTCGTTACTTGGCTTCAAGTTTGGGTGCTGAAGGAATTCGTGTAAATGCGATTTCAGCTGGTCCAATTCGTACGCTTGCGGCTTCAGGTATTAAGTCTTTCCGTAAGATGCTTGATCTGAATGAAAAGGTTGCACCTTTAAAACGTAATGTCACGATTGAAGATGTAGGTAATGCGGCATTATTCTTATGTTCACCATGGGCAAATGGTATTACTGGCGAGATTTTATATGTAGATGCTGGTTACAATACGGTTGGTATGAGTGCAGATTTAATGCTAACAGAATAAATCTCATCTTAATAAGAAATAAAAATCGGCAATTTATTGCCGATTTTTTTACATTTTTTAAAGTTCATTTATGTAACCAAGACTAGGTAAATCGTATTTTTTTTGATTAAATATTAAGAAATTCTTTAGCCTTATTAAATTATAAAAGACAGATAATAACCATGCTTGCCAACATCTTTTCGGCATTGGAACAGCTC
>NZ_JBWYIL010000023.1:0-17591 GCF_056779755.1 Acinetobacter sp. 24-47-66
AGTGAAACCTCTTAGCGCTGATGGTAGTGTGGGGTTACCCATGTGAGAGTAAGTCATCGCCAGCTCATTATTCTAAACACCCCCTTCAATACAAGGGGGTGTTTTTTTATGTGGATAATCGAATTTGAAAATAATTAAACCCTTGTAATTAAATAAGAAGCTCCATTCAGTTAATTTATGCTAAACAATAAATGCCTTAGTGATAAGGCTAATATCATAAAAACAACCCAACTAATTAGTTGAAAAGCTAAATAATAAACAATAATGAATGGTTCAAAAAATGAATGATTTACAATGAAATTTTTATTTACAAAGAGCATTAAAGTTGACTATTAAATAAAATGCCAATCCTAATTTGCAGATTGAGTATTAAAAATCAAGATTTCAGTCGAAAGGTTATATAAGAATTCATTCTTAGTAACTAAGAATAAATATAAAACTCTTAAAACTTGAATTTTCATGATTTTTTATGCCAATTGAATTATTAATCAATCTATTAAATGAATAGTCCACTAGAAAGTTGTATAGACAAAAATCCTAATTTATTGCATTTATATAAAATATGAATCTAGGTTCATTATTTTAAAAATACTCACAATTGGAGGTGAGATAAAAATGACAGCGCAGACAATGAATGTGAATGCTGTAATTGATAATGCAAAATTTAAACCCTTTCATTTATCAATCGTATTATGGTGTTTATTTATCGTAATTTTTGACGGTTATGATTTAGCAATTAATGGCGTAACGTTGCCACTTCTTATGCAAGAGTGGGGTATGACTTCTGTCCAAGCTGGGTTATTAGCGAGCACAGCGCTAGCGGGAATGATGTTTGGTGCGATGCTTTTTGGTATGTTGGCAGATAAAATTGGTCGAAAAAAAGTTATTTTAATTTGTGTAACCTTGTTCAGTGGTTTTACTTTTTTAGGAGGATTCGCAAGTAATCCAACAGAATTTGGAATTTTAAGATTTATTGCTGGACTTGGTATAGGCGGTGTTTTGCCAAATTTAGTAACTTTAACTTCTGAATATGCACCACAAAAATTGAGAAGTACCTTAGTTACAATTATGTTTAGTGGCTATGCAGTTGGCGGAATTATGGCGGCTTTATTGGGTGTAAAATTTACACCTGAATTTGGTTGGCAGATTATGTTCTTTATTGCAGGAATTCCATTATTAGTATTACCGTTTATATGGAAGTATATGCCTGAATCACTAACATTTTTAGTGAAACAAAAAAATTATGAACCTGCCTCAGAAATTATTAATAAGATCAACGCAGATTTAAATGTTAACTCTACAACTCATTTGGTTCTAAACGAAATTAAACTACCTGATGCATCGGTTAAATCTCTTTTTACTGATAATAGAGCGACAACGACGTTGTTATTTTGGTGCTGCTTTTTTATGTGTCTTTTAATGACATACGCATTAGGAAGTTGGTTACCAAAGTTAATGATGGCTGCAGGTTATTCTTTAGGAAGTAGTTTAACGTTTTTACTTTCATTAAATATTGGCGCTGTCATCGGTACTATTGGTGGTGGAATTCTAGCAGACAAATTTCATCTCAAACCTGTAGTGATTTCGATGTTTGTAATTGGAGCTTTCGCTTTATTTGGATTAAGTTTCAATTCGCCGCCAATGGTTATTTATCTACTTGTGGCATTGGCTGGTGCAGCATCAATTGGTACAAGTATTTTAATATATAGCTATGTAGCGCAATCTTATCCAATTGCTGTACGTTCAACTGGGATTGGTTGGGCTTCAGCAGTAGGGCGTATAGGTGCAATTGTCGGCCCCATTGTCATTGGTATTCTTTTAGGAATGGAATTGCCGCACAAATGGAATTTCATTGCCGTTGCTATACCAGCAGTAATTGGTGCAATAGCCGTATTATGTATTAAAAGGACAAAAGTGATTGAAACAGTTCCTGAAAAAATAAAAATCGCATCTTCAATTACACAGTAGAATAAAAGCCTCATAAGAGGCTTTTTTTATAAATGTGATTTTAAAATTTTTTGATGCTCTTTAACCTGTTTGGCATAACGTTTACCTTGTTTTTTCATTTTTCGATTTGTGTTGTATCCAGTAGGTCCAACGTTGTAATAGGCCAGTGCTTTTTTCCAGCTACCAGTAGATTGATTATATTTTGATAGGATAAAAGTCCCACAATGTATATTAATATTTTCTTGAAAAAGGTCACCTGGACAAGATTGTTGCCAATATCTAGGGATAATTTGGGTAAGACCTACAGCACCTGCTGGTGATACTGCATAATTTCGATAACTCGATTCTTGTCGAATAAGAGCGGCCATTAACAGGGGGTCGACATCAAATTGTTGCGCACTTTGCACAATTAGTGGTGAAACCCTATTTGCGGTGTCTGGGTGTACAGAGTATGCCTTTTGAATACCTGTTGAAAGTTTTGCGGCGCGTTTTTGTACTGAACCACCACCTAAAGATGAGCAACCGACAAACACGATACACGATGATAGAACTAAACTATATTTAAGGAAAGTAAAGGATGGGGGAGGTGATTGTAAACGTTGTAAAAAAAGCAAAATAGTAACCGTACAAATTCAATTTGCAAAAATCATAAGTAAGCTGGTGATTGGGGTCAAGCCCTAGATAAATTGGAGTGTTGTAGTTTTGCAATATATTGATGAGTAAGATAAATAGATCAGAAAAACTTTAAAATTGATTCAATATTTTCTTATAATAATGCCATTATTAAATGCCTGAAATCATCATGACGCCAGCTTGTAAATTTCTAAAAAACAAAAAGATAGATTATTCTGTTCATGAATATGAGCATGATCCTAATGCTGAAAGTTTTGGTTTAGAAGCAGCTCAAAAATTGGGTTTATCTGTACATGAAGTTTTTAAGACACTTCTAGTGACAGATGATGTCAATTATTTTGTGACAATTTTACCAGTGGACCATCAACTTAATTTAAAAAAGGCGGCGAATGCTTTCAGTTGTAAAAAACTTAAAATGGCTGATCCGAAAGTGGCTGAGCGTCTGACCGGTTACTTAGTGGGTGGGATTAGTCCAATTGCTCAAAAAAAGCGACTTAATACAGTCATTCACCAATCGGCAAGTTCTCTTAAAAAGGTGTACGTGAGTGGTGGAAAACGAGGGCTAGATATCGGATTAGATCCTCAATCATTGGCCCAAGTATTAGATGCTCAATTTAAGGACATTGTGGATCACACTTAATGTTTGATCACTACATTTGACGTAGATTGGTTAGATATTCTTGAGCGATAAAAATTTCTTGATCATCAGTTGGGCATACCTTGTTCCATTGATGTTCTTGATCTAATTCCCAAGCACGTTGATTATCGTTCAGATAATTCAGTAGACCATCTTTAATAATCGTTTTCTTTAGTTTTTTATCTTCAATCGGAAAACAAGTTTCCACTCTTGAAAATAAATTACGTCCCATCCAGTCTGCACTTGAACAATATAATTTCTCATTGCCTTGATCTAGAAAATAGTAGACCCGTGTGTGTTCTAAAAAACGTCCTACAATGGATCTGACGCGGATATTTTCTGATAACTGTCGTACTTGAGGTCTTAATGAACAGATGGAACGAATGATCAGATCGATTTGAACACCTGCATTTGACGCTTGATAAAGTGCCGCGATTAATTTAGGTTCAGTTAAAGCGTTAACTTTGATAATAATATGCGCTTTATGACCAGACTTAGCATGGTGGATTTCATTGGCAATGAGTTTTAAAAGCTGTTCATGCAAGGTAAAAGGTGCATGGAACAGCTTTTTAGGCTTTGCCATTTTTCCCATACCTGTCAATTCTTGAAAGATTTTATGGACATCTTCACAAATGTCATCATCAGTGGTCAGAAGACCGTAATCGGTATACATTTTTGCATTACCAGCATGATAATTGCCAGTTCCCAAATGAACATACCGTTTCAGATGATCTGCTTCTCTACGAACAACCAGAATCATTTTAGCGTGAGTTTTATAGCCCACGATGCCATACACAACAACAGCTCCAGCTTCTTGTAGGAGGTTGGCGACCATGATATTGGATTCTTCATCGAATCTAGCACGTAATTCAATAATCGCAGTAACTTCTTTACCATTTCGTGCTGCTTCTGCTAAGACCTGAACGATCTCTGAATCTGGTCCGCTGCGATAAAGAGTTTGCTTAATTGCCAAGACATTAGGGTCTTTTGCAGCCTCTTTTAACAGGTTGATGACGGGTGAAAATGAGTCAAAAGGATGATGTAAAAGGACATCACGTTGTTTTAATACATCAAATATACTTTTTGATTGTCTCAATATCTTCGGTATCACGGGTTGATAGGGTTTAAACTTCAAATCTGGACAATCAAAATCTGAAAATAATCGAGCTAAATTTACAGGACCTTGAACACGATAGAGTTGTGAAGGTTCTAAAGAAAATTGTTCAAGTAGATATTGGTTAATCGTTTCTGGGCAATTGTGATCAATTTCAAGTCGAACTTCACGTCCAAATCTTCGCGAAGAAAGTTCATCTTTAAGAGCAACTGCCAGATCGTCTACATCGTCAGCTAAATTTAAGTCAGCATTGCGTGTAACACGGAATTGGTAGCATCCTGTCGCCTTCATTCCTGGAAATAAGTCATTGATATGTTGTTGCAGAATAGCCGACAACAGGATGTAATGTTGCTTACCTTCGCATAAGTCATCAGGAATTTTGACCGCCCTTGGCAAAGTTCTCGGTGCAGGTACGATCGCGAGCTCAATCTGACGACCAAAAGCATCTTTACCTTCAAGCGTGACAATAAAATTAAGGCTCTTATTGACTAAACGGGGAAAAGGATGGGCAGGGTCTAAACTGATGGGCGTGATTACTGGTTGAATAAATTTACTGAAGTAGTTTTGAATCCATTCAGTATATTTATCTAAAATTCCATGATATTGGATAAATTCGATACCATAAGATTTAAGTTGAGGAATGAGCTCGTTATTAAGTATCTGATATTGTTCTTGAACCGCATGATGCGTTGTTTTAGATATTTGTTCTAAAATAATTTCATTGGGAATAGCATCAGGCGCAGTAGTTATTTGATTTAATTCGATCTGTTTTAAAAGTCCAGCAACGCGTATTTCAAAAAACTCATCTAAATTCCGAGAAAAGATGATTAAAAAATTTAGTCGCTCTAATAAGGGGTGGTGAGGGTCTTTAGCTTGAGCTAAAACTCGTTTATGGAATTCTAATAATGAAAGTTCGCGATTAATGTAAGTGTCTGAATTGTGTTGAAAGTTTTCAAAAGAGTGCATAGTACCAATTATTGCTTTTTGAGCCGTCAGGAAAGACCTTGCAGCGATGGTACGTTTGATGTGTGACAGTAATATTACATTGATTGGTATATATTCGATAAATATATATAATTGGATTTATTTTATTTTAATCAAAAAAGCACACAATAAGTGTGCTTTATTTAAATCAATTAGGGCTTAGAAATCGTAACGGAAACCTAAAGATAAACCTAAAGCATCCTCACCTTTGAAACCCTTCACATTATTTGTACGTGCTTGTTCCCACGGTGTAAGGCTTGAGTTTTTGTCATTAAGCACAGTTGCGATGTTACCGTAAACACGAACTGCTTTATCAAGACGATGTTCAAGTCCTAAAGCAATGAGTGTTGCGTTCGCATCTTTAGCATCTACATCACGGTGCATCACTTGACCACGGATATATGTTTTTGGTGCAAATTTATAATCAGCTGCAACACCAATGACTTGTGCATCAGGATTTTTTACGTCATTGTCATGAGTCATATATTGATATAAACCACCAATATTTAGCTCTGGTGTGATTTTATAAGCACCAGCTAAACGGAAGCCATCACGTTCGCCGCGAGTCGCATCTTCTTCATAGTGTTCATAAGCAGCTGCGAAATCAACAGGACCTTCTTTAAAGGTCAATGCAAGATCGTAAGCTTTATTCTTTTTAGAGTCGCCTTTCTTTTGAATAACTTCACCAGTATCTTTATCTACAATTGTTTCCGTGAAGCCTGGAGAATTGCTTTCGTGCAATGAAAGTGCTGCTAATACATTGAACCCATTTCCGAATTTTGGTGATTTATATTCGATGGTATTTTCATTACGCTCATCAAAACGTAAGTCACCAGCACGTGTTACATTACGTAAATCACCTACTTGATCGCCGAAATAGTTAACTGGACCACGTGCTATTTTAAAAGGGCTATCAAAACGACCGACACGAGTTTGACCGAAATTACCTTTTAAACCAACAAATGTATCACGTGTTGCAAAATCAACACCTGAATTTTGTCCACCGCTAGCAAAGTTGATTTCTTGTTCAATTTGACCAAAAACAGTCATATCATTTTCTAGTTTCTGTTCAACTTTAAAGCCTAGACGAGATGAATTAGATGATAAACCCACTTCATTATAATCTTTACCATCATCAAGGTAATCTAATGAAACATGCGCACGACCATAAATTTTAACGTCGGCTGCCATTGCGATTGATGGTGTAATTAGTGTTGCCCCAACTGCTAATGCGCAAAGTGTTTTTTTCATTTCTAGCTCCAGTAAAGACTGATTTATTGTCCTAATAATCATGATCAGTAGTTTTTTTGTAACTACTGTTCTCTATTGGTGCTAAGTATTCATTACAAATAAGTCAGTAATATTAAGAATTTATTTCATTATCATGAAAATGGATAGAAACAAGCTGTAGTAATTAAAAAGAATAAAAACAAAAAAGGAGCCAAAGCTCCTTAATTTTATAAGCATCTGTCATAAAGCAGCTTTAATCTTCTCAGCCAAAGCCTTGATACGTTCTTGATCACCCATTTGTGCTGCGTGTTTCCCCAGTTCATGGATTGAACTTGGAATAAGATGAAAGTGTACGTGAGGCACGGTTTGCCCAGCTGCAGCACCAGATAGCTGCATCAACACTATACCTTTTGCATCTAGTGCTTTTTCAATCGCTTTTGCAATTTTTTGAACGATTTGAATCGTGTATGCTGCAGTGTTTGGGTCCAAGTCGAGTAAAGTTACGGCAGGGGATTTAGGGATGACTAAAGTATGACCATCTGCTTGAGGCATAATGTCCATAAATGCAAGAACTTGCTCATCCTCATACACTTTAATTGCAGGAAGTTCACCACGTAGAATTCTTGCAAAAATATTTTGATCATCGTAAGCCATAACTATTCCCAGAATGTAATTAGATTGAATTATTTACAGTTCAATTCTTTCTGACGTTGCTTAATGGAGTCAAGCTTTTGTTGCTCTTTTTCTGAGAACTTAGGTTTAGTTGTATTGCAATTTTCATTGCCGAACTTTGCCTTAGTATCTGGATCTTTAAAACAGAAGCCTTTTGATGCATAGATGATGTTGTAATCATCTTTAAGTTTTTCACACTCTTTTGTAGTGTCGGCAAAAGCATTGACCCCAGCTGAAACAGATACAGCAGTAATTAAACCTAATAAAAACTTATTCATGAGTATCCTCATTTAGAAATGGACATTTGAAATTGTCACATTTCAATTATATGGGCTTTATATGTGAATTCAATGGCGAAAATTTATTCTAAGGTAATTTTGCTCCATGATTCGTACATTTTAACTGCTGTCGAAAAATCACTATTAGGTTCAGCTATTGCATTAGCAGCACCAATTAGACTTTGAGTAAGCGTAATGACAGGTGCGGATAATTTTGCTTGATGGATGAGGTCTACTGCGATACCAGTGTCTTTGCTCAGTAACGGTAAGGCAAAAGTATTTGGAAAACTTCGATTTAATACCCTTTGAGGCAATACATTTTCAGTCACACCGCTTTTACCACTTGAAGCATTGATGCACTCTAATGCTTCATTTAAATCCACACCATGTGCTTTGAGTGCAGTAAAACCTTCAGCAGCGGCACATAAGTGAACAGCCAAGAGCATGTTGTTCACTGCTTTCACAGCAAAACCAGATCCTGAGTCTCCTACATGCTTAATCAGTTTACCCATGGCTTGCATTGCTGGTAATGCAGCTTCAAAAGCAGCTTTTTCACCACCTACCATGAAGGTTAAAGTCGCATTTTCAGCACCGATAGTTTGTCCGCTAACAGGTGCGTCTAGAAAAAATACACCTTTTGATTTTAAAAAAGCTTGTTGTGCTTTAGCTGCATCAGGCACGCCACTGGTGCAGTCTACCCAAATTGATCCAGATTTAATGTCGACTTGATGAATGATCTCATTGACTTGCTGACTCGTTGGTAAGCAACTAAAAATGATATCAGCTTGGGCAGCTTCTTGCAGTGATACAGCTTGAGTTTGATATTCAGTTGCATGTTGTTTGGCTTTCTCGAAATTTCGATTCCATACCAAAACTGATTCAAAGTGTTTTGGTAAATGAGCTGCCATACGGTAACCCATTGCGCCTAATCCAATAAATGCAACTGTCGTCATTTTCTTTACTCTATTTGTGTTGAACGCTCTGCTAACCAGTAAGCAAGTTCAGGCCAAAATTGATCGGCACTTTTTTGACTCGACATTAAACCTAAATGCCCACCAGGAATAAGAGTAAACGTGACATCACGACTATTTGTCAATTCAGTCAATGGTCTAACAGCATCAGCTGTGACCATTTGATCGCTTGAACCCGCGCCAATCATAAGAGAGCAGTCTATATTTTTTAATTCGATTTTCTTATCTTGAAGTTCGATATAACCATTTTTTAACGGATTTCTTAACCAGACATTGAATAACATGTCTTGGTTTACCCCAGCAGGATAATCAATCATATGATTGAGGAAATAACCTAAAGTGGCATGTTCATGCAAAAGTTTTTTATCATCAAGATTCAGTAATAATTGTTTATGGCCTTCATACCAACCTTTTGGATCTAAAATTTTAAATCCAATTGCATTTAAAATACCTGGGGAGTGAATGAGGCGCTTAGAAATACGACCGTTATAGACTTTATGTTTGAGTAGTCGAGTTCTTTCAAGATAGCGATTCATCTTAGCATATAGTTTTCCGATACTGCCTGAAGCAAAGCTATCAATTGGACTACCTAAAACGATTAGATTTTTTACATGGTTCGGCTGTCTGAGCGCTGTATACAACAGAACAAATATTCCCGCCATACTCCAGCCATGTAAAGAAATTTGATCAGATTTAGCGTGTGTACGAATTTGATCGATACAATTCGGAATTGCATCATCAATAAAACCTAAAAAGTTGAGATCGCGATCTTTATAGCTAAAGTGTCCCCAATCCAACAAATACACGTCAAAACCTTGCTCTGTATAATATTTGATAAGAGAACGGTATGGATAAAGATCATAAATATCCATCTTGATCGCTAAAGGCGCGACAAAGACCAGTGGCTCAACATATTTTTTATTTTCAGATGCGTAATATCGAATTTTACTCGATTTATGAGTACCTATCACTTCATACGGCGTTGCTTGAGATAAAACCAAAGATTTACCGTAAAAAATGCGTGTCCCTAAATTTTTTAACTTGCTTTGTTTAGAACGCCAGTTAGTTTTTAAATGTTCCATGAAGGTTGAAGATCTCATAAGCATGTGATTTGAACGAAGTCTAAGCGATATTTATATATTTTACCTTGACCTTAAATGCTTTGGGCGCTCAAAATGTTGGCAATTATTCACAAAGGCAGTTTTTAGGACTGATTTAGAGCAATGAGCCAGCAAGACGACATTGAATACCAACTTGATACATTAGCACTTCGTACAGGTCATACGCGCAGTTTTGAAGGTGAGCATGCTGAACCGATGTTTCTAACTTCTTCATTTGTATATGCAAATGCAGCAGAAGCAGCAGCTAAATTCTCTGGGAAAGAGCCCGGTAATATTTATTCTCGCTTTACAAACCCAACAGTCGCAATGTTTGAAAAAAGATTGGCTGCAATGGAAGGTGCTGAACGTGCAGTGGCAACAAGTACGGGTATGGCTGCGATCATGGCGGTGGCGATGTCATTCTTAAAGGCTGGTGATCATGTTGTATGTTCTCGAGCAGTATTTGGTTCAACCGTGGCCTTATTTGAAAAATACATTTCTAAGTTTGGTGTGACTGTCAATTTTGTTGATTTAACAGATTTAGATGCTTGGAAAGCTGCGATCAAACCAGAAACTAAACTACTATTTGTAGAATCTCCGTCAAATCCATTATCGGAAATTGCTGATATTCGTGCATTAGCAGATATCGCGCATGAAAATGATGCCTTACTCGCAATTGATAATAGTTTCTGTACGCCAGTGCTACAACAACCATTAAAATTGGGCGCGGATCTAGTTGTCTATTCAGCGACAAAATATCTAGATGGTCAAGGTCGTGCGTTGGGTGGTGCTGTCGTAGGTAATCATCAATTACTTGAAGAAGTTTTTGGCTACGTTCGTACAACTGGGCCTTCTATGAGTCCGTTCAATGCTTGGGTTTTCCTAAAAGGTTTGGAAACGCTTCGTCTACGTATGAAGGCTCATTCTGAAAGTGCACAAAAGATTGCTGAGTGGCTTCATCAGCACGATAAAATCGAGAAAGTATTCTTTGCTGGCTTAGCGGATCATGTAGGTCATGATTTGGCTAAA
Organism: Acinetobacter sp. 24-47-66; assembly: GCF_056779755.1. Lineage (NCBI taxonomy): Bacteria > Pseudomonadati > Pseudomonadota > Gammaproteobacteria > Moraxellales > Moraxellaceae > Acinetobacter > Acinetobacter sp. 24-47-66. The sequence goes on from NZ_JBWYIL010000023.1 coordinate 10,596, forward strand.
CAGCAACAAAAAGGTTTTGGTGGTATCGTTTCATTCGTGGTAAAAGGTGGGCGAGAAGCTGCTTGGAAAGTGATTGATCACACTCAATTTATTTCTATTACTGGGAATCTTGGGGATGCAAAATCAACGATTACTCATCCTGCAACGACTACTCATGGTAAATTGTCTGATAAAGCGAAGGCTGCAGCTGGCATTGCAGAAGGTTTAATTCGTCTTTCAGTAGGTTTGGAAGACGTTGATGATATTATTGCAGACATTCAACGTGGTCTTGATTTAGTCTAATTTAAATTTGTTCGGAGTATACAAATGAACATTAACATGCTTATGCAACAAGCACAGCGCATGCAAAAGGAAGTAGAGTCCAACATCAAGAAAGCGAAAGAGGAGCTTGCACAGAAAGAAGTGCATGCTGAAGCTGGTGGTGGTTTGGTAAAAGTGACAATGACTTGCCGTAATGTGGTAAAACGCATTGAAATCAATCCAGAATTACTTCAAGACGATCCAGATATGATTGAGGATTTGATTGCAGCTGCTATGAATGACGCTGCACGCCAAGCAGAAGCAATTTCAGAAGAAACAATGAAGTCTGCAAATAGTGGTATGGGATTACCTCCTGGCTTGTCAGGTTTATTTTAAGGATATTGCCGAGTGTTCAGCGAACGGTTTGACCAACTCGTCCAAGCACTGCGAATTTTACCAAGCGTTGGGCCTAAGTCGGCTCAGCGCATGGCGTTGCATTTGATCATGAAGAATAAGCAGGGTGCTTTGGCATTATCTGAAGCACTTAGCGATGCCGCTGATCATATCCATGAATGTGCTATTTGCCACTCATTGACTGAGAATGAGGTGTGTGACATTTGTCTGTCGCAAGACCGAGATGATACCTTGCTCTGTGTGGTTGAATCTCCTGCAGACGTGATGGCAATTGAGCAAAGTGGAAGTTTCAGAGGCAAATATCATGTATTGGGGGGGCATTTATCTCCTTTAGATGGTATAGGGCCTGAAGAGGTTGGCATACCTGCATTAGTTCAACGCTTAGCTGAAGGTCAGGTAGCAGAGGTTATTCTCGCTACCAATGCAACGGTTGAAGGACAGGCTACGGCACATTATTTGGTTGAAGCTACACGTCATTTGAATATCAAAATGACGCGTATTGCTCAAGGTGTACCACAAGGGGGTGAGCTTGAGTATGTCGATAGTCACACCTTAAGCCAAGCAGTTCATAATCGTATGCAAATGAAATAAGCACAAATTGTGCTTATTTTTTTGATTAGAGAAATATCACTTTTCTGAATAGTTTTTTAGTCAAAAAAATATTAAATTTTTCATGTTTTATAACTATTTACAGTGTATACATAGATTTGCTTGACGCTTTAATTGAAAATTTATATTTAAAATTGATAATTTAAGCTAAAATACATCTCGATACCAATCTAGCACATTGTTTTTTATGATGTTTCAATTTATCCAAGAGCAAAAAGAACTCGAGCATGTTTTGACACTAATGAGTCAACAAGATGTTTATGGTTTAGATACTGAATTTATCAAAGTTGATACACTATGGCCAAAATTGGGTGTCTTGCAAATCAATGTCGCAGATCAGGTGTTTTTATTAGACGGTACACGTCTAGATTTTTCGAGTTTCTGGCCTAAAGTTTTTGCTGCAAAGCAAAATATTTTCCATGCTTGTGGTGAAGATATTGATCTGATTTACCATTATTCAAAAGGCAATCATCTTAATAATGTATTTGATACTCAGGTGGCTTTGTCTTTTCTCGGACACGGATTACAGGTCAGTTATCAAAATGCGCTTAAAGAAATTTTAAATATAGAAATTGATAAAGATCAAACACGTTCAGATTGGCTTGCACGTCCTTTAACTGAAGAGCAAAAAGCATACGCAGCGAATGATGTCTTATATATTATGAATTTAGCCGATGCGCTAAAAAATGAATTAGAGAAAAAAGGGCATTATCAGTATGTACTAGAGGATTGTAAGAGCCTCACGCTTGAGATTGCGACAGAAACGCCGAAAGAGAAACTATACGAAGATGTCGGAAATTATAGACACTCTCGAAAGCAGTTAATGCAGCTACAATTGCTCAGTGTTTGGCGTGAAGAAATGGTGAAGGCTTTAAATCAGCCTCGAAGTTTTATTCTGAAAAATGCCACTATGATTGATTTGGTGGAAAAAAATCCAAAAAATACCTTCCAATTATCCCAAGTTAAAAATATTCGTCCGAATGTGGTTCGTGAGCACGGTAAAACGATTTTGGATATTATTGCGTTGCTGCCCCCAATGGAAGAATGGCCATTACGAATTGCTCGACCAATTAAACATTCATCTAAAGATATTACACATGATGTTGATAACATGATTGGTAATCTTGCAGAAGAGTTGGTGATCCCCAAAGAAGTGTTAATGCGAAAAAAATGGCTCGGGGCTTTATATCAGCATGTGGTTTTTCATGGCGATGAACAAGACTTACCTCAATATTTACTCGGTTGGCGTTATGATTTACTGACGAAGCCATTAATTGAGTTGCTTCATAAAGATGCACAATATTTGAGTATGCAAATGAAAGTCAATGAATGACTTCTCTCAAAATTTGATTAAAGAATTACCAGTCATCCTAAACTAGACTGATGCGTTAACAAACGCTAATGTTTCGCCGTTTTTTTTGATGTATGCTTTGCTTTGAGTTTAAAAGGTGTTGTTTGAATCATGTGGTGTGAAATCTACAAATCTAGTAAGAAAGACGAAATGTATATTTACGTTGCGCGTCCTGAACAAGCGGAAAACCAAGAAGCTGTTGATCCGTTATCAGTATTATCTGATGCAATGAAAAATGCATTTGGCCGAGCGACATTTGTGATGTCACTGGAATTACATGTAGAACGCAAATTAGCGCGTGCAAATGTTTTACATGTGATGGATTCAATTCAGACGAAAGGATTCTTTTTACAATTGCCGCCTGAAGGATTGATCAATCCTAATGCGGTAGAGCCAGAGGGACTACGCGGTGCGTGATAATCAAGTTGGAGGATGGGATCAGTTTGTTTCAATGTTGGATTCAATTCCAGAATATAACATTGCAATTACCGTCTATATTCTCGGAACTTTGATTATTCTGTGGTGTTGGTACGGCATAGCGAAACGCCTACCTTCACCTTTAGGTGGAGTGACTTGGATTTTTGTGTTTGCTATTTTGGCAACACCAACGATTTCTGAAGGTCCTAATTCCGCCTTAGCACCTGCAACTTTTGGTTTGATCTTTGGGGTATTAACAAAAGATTCACCTTTGATCTGGTCTAATTTCTCATTGATTGCCTTTGTTATTGCTTTAGGGTTATTGGCAGGTTATTTCTGGACTAAGTACGCTTCTAAACAAAAGAATCTGAGACACACATCGTCAGTGAAGACACCACCACTTTAATTATCCAAATAAAAAAATAAGGTTTCATTATGTCTGTTGATGCACATCAATTTACGGGTACAGATCAATATATCGCCACAGATAGTCTCAAGCTTGCTGTGAAGGCCGCTCGAGCGTTGCAAAAGCCTCTTTTAGTGAAGGGTGAGCCAGGTACAGGTAAAACATTATTGGCTGAACAAGTTGCTGATAGCCTGGGTTTAAAACTGATTACTTGGCATATCAAATCAACGACGAAGGCTCAACAAGGTCTTTATGAATACGATGCCGTTTCAAGATTACGCGATAGTCAATTGGGTGATGAGCGTGTTTATGATATTAAAAACTATATTAAACCAGGTAAATTGTGGGAAGCATTTACCTCTGAAGAACGTTGCGTTTTATTAATTGATGAGATTGATAAAGCAGATATCGAGTTCCCAAATGATTTGCTTCATGAACTAGACAAAATGTCATTCTTTGTTTATGAAACTGGTGAAACAATTACTGCAACACAGCGTCCAATTGTGATCATCACTTCAAATAATGAAAAAGAACTTCCTGATGCTTTTTTACGCCGTTGTTTCTTTCATTATATTGAATTCCCAGATGAACAGACCATGCGTGAAATTATTGCAGTTCATTTTCCAAGAATTTCAACGACATTGGTCAGTGAGGCACTTCAGGTCTTCTTTAAGCTTCGCCAAATACCTGGTCTTAAGAAGCCACCTTCAACTTCTGAATTAATTGATTGGTTAAGCTTATTGATGGCTGATGATATGCCTGAAGATATTTTAAGAAACCATGATAAGTCAAAAGCAATTCCACCGCTGTATGGTGCGCTCATCAAAAATGAGCAAGATGTGCAGCTACTTGAGCGCCTCGCATTTATGACTCGTCGATAGGTGATACTATGTTCGTAAGACTGTTTTACACCTTGCGAAAATACGGAATCCCCGTAACGACGCGCGAGCTGATTGATTTAAATCAAGCAATTAGTCTAGGTTTGGTTTTTGCAGATCAAGATGATTTTTATCAGCTTGTGAAGACAGTCATGGTCAAGGATGAGCGTTACTTCGATAAGTATGATCGTGCTATGAAGGATTATTTTCAGGGCATTCAAACCTTTGATGTAGATGATTTACTCAGTAAAGTTAATCAACTTCCTAAAGAATGGTTTGATTTAGAACTCCTTGAAAAACACTTAACGCCAGAGCAACGTGAAGCACTACAAAGAGCAGGTTCTTTAGAAGAGCTCATGAAAATGCTGGAAGAGCGTTTGCGTGAGCAACATAAAAAACACCAAGGTGGTAATCGTATGATTGGCACTGGTGGCACTTCACCGTTTGGAGCTTTTGGTGATCACCCAGAGGGGGTGAGAATTGGAGGGCCGGGACGTAAAAAATCTGCGGTGAAAGTGTGGGAACAACGTAAATACCAAAATCTTGATGATGATCAAATTTTGGGAACACGTCATATGCAAATGGCGTTGCGTCGTCTGAGAAAATTTGCGCGTCAAGGTGCTGAAGAAGAGCTTGATATAGATCAAACGATTCGCGAAACGGCTAAGCAGGGAATTCTTGATGTACAGATGGTGCCAGAGCGTCGTAATCGAATTAAAGTTTTAATGTTGTTCGATGTAGGCGGTTCTATGGATGCCTATATTGCACAATGTGAAAAACTGTTTAGTGCAGCCAAAACAGAATTTAAGACTTTAGAATATTTCTATTTCCATAACTGTCTTTATGATTACGTGTGGAAAGACAATCATCGCCGTACTTCGACAAAAATGAATACCTTAGATTTATTTAATACCTATGGTAAAGATTATCGAGTGATTGTTGTTGGTGATGCAAGTATGGCGCCATACGAATTAAAATCTGCTGGTGGTTCTGTCGAATACATGAATGAAGAGTCGGGTGAAATTTGGCTGCGTCGTTTGCGCCAGCATTATGAAAAGACGGCTTGGTTGAATCCTGAAACTGAGAATTACTGGCATTACACTCAAACGATAGGAATGATCAAAGAATTATTTGAAGATCATATGTATCCAATGACTTTAAAAGGCATTGAAGATATGACTAAATTCCTCTCGCGCTAACTTTTTTAAATTATATTCATCTAAAGGATCTTGATATGAGCTATCAAATCAATGGTGTGGCATTGCCAAATGAAGAAGGTTTTTTTGGTGAATATGGTGGTCAATTCATTCCACCTCATTTAAAAGCAGCAATGGATCAAATCAATGTTGCTTATGAAGAAATTCGTAAAACACCTGAATTTCAAAATGAGCTTTCAGAGCTGTTTGCGCATTATGTAGGTCGTCCAAGTCCTTTATTTCATGCCAAACGACTTTCAGAACAATTGGGCGGTGCTCAAATTTATCTGAAGCGTGAAGATTTGAACCATACAGGTGCGCATAAAATTAACCATTGTTTGGGTGAAGCTTTACTTGCTAAATACATGGGCAAGAAAAAAGTCATTGCTGAAACTGGGGCAGGTCAACATGGTGTCGCATTAGCCACCGCTTGTGCCTTGGTTGGTATCCCGTGTGAAATTCATATGGGTCAAGTTGATATTGAAAAAGAACATCCAAATGTCGTGAAAATGAAAATTTTGGGTGCGAATCTAATTTCAGTCACTCGTGGAACAGCAACATTAAAAGATGCTGTTGATAGTGCTTTCGAAGAGTATTTGAAAGACCCTGATAGCTTTATTTATGCCATCGGATCAGTCGTTGGTCCACATCCATTTCCTAAAATGGTGCGTGATTTCCAAGCAATTATCGGTGATGAAATTAAAGTTCAATCACAAGACAGATTTAACAAATATCCTGATTATATTGTTGCTTGTGTTGGCGGTGGCTCAAATGCAATGGGAGCATTCAGTGCATTCCTTAATGATGGTAGTGTGAAATTGATTGGTGTTGAACCAGCAGGACATGGTTTAGATACTGATCAACATTCGGCAACATTAACTTTAGGTAAACCAAGTCAACTTCATGGTATGGCGTGTTATGTGCTGGAAGATGAAAATGGCGAGCCATTACCTGTGCATTCAATTGCTTCTGGATTAGATTATCCTGGTGTGGGGCCTCAACACAGTTTCTTAAAAGATATTGGTCGTGTTGAGTACTCAACAGCAACTGATGAAGAATGTCTGAATGCATTCATGACTCTATCTCGAGTTGAAGGGATTGTGCCTGCATTAGAAAGTTCACATGCTGTTGCTTGGGCGATACGCGAAGCTCCACAATTGTCCAAAGATACCATTGTGGTGGTGAATTTATCAGGTCGAGGTGATAAAGACTCGGACTATGTGGCAGAAAAATTAGGTTTAAATTAACACATAAAAAAACCAGCTTAGGCTGGTTTTTTTAATTACATTTCTGGTGGTTCTTCATTCAAAGGCGTAAGAATATTTTCAAAGGAGGAAATTTCAATAGGAATGAGCGGCGTTTCGATTGAAAAATCTTGAACAAGTGTTTCAGTCGCTTGTTGAGCTTGTTGAGCTTGTTGAGCTTGTTGAGCTTGTTGAGCTTGTTGAGCTTGTTGAGCTTGTTGAGCTTGTTGAGCTTGTTGAG
>NZ_JBWYIL010000024.1:0-8730 GCF_056779755.1 Acinetobacter sp. 24-47-66
TGGTAACTGTTTTAGCAGGATCACGACCATCAGCAACGAGTTGTAAAGCTTCATTAATTTCTTGTTGAAGTGCATCACGTGTTTCATCAGTGTATCTTGCTGACTCTTCCAACTCTGCATTGTCATCAAGTTTCTTTTGAAGTTCATTCGCCTTCGTTTCAAGCGCGACTAAATCCGCTTCTGTAGCAGGCATATTTTCAAATTCTTGCTGTGATTCAGTTTTTAGATTATCAACAGCATTATTTAGTTCATCACGAGCGTTGTTTACATCATCAATGCTTGGCTTATCACCAATATTATTATTAAAGTCATCTACAAGCTTTTGAGCTTCTTCAATTTCTTTTTCTAATTCTGATTTAGTTTCATCAGTATATGGATCATTTGGATCTTCATTTTCCAACTTATCCTTTGCATTTTCCAAATCAGCTTCAAGATTATTAATTGCTTCTTCTAATTTAGCAGCATCTTTAGCTTCTTGATCTTTTAAAGCATCTTCAACAATAGAAATTAAATCATCAGCCGTCTGGTCAAGTAATTCTTGACTTGATTCTGGGTCTTTTAAAACAGCTTCTGCATCATTAATAGCATTTTCAACTCGCTGTTTTTCATCACCATCCAATTGATTTAATGAATTTTTAGCATCATTGATTGCATCAACTAATTTGCTGAGATCTTTGGAAGGTTGTTTTGTGTCACTTGATCCATTAGCAGCATCAAATACAGCAACGCCAACTCCAACTGCACCTAGTGCAAGTGCACCACCAGCTAACCAATTATTTAAGATTGTAGCGCCAGTTCCAGCACCACCTTCTAGTAACGCTTCTATGCTTTCTAAAGGGTTGTATTCTACATTTTTGAAATCAAGAACAAACATCTCACTATTTTGGTTACGGAAAACTAAATCAGATGTTTCATAATTGAAGTTTTCTAGGGTTATTGTTTCCCCATTATTAAGTTTAATAATGACCTGATTATCATTCACAATCAGCTCTTGAACATCTTCAGGAGCCACGTCGATCATTACAACTGAGTCTTCAACAATTTTAATTATATTGCTTTCTGAAGTGATCGTATTATTCAAGGTTTTTTTTGAGATAATCTGAGTTTGCATATACAAAATACCCATAGATTTAAAGAAATTTTACTTGATAGCATTAAACGATCATTTAGTTTTCTAATCAAGATTTTTTTAGATTAAAAATCATATATTTCAATATATTGTGATTTACATCACACTATTTTTTAATAAAATTGATTTTATTTTATACAGTAACTAAATGATCTTAGTTATACTGCTATTTACAAATTCAATACGTTGATTACTTATTGTTCATCATTTTTCTTGCTTTTAATTTTCATTATTTAATTTCAGAAACACAAATTTTTTTTGAAAAAAGCAATGGTATAATCTCAAAAAAATGAATAATTTTTATGAAATTTTTTTCTTGCGCGCAGTGCAATCGGCAAATCTTTTTTATGAATTCTACATGTACTCATTGTGGAATTAATTTAGGATATGTTGTAGAAGAAAAAGAAATGGGAAGTTTCCATAAACATACTAGTCAGTTGTGGAAATCTATTAATCCCAAATTCAAAAATAAACTCTATAAACCCTGTTTTAATTATTTGCATCATCATGTATGCAATTGGATGATTCCTGCAGAAAGTTCTGATATTTACTGTGACTCTTGCAAACTAACCTCTATTATTCCAAATTTAAATAATCCTGATCACACCATCTATTGGAGCAGATTAGAGCATGCGAAGCGTCGTTTCCTTTATATGATGCAACAACTAAATATCATGCCGAGACCAAAAAAAAATGATCATGATCAATTTGGACTTAGATTTAATTTTTTGATGCCCGAACCAGATCTTCCTGTTTTAACTGGGCATGCTCAAGGTACAATTACATTAAATGCAAGTGAAGCAGACGTCGTATACCGCGAAACAACCCGAATAAAAATGGGTGAAAACTATCGAACCCTACTCGGTCATTTTCGCCACGAAAGCGGGCATTACTATTTTGATCTCATTCAAGAGCTTCGACCAGATCTCATTGATGCGTTCAGAGTAATGTTTGGAGATGAACGACAAGATTATGCTGAGGCTTTAAAGCGACATTATCACGAAGGTCCACCCATAGACTGGCAGAAAAATTTTATTAGTTCCTATGCAAGTGCTCACCCATGGGAAGATTGGGCAGAGACTTGGGCACATTATTTACATATGATGGATACCTTAGAAACAGCATACTATGCGGGTCTGAGTGTTCAATCTAAACGTGCTGATCTCCCAAGTATGACGATCGAAGAAAATCCGATTGGTGCTAAAAACTTTGAAACTGTTTTACAAAACTGGTTAATCATCACTTTTAACTTAAATGCACTTAATCGCAGTATGGGTTTAGATGATGCATACCCATTTACGCTATCAGATAAAGTCTTAGACAAGCTCAGATTTATTCATCACAAACTATTAGAAATTTCATTTCAAAAATAACTATTTTTGCTTTATCAAAGGTTGAAGTTACTTATTATTTAAATACAATCTTCACCAAGTCTTATTGATTGTGTGTAAATGAAAATAAACGAACAGATTGTACTCGTTACAGGTGGGGCACGAGGCCTTGGCTTGGCTATTACCAAGGCATTATTGCGCGAAGGCGCTCGTGTCGTTGTCAATTATCATAGTAGTCATGAGTCCGCTCAGACATTAAAACTTTCACATCCTGATCAAGTTTTTAGTTATCAAGCGGATATTACTGATGTAGATCAAGTTTCAGAAATGTTTAACGCTGCCAAACTGCATTTTGGTGAAGCTATTCATTCAATTGTGAATAATGCACTCGTTAGATTTAAATTTAACGGGGATGCAAGACCAAATATTTCACAAATACAATGGAATGATATGCACACTCAGTTTGAGGGTGCTGTCAAAGCTGCCCTTAATACCACTCAAGCCGCTTTAGCCGACATGAAAGCTAATCGATTCGGTCGAATTGTGAATATAGGAACAAACTTGGTGCAAAATCCTGTTGTGCCATATCATGACTATACTACTGCAAAATCTGCCCTTCTCGCATTGACGAGAACATGTGCTCATGAATTAGGTGAGTTTGGAATTAATGTCAATATGTTGTCTGGTGGATTACTTCAACAAACTGATGCAAGTAAAAGCACGCCACAGGAAGTTTTTGATTATATTGCTTCCGCTACTCCCTTGCGTAAAGTAGTCACTCCTGATGAGTTTGCTTCAGCCATTTTAATGTTTTTGTCACCGTACTCTAAAGCTGTCACTGGTCAAAATTTAATAGTGGATGGCGGTTTGGTTAAAAATTAATAACGATGCTTAGAGCTTAGGCTATTTTTTATTTAGGGAATAGCCTACCTATAATGTTATTTTACAAGGATTTCATGAAACATATGTCTAAGCCATTGATGGCTGGTCTTATGATGACAGGACATATGCCAATATTGTTTAACACCATAAGTCGGGAAAGCAATGGGTGCATCAAAGATTTTTAAATTTCCTCGTGATAATAAAACTTCGCTTAAATAATAAGGCACTGTAGCAATCGCATCAGTTTCTTGAACAACAAGACCAACACCAAGATAACTTGGTAATCGCATTAAAATATTTCTTTTAAGTTCAAGGTTTAACAGCTCATTTTCAATATGGTAATGCCCCATTCCCGCATCAATATCAATGTGTGATTCTGCCAAATACTGTTCTTTGCTGATTGAATCTCCCGTTAAACGAGGGTGATCTTTTGCTGCAATTACAACATAATATTGCTCGAATAGTTTTTGTTGATAAAAGCCATTTTCCAAATGAGGCAGAAATCCTAATGCAAGATCAATTTCACCATTTGCCATTTGATAACTTGTTTCAGAAGTTATTGGCCGTACATTTAATCTGACATGAGATGCTTTTGCTTTTAGATATTGGGAAATCTTAGGCAGTAATACTAAATGCGAAACATCAGTCATCGCCAAGGTGAATTGTTGATCTGATATAGCTTCATCAAAATCGATCGTAAAATTATTAATCGCTTCAACCTTACTTAATGCTTCACTGACCAATGGGAATAATTGCTTTGATAATTCCGTCGGGATCATTTCATTCCCAATTCTTAAAAAAAGCGGATCGTTATAATGTTGTCGAATTTTATTAAGAATATTACTTACAGCAGGTTGACTCATTTGCAATTGTTCAGCAGCAATCGAGACACTTTTAAATTTGTAAACATGAAAAAAAATACTGAGTAATTTGCAATCTAATTCGTACACGAAACGCGCCTTCTCCTAGTAGATGAGAATCTAAAGTCAAATAAGATCTCATAGTACTTTTATATTTTTATTTTTTCTAGGATCTATTCTGACATTCTCTAAAACCATCCCATAAAAAAAGAGCGAAAAATCGCCCTTTTTTTATCATCATCCAAGCTGGAATCATTTAGAAATTATAAATTGCTACAGCACTTACACGATTATCCTCACCTGTGTTAGAACCATTTGGCGTAGATACCACAGCTTTACGCTCACCATACACATATTCCAACCCAAGGCTAATCGGTTTGATCGGGCTATAGAATGCATTGACCCAACCTTGCCAAAGTTCTTTATTCACCTCATTCAACTTAATACCAAGTTTATTTGTGGTTTCATGATAAAGACCTGTTTGATAAGCGGCACTTACATCTTGATTCATATAACCAAACCCAACAGTTCCACGCCATTGAGGATTAAATTGCTGCGTTAGACCTATCGTAATTGAGTCAAATTCATTCTCATCTAAAATTTGACCAGATGAATTTCGGCTGATACCAGAATTCGTCCATGAAACGAAACTGCTGTCACCTTTTACATGATAATAGTCAGCTTTCAGTGTAGTTGAAGGAGCTAACTTATATTGCAAACCGAGTCCTACGCCCCATGCAACGACTTCATCAACCTCTGTTTTCTTTTCGTTAACCATGGTACGTAAACTGAGTTTAGCATCATCATTTAACTGATGGTTCAATCGTGCTGTGACTGCAGGTGTACGCATTTTTGATAACCCATCTTTTGGATCTTCAGCTGCAATGACTAAACCTGTTGCTGGCGCTAAATTCATACTATAACGAACTTGAGGGGTTCGTTTTACAGCACCACCAACATAACCTAAGGCATCAATCGTTTCAGGCATGTAGTCTGGTACAGCAAAGTTAGACCAAGTTTGACCAATTAACCATTTATCGTAATTCATATAAGCATGACGTATACGAAGATTATCTAATCCAGCTCCACCCAAAAAGTCGACTTCAACTTTACCTGAAACTTTTTTATCATTAATTTGACTATGAATATCCAAACCTAAACGTGTTGCTGATAGAGTCGACTTAAGCTGATCACTCGCCTCATTATTACCGGTTAAAGGAACTTTATTAATATTATTATATAGGCGATCTGCCGCACTACCTTCGGCTTGATATGAGGCATCTAGACGAACATTACCATAAAAATTAAAAGTGGTATCTTTACCAACATTTAATTTTGGTTGTGGTCTAACTGATTCTGTCTTTAATGTCTCAATCGATTTTGCCTGCACAACAGCATTCTTCTGTTGTTGTTCCATCATTGATTTAAGTACTTCAATTTCTTGACGTAGTTGCTCTATTTCAGACTGTTGTGGACTATTCGCGTATGCTGCAGTAGATGTTAAAACAGCTAATGAGATTAAACTTAAAGTAAAAGGTTTGTTTGAAAAGATCATCCTAATCTCTCTTATCCTATAAAATGGTTTAAAAGTCTAAGTAACAGCCACCTTCTGGCAGCTGTCTTATTTATAAAGAATTTTTACTGAGTTTGTTCTACGACTTTAGAAGAGTGTACAGATTCTTCCTGAGCAATTTTACCATCTACTGAATTTTTCAGATTCACCATGAAAATTGCTAAGGCTGCAATCACACCAGGAATTGCGATGACCAAGAAATTCATTTGGTGCGGAAGTTCCATGGTTAACAAAGCACCGGTGAGTACTGGACCTACGATTGCACCTATTCGACCAATACCAGATGCCCACCCCATACCAGTTGAACGAACTGTTGACGGATAATATTGTGCGACGAATGTATAAAGTAGAATTTGTGAGCCAATCGTTGCAGCGCCAGCGATTGCAATTAGCGTATACAACACGATTTGTGGACTATTAAAGCCGAGAAGGATAAGTGCAAGTGCACCGCACACGAACATAATTGTAAGTACTTTTTTGATGTGGAAACGATCTGCAAGATATCCACCACCAATTGCACCCACCATACCACCGATATTTAATGCAAATAGGAAGATCATACTTGCACCAAGCGAGTAACCCGCTTGAATCATAAGTTTTGGCAACCAGCTTCCTAAAGCATAAACCATAAGTAAACACATAAAGAATGCGATCCAAAACATGAATGTACTAAAGGTACGACCTTGCTGGAATAATGCTTTTAAAGGAGCTTCATCACCTGCTGTGACTTCATCTAATACAAATTGAGTGTCAGCAGTAATATTTTTTTCAGGTGCAATTTTCTTTACATTAATTCGCACTTGCTCGGTTTGGTTTTTGTTGGTCAGGTACATTAAAGATTCTGGTAGGAATTTCCAAATCAACGGCAATGCGATTAAAGGCAATGCAGCGATATAGAACATAATTTTCCAGCCATATTGTGGAACTAACCAAGCACCTAATAATGCTGACGTCATACCACCAATTGCATATCCACTGAACATAAGGGCAACTAAAGTACTTCTAATTCGCTTAGGTGCATATTCAGTCATTAAAGCAACAACGTTAGGCATCACACCGCCAATACCCAGACCAGCAAGAAAGCGTAAAATACCAAATTCAGTCGGATTTGATGCAAATGCCCCCAAAAATGTAAATCCACTGAAGATTGCCACACAAATCATGATGGTTTTTTTACGACCAAGCTTATCTGATAATGTACCAAATGACATAGCACCGAACATCATCCCAAATAAAGCTGTACTTGCTAACAATCCAGCTTGTACTGAAGTTAATGCCCATTCCTGCATTAATAAAGGTAATGCAACTCCGTAAATGACAAGATCATAACCATCAAAGATAATAATCAATAAGCACCAAAACAATACACCCCAATGAAATGGTGTGAACTTAGCATCATCAATCACACGATTGATATTTAATTTGTTTGCTTCCAAGGTTGCGCCTCCTGCAAATAAACTCTCCAAAAATATGACGCAACATTGACTTAAAGCTGAAAAAATGTCCAAAACCGAATATATCTATATATATACCTTCAAGGTCTAAATAATCTCGAGGGCTTATTTCTATTATGATTGAATGAAAATTAGACGAATAATTACTTAAAAAAAAAATTCTTTGAGAATTTCTAATTTGAATTTTTTATTGCAACCTACTTTTTCTTCAAAGTTAAAATTATTTGTTTGAAATTTATCAAAAAAAATTAAGCCCCTTTTCGGGGCATAAGCTAAAGTCGTAGTTATTTTGAGTATTTAAGATTTTTGATTGCTATTTTTTACCCAATAGCTTTAGACCTAAGTCTAATTATTGTATTAGACCCTATCTAAATTAAATTTCTATCATACTTAATTGCTTCTAAATCATACACTTGGTAAATACAATCTATTAGAGACATGATGTCCTCGCTCTCATCTAGATTACGTATCGTCATAAATACTGGACTTACTGCAGTTTCATCTAAAATTGGGATGTAAAGCAAATGGGATAGCTGAATTGATTTCGCACTTTCTGGAACAATACAAATACCTTCACCAGCTGCAACCAAACCAAGAGATAGCTGAATTTCTCGCACCAAACGTATATTTTTAGGTTCTAAATTATATTCTGCAAACAAGGCTTGGACTTGAGTTGCAAAGCTAGGGGTTGTATGGCTAGGGTATAAAAAAATATTTTCATCAGAAATATCAGATAGATAAACACCTTCTTTTTTTAAACTTAAAGGATGACTCGCATGCACTGCCATCATTAAGCGCTCTTCACGAAGCAAAATTCGCTTCAATGCTGGATCTGAAATTCTAAGCCGCCCAAATCCAACATCAATCTTCCCCTCTTTGAGTGCTTTAACTTGTTCTAACGTGGTCATTTCAACAAGTTCAATCTTTAAGTGGGGTTGCTGCTGCCTATATAAATATACAATTTTAGAAAGCAGCCCATAAAGCAGTGACCCGACAAACCCCATTGTTACTGTACGTTCAACTAGACCTATACGCTTTGTCATAGACTTAACTTCTTCAGCATTGGCAAGTAATTTCACTGCGTGCTGATAAAAGAAATAACCGGCTTGTGTTGTTTTTAATGGGCGGCTACCTCGCTCAAATAAAGCAATGCCAAGCTCTGATTCCAAATTTTGAATTTGTCTACTTAATGGTGGCTGCGCAATAAATAACTTTTCGGCTGCTTTTGTAAAACTTTGTTCTTCTACCACTGCGACAAAATATCGTAGATGTCTAAGCTCCATGACTTCCATACCTTTTAAATATATTAAAATGCAAAAATGATCTTCGACTCTATTTTTGCATTCTTTTAAGGTATACCACATGAAATACACAATGCAAGAATGCGTAGAGTGGAAATGATTACATCAGTTGAAACCTTGCTCGTTGAAATCCCGACGATCCGCCCACACAAGATGGCGGTCGCAACGATGCAAACTCAAACCTTAGTCCTCATTAAAAT
>NZ_JBWYIL010000025.1:0-7409 GCF_056779755.1 Acinetobacter sp. 24-47-66
CAGGTTATGCGGGTCTTGATAATGACTTGTTCTATAACGACAAAACAATGATGATCTTTGGTGATGCGAAGAAAGTTGTTGAAGATATGACCAAAGCCATCAACGGTACAGGTCACTAATTCATAGCTTGTTTTTAAAAAACCACCTTCGGGTGGTTTTTCAGAATTTTACCCTAAATATATGTTTAGTCATCAGGATTAGATTTTAAGACTATATTAGGGACTGCTAGCTTTTACTGTTTAAAAATAACGATAAAGTAAAGTTTGATTGTCAAACCAGATCTGCTCGTCACTATGTCACGTACAATGTTAACTGGCTTTGTTGCACAAAGCTATTCTTAAGGGCTTCTTCAGCCATATAATTTTCAAATGAAGAAGCCTACACACAAAATCTACCGCACAACCAATTGGTCCGCATATAACCGAGCACTCATTAATCGCGGAAATATTGCCATTTGGTTTGATCCTACTACGCAATGGTATGCTCCATCAAAAGGCAAACAAGGACGAAATCAAACCTACTCCGACGCAGCCATCCAATGCTGCTTAATGATTAAATCCTTATTCCATCTGTCTTTACGTATGGTCACTGGCTTTGTGCAAAGTCTGATTAAACTTTGCGGATTAAATTGGACAGCGCCAGATTACAGTACGCTTTGTAGAAGACAAAAGTATATTGATATTGCAATCAGCTACCAAAAAAGTAGCTATGGGCTGCATCTACTCATGGACTCTACAGGCTTGAAGTTTCTAGGTGAGGGCGAATGGAAACGCAAGACATGGACCTGAATATCGTCGCCAATGGCGTATGCTACATATTGCTATAGATGCTGAAACTCTTCAAATACGTGCTATTCAGCTCACAACCAATAATATCAGTGATTCACAGGTACTTGGTGATTTACTTGATCAGATTCCACAAGATGAGCTGATTGACTCTGTTTATACCGATGGAGCTTATGACACCAAGTAATGCCGTCAGGCCATTGCAGATCGGCAAGCGCATGCGGTGATTCCACCTAGAAAAAATGCGAAACCATGGAAAGATACAAAGAGCAGCGCGCTAGAGCGAAATGAATTACTTCGAACAGTTAAACGTTTAGGTAGGACACTATGGAAAAAATGGTCAGGCTATCATCGCCGAAGTTTGGTTGAGACTAAAATGCACTGCATCAAATTATTAGGAGATAAACTCAGTGCAAGGAGCTTTGATAGCCAAGTCAATGAGGTTCATGCACGTGTAGCAGTCCTCAACAGATTTACGGAATTAGGTCGACCACTTACCCAAGTTACGCCTTAAATTTGGCTCAATTAGGGGCGCTTTGCCTTTCAAATCTTTGTGCAACAAAGCCAATCTAAACTTTAATGTTCATTTAAAGAGAATATTCGCTCTTTAAGCCCTGTTAAAATAAACTTAGCTGCTTGAGTTTGACTCTGGATAAAACCATTATATTTTGGCAAATCATCAGCTACATCTTGCACACGACGATGGTAAAAAATATGCATATTTTCAGGGGGAACTTGCGAGAAGTCTTTTAAGTTCCATTTAGGAATAAATACCAACTGATCTAATATTCCAAATTCAATAGAAGGGGAATGACATTGTTTGCATATCCCACGACGGATATTGGGTGGTGACTTCAAACGTTTAAAAATAGTCTGTTCAATATTCAAATCACAAACATCTTGTTTTAGAAATACCAAAACATCTGAAAAAGCCTTACCTGTATATTCTTGGCAAACTTGGCAGTGACAAATAAAATGTGCGATGGGTGCATGAGAAAAGCGAAAAGTATTTGCGCCACAAGAACAACTTGCTTCAACATTGAAAGGCATGTGATTTAAATTTGACATAAAACTTCCTTATTTAAGATCTATTCATAGATGAAATTAAAAATTTAAAGTTCGATTGAGTATCATGCAGGATGAATGAGGGAATCTGATGAAGTCTGAATCTTCTAGTTAAAATTCCATGAGCACTGATATCGTATAGAACCTAAAGAATATCTAAAGTGCACTGATATCAGATCCGATCTTTTTGGGGTCGACCAAAATTTTAGCGTGTTGTTCAGGATCACCTAAGGCCTGAAAAGCATCTTTAACTCCTGCAAGACCTACAACGCCCGTTATCAGAGGAGAACAATCAATTTGACCTTCAGCGATCATATGGAGCGCGTCTCTGAACTCCAGTGGCGTATAACCAATCACAAACTGGATTTCGATTTCTTTGTTTAAAGCCAAAGCGGGTTCGATGCTGTCGGATTGCATACATACACCCACACCGATAATTTTAGAAAATAATGGCGCACCGTTAATAATCTGTTGAAGGATGCCTGGCATCCCGACACATTCAAAAATCACAGGACGTTTGGGTAAAGCACCTAATTTGTCAGCCACACGCCACGCATGCCACCATGGAATATGCATAGACTGAATCTTTTCAAAAATACCGATCCCATAGTTAATCGCTTCAGAAGCATCACCCAATAAACCGTATTCTTTCCAACTCTCAAAAGGCGATGATTGTTTAGGATCAATGACGACATCTGCGCCACAAAGTTGAGCCAGCCGGCGGCGATTTGGTGAAAAGTCACTGGCAATAATTTTTTTAACACCAATCGCTTTGAGCATTAAAATGACACCTAAGCCTACTGGACCACAACCAATAACAATTGCAGGTTCTGATTTCTTTATTCTGCTCCGACGTACTGCATGTAAAGCAACCGCCATTGGCTCGGTCATTGCCGCAAGATCGGGATGTAATCCATTTGGCACCGCAAACATGAGTTGAGATTGCACCAAGATTTGTTCGGCATAACCACCAGAAGCTTGAGGGGAAAGACCAGTCGCTTGATAACACCACTGATCAACTTTCAATAGTGGCATCGCACAAACTAAGGTATCTATTTTAAATTTTTTTCTAGTTTTAGGACCATAATCTAGAACACGACCGCAAAATTCATGCCCCATGACAAAACGGTCTGTTGACTTTGCAACACCTTTTAGACCCACTTTAGCCGTAAGTTCATGCATGTGGTCACAACTATGTTGCATATGTAAATCACTGCCACAAATACCACATCGCACAACTTCTAATAAAGTTTGTCCTTGTGATGGTGTTAGATGGCTGACATCTTCAAGTGTTAATTCATTTTGATGACATACAACAGCTTTCATTCTTGTCCACGAATATTTTTTATAATGATAGTGAACAGTGTGTGTGATTACGCACAAGAGATACACAGCTTTAGAGGACTGAATGATGACTGCAGAGGCTAAATTATTGAAAAAGCCTCCATTTATAGAGGCTTAACATGCATATTTTATGAGCTAGCTGAGTTGGGCTCGATGATAACGTTGATCCACTAGTGTGAATAGTGCCGTACAACTGACCAGAATTAATCCTACGATACACGCCATTGCCCATCCACCATGATCCCAAGCATAAATTCCTAGCGCGGAACCACTTGCGCCACCAATAAAATAGCTGGTCATATAAAGTGAATTTACACGAGATTTAGCATCCGGTCTTAAATTAAAAATCACATTCTGGTTGCTACTATGCACCAATGCTAGCCCGAGATTCATCAGTCCAAAACCGATGATATAGCAACTTAAATAGAATGCACCTAAATAAAGGAATATCCATGCGCTACCTAGGATTAAAATGCCAAACCAAGTGATTTGTTTGACGTAACCACGATCGGCGATCTTACCAATTTTCTTGGTGGACAAGGCGCCAAATACGCCAACCAAAGTGACTAAACCCACCATGACATCTTCAAGAGAAAAAGAGGATTTAAGTAAAATAGAAATGGTCGAGAAGAGGATGCTCATCGTTGCAAATGCAAAGGCACCAATGATAGAGCGATAAATTAAACGAGGCTCTTCTTTGAGTAGCAGCCCCATGGATTTAAACACAGCAAAATAACTAATTTTAGAGCTAGGAATATAAGGCAGACGGATATTGAGTACTACAGCGACCATCAACATCAAAATTCCACTGACGATATAAATGAGCTGCCAATTAAATAAGTTGGATAACAAGCCAGCTAAACTGGTCGAAATCAAAATACCCACCAATAATCCGCTCATCAGTAACCCGACAACTTCGCCTGTTCGTTCTGGTCGAACCGCCATCGTGGCAAACGGAATCAAAATTTGTGCTGCAACCGAGAAAAGCCCAGTGATAATTGTGCCAGCCCATAACATATAAAGGTTGAGCGAAAAAGCACAAATAAATAATCCCACTGCTGCAAAGAACATTAAAAATGGGATTAATTTCGTTTTATTGAGAATATCACCAAGTGGTACGATAAAAAGTAGTCCGACAGCATAAGAGACTTGAGCCAAAGTAACAGTTAATGCCACATCTGTTGCAGGGGCATTAAAGTAAAGTTGAACAGAGTGAATTAAGGGCTGCGAATAATAATTAGCGCCTGCACAAATACCACAAGCAATGGCCATCAACCAAAGTAAAGCAGTGTCATTCGTGATGTCTTTTTTATTTAAATCGTCAAGATCGTTATACATGAATAAATGGCTCAGTGGATGAGGAGCAGTAAGCTGTGGCTTCGATTTCAATTTGCATGGCGTCTAATGCCAAGCGAGACACAGGGATTAGTGTGCATGCTGGGAAATTTTGATCTTTCCATATTGTATTCATTTTCAGATTTAACAGGTGATGTTTTTGTTGGTCAAAATTGACAATCAATACGCTTAGAACAGCAATGTTATAAAAGTCGATATGTGCATAGATGAGAGCGATTTTGAGATTTTCGAAGACTTGGTTGAGTTGTTCTGAATAATCAGTGGAATAATGTCCTTCGGCATTTTCACCACCTTGACCTGATATATGAACGACTGTGTTGAAGTGTTTGACCTCACAGATGTGGCTATATCCAAATTGCCTTGGGGAATAAAGCTGAGGTGGATTTTTAGTTGTTAAACTAAATGGTGGCTTATTTGGTTTTGTCATTCTATCTTCTCTGGATTAAGCTTAGAAAAGAATTATGAAAGCTCAACTTAACTTGAGGTCAAGAGCATGGAAGAACAAAAATTACAACAGTGGCTCAGTATAGGCGCGTTAGCTGCTCGAAGTGGTGTATCGGTCGCAGCACTCAGATTTTATGAAGACAAAGCTCTTATTTGGAGTGTGCGGACGGAAGGAAATCAACGGCGATATCCACGATATATGCTGAGAAGGATTGCCATCATCAAAGTGGCACAGCAGGTTGGGATTTCACTCTCTGAAGTGAAGCAAGCATTTAACATACTCCCTAAGAATAAAACCGCGACTAAATCAGATTGGACCGCATTATCGAGTGCATGGCAAAAAATTTTAGATCAAAAAATCTTAAATATGCTTCAACTTCGTCAACAACTGGATTGGTGCATTGGTTGTGGGTGCTTATCTTTAACTGAATGCCCACTAAGAAATGAAAATGATCAAATGGGGTCTACATCGTCGGGTTCCCACTTTGTTCCACTCGACATTAAATTTGACGATGATCAAGGGAAAATAGAAATTCACTATGAAGACTAAGTTTCATCGTGAAGTATTATTTTGAAATTTGAACTGTGAGGTTAATGTTGTCTTTATTTCAGTTTAGTTTTGGAAAGCGTAATCATCATCACACCCAATATATTCAGCGCACAACCAAACCATTGAATCATATTCATTGATTCCCCTAAAAAGATAGTTGCCAATATAATGGTCAGAATTGGACCAAGTGAACCAATCATGGCTGTTTGAGAAGCACCTAAACGAGCAATACTTTGCGCAATGAGAATAGTTGGAATCACCGTTACCCCAATGCCTAATGCAACACCATATCCGATTACTTCCATGGGTTGTTCAAGGATATTGGATACAGGGCTTGGCTGAGCAATAAAGTAGTGAAGAATCGTCCCTAAGCAGGCGATAGACATTGCTAAGCCCGTAAAATTCCACGATCCAAATTTTTGGATTAATTTTGGAGTCATCAATAGATAACTCGCAAAGCAAATCGCGCTTGCGAAAACTAAACTCACACCTAGCCAAAAATTACTTTCATGAGGCACATTGCTTTGTTCTTGGAGCATCACTATAAGCGTGCCGCCATAACTTAGTCCAATCGCAAAAATAGTCTTCATTGAAAGAGGATGTTTGAAAATTACACTTGATGCAATTACTGTCATGGTGGGATATAGAAATAGGATAATACGCTCCAAAGAGGCACTGATGTACATCAGACTCATAAAATCGAGCCAACTTGAAAAATAATATCCAATCAAACCAGCAACGAGGAGTAGGGCCCAATCCTGCGCTGAAAATCCGCGATTACGGTGTCGGTTCAACCAACAAATAAAAAGAAAAACGGGTAAGGCACTGAGCATCCTTAAGGCAACAAGCAATGTTGCATCAACATCTTCAGAAACTGCATAAGCTTGTTTGATTAAGATCGCTTTACTACTAAACAAGAATGCTGCCAACAGCGCACATAAACTCCCTAACTGAGTGGGAGTCAGCTTAAGTACCATAAATGTTAAAAATCAATTTTTAAGTAATGGAAGTATAAGCCAATCTTTATTGTAAGCTCTAAAATTCAATCTCTAATTTTCGCTAAATCACCTACCTAGCGATATAAGGCGTTTTGATTTTTTGTTTAAATGCATCATTGTGGTGCGTAATATGAAAAAAACAGTGGTCTATCAACCCAAAAAATACATCAAAAAAATATTTCAAATTTTTTTTGCACGGTTTGTAAGCATTCTTTTCAAGAATCAGTCAGCTTGTATTTCATGTTCAGCCAAAATTTAAGCTCAATTTTAAAACCAAGATTTATCTAAATTTTGTCTTATTTATAATTTTTAAGAATGTCGTGAGAATTTGAATCGATTAGTCTGATTTTTTGTCAATTCGGCAAATTGAGATTTATGAGAATGAAAGAAGCAACTAAAAATGTGACATGCACGGCGCTTTAACACAATCAAAAGGGATAAAAAGAAAGCTAAAAAATGTCAGAATGATCAAAGCTTAATAAAGTCAAGCTCCCTATACTGACGATAAATTAGAAAAAAGTTTCTTTTTTGTTAAAAAATGGATCGAAAATTGAACGAATCTGGAACTATTTTTTATGAAAATGATAGATCAAATACCATGAAATTTTGTGATGATTGTGAATCATGAGTTCAAAATGAGGGTATTTATTAAATAAATATTGGGTGGTAATTTAAAAAAGTTCAATTAGAATCCAAAAAATTCACATGAATACATCCAGGGGTATATCGCAGGAATGCGATATCTACTTTAAGAAAAATTAGCTTGAGGAATGCTCATGCAGATCGGAATCCCTACCGAAACTGTAGTTGGTGAAAGTCGTGTAGCTGCGACACCAGAAACAGTAAAGAAGTTAATTGGTGCTGGTC
>NZ_JBWYIL010000026.1:0-6137 GCF_056779755.1 Acinetobacter sp. 24-47-66
GTCAATATACAGCATTAACCACAATGCCTGTAGGTTATGGCTGCCCACCAGAAGGTACAACTCAGTTTGTATTAGACAAACTTGGTCGTCACGGTAACCGCCCTTCACACGTGCATTACTTCGTCACTGCGCCTGGCTACCGTAAATTAACTACGCAGTTCAACATCGAAGGTGATGAATACCTTTGGGATGACTTTGCATTTGCAACGCGTGATGGCTTAGTGGCAACTGCTGTAGATGTAACTGATGAAGCTGAAATTGCTCGTCGTGGTCTGAAAGGTGCGTTCAAACATATTCAATTTGACATTGAATTAGTGAAAGACGTTGAAGGTGCGCCTTCTACTGAAGTTGAACGCCGCCGCGCATCAGCTTAAATCAATTAGTCGGAATCGGGATAAGTCAATTATCCCGATGACTTCCCCTCAATTTGGAAAGTCGGAGAACGTCCATGCCACGTATTCCTGTAATTAATACCAGCCATTTAGATCGTCTTGATGAGTTACTTGTAGACAACTTTGAGACAGGTGAGTTTAAACTTCATCGTTCAGTTTTCACTGATCAAGCCCTTTTTGACCTTGAAATGAAATACATCTTTGAGGGTAATTGGGTTTACTTGGCACACGAAAGCCAAATTCCAAATAACAATGATTATTACACAACACACATCGGTCGTCAGCCAATCGTGATTGCTCGTAACCGTCAAGGCGAGCTAAATGCAATGATCAATGCTTGTTCACACCGTGGTGCACAACTTTGCCGTAACAAACGTGGTAATAAGGCTACTTATACTTGCCCATTCCATGGTTGGACATTCAATAACTCAGGCAAACTTTTAAAAGTTAAAGACCCAACAGATGCTGGTTATTCTGACTGCTTCAACAAAGAAGGATCACATGATCTTAAGAAAGTTGCACGTTTTGAAAGTTATAAAGGCTTCTTATTCGGTAGCTTAAACCCAGACGTCTTGCCATTAGAAGAATTCTTAGGTGAAACGACTAAAATTATCGATATGATCGTGGGTCAGTCTGATCAAGGTTTAGAAGTTTTACGTGGTGCCTCAACTTATACATATGAAGGTAACTGGAAACTCACTGCTGAAAATGGTGCAGATGGTTACCATGTATCTGCAGTTCACTGGAATTATGCTGCGACTACGCAACAACGTAAAGAAAAACAAGCTGGCGACAACATCCGTGCAATGAGCGCAGGTTCTTGGGGTAAACAAGGCGGTGGTTCTTACGGTTTTGAAAATGGTCACATGTTGCTTTGGACACAATGGGCTAACCCTGAAGACCGCCCTAACTTCCCTAAAGCAGATGAATACTCTGAGAAATTCGGTCCTGCTATGTCGAAGTGGATGATCGAGCGCTCACGTAACCTTTGCTTATATCCAAACGTTTATTTGATGGATCAGTTCGGTTCACAAATCCGTGTACTTCGCCCAATTGCTGTCGATAAAACTGAAGTAACAATTTACTGCATCGCACCTGTAGGTGAAGAGCCAGAAGCTCGCGCACGCCGTATTCGTCAATATGAAGATTTCTTCAATGCTTCAGGTATGGCGACACCAGATGACTTAGAAGAATTCCGTGCATGTCAAGCAGGTTATGCTGGTATCGAACTTGAGTGGAACGATATGTGCCGTGGTTCAAAGCATTGGATCAATGGCCCAGATGATGCTGCAAACGAAATTGGTCTAAAACCTAAACTTTCAGGCGTTAAAACTGAAGACGAAGGTTTATACCTTGCGCAACATCAACATTGGTTAGAAGAAATGAAACGTGCGATTAAAGCAGAACAAGCTTTAGCTGAACAAGGAGATAACGCATGAGTAACGCGAATCTTGAAGCAACTTTAGAATCAGTGAGCCAGTTCTTATTTAAAGAAGCGCGCCTACTTGATGATGAACAGTGGGATGAATGGTTAGAGTGTTATGCACCTACAGCATCGTTCTGGATGCCATCTTGGGATGACTACAATACATTAACTGAAGATCCTCAATCAGAAATCTCGTTAATTTATTATCCAGATCGTCAAGGTTTAGAAGACCGCGTGTTCCGTATCAAAACTGAACGCTCTTCTGCAACAATGCCTGATACACGTACAAGCCACAATATTAACAACATTGAAATACTTGAACGTCATGAAGATAAGGTTGTTGTTCGTTTCAACTGGAACACTTTAAGTTACCGCTACCAAAAGTCATACAGCTACTTTGGTATGTCACGCTACGAAATCAATTTGTCTGGTGAAAAACCACAAATTTTAAATAAATATGTGGTACTCAAAAATGATTACATCAATCAAGTAATCGACGTATATCACCTGTAATTAGTAAATAACAAGTTCAGTAACTACCAAATGGAATTTTGGTAGTTACACCAAAAAATTGTTCAAAAGATTCTTAAAGGATATTCAGCCATGTCAAACCATAATGTTGCACTTCAATTTGAAGATGGCGTAACCCGATTTATTTCAGTTGCACAAGGCGAAACGCTTTCTGACGCTGCATATCGTCAAAAGATTAATATTCCGCTGGATTGCCGTGATGGTGCATGTGGTACTTGTCGAGCTTTTTGTGAGTCTGGCAGCTATGACATGCCTGAAGAAACTTATATTGAAGATGCACTTACACCAGAAGAGGCTGAGCAAGGCTATATCTTAGCTTGCCAGTGCCGTCCTACTTCAGATGCAGTTTTCCAAATTCAAGCATCATCTGATGTATGTAAAACTCAAATTCATCAATATCAAGGTACACTTTCTCGTGTAGAAAACTTATCTGAATCTACAATTACCTTTGATATTCAACTAGACGAGGGTCAGCCAGATATCAATTTCCTTGCTGGTCAGTATGTAAATGTAGGTATACCTGGATCAACTGAAACACGTTCATACTCTTTCAGCTCTAAGCCAGGCAACCGTTTGACCGGCTTTGTTGTTCGTAACGTTCCTAACGGTAAGATGAGTAGCTTCTTAAGCAGCGAAGCGAAAGTCGGCGAAAAAATGACATTCACTGGTCCATTTGGTAGCTTCTACTTACGTAATGTAGTACGCCCTGTAGTAATGCTTGCTGGTGGTACAGGTATTGCTCCATTTATGTCGATGCTTCAAGTATTAGAAGAAAAAGGTTCTGAACATCCAGTACGTTTAGTTTTTGGTGTAACCAATGACTTCGACCTAGTTGCTATTGAAGAACTCAACAAACTTCAAGAAAAACTTGATTGGTTTGAATACCGTACCGTAGTTGCAAACCCAGAATCTGCACACGAACGTAAAGGTTATGTAACAGGTCACATTGAAACTGAATGGCTCAACGGTGGTGATGTAGACGTTTACCTCTGTGGTCCTGTTCCTATGGTAGATGCAGTTCGTGGTTGGTTAGATGCTGAAGGCGTTAAACCTGCAAACTTCTTATTCGAAAAATTCTCTGCGAATTAAAGTGGAGAGGAACATGAATCAAAGATTTGAAAATAAAATCGTAATCGTTACTGGTGCCGCTCAAGGCATCGGTCGCGGTGTTGCTCTTCAAGCAGCTAGCGAAGGTGCAAAAGTTGTACTGGCTGACCGTGCTGAATACGTGACGACCACACTTGAAGAAATTACGACTCAAGGTGGCACAGGTGTCACTGTCTTAGCTGATCTTGAAACCTATGCTGGTGCACAATCCGTTGTAAATAAAGCGATCGAGACTTTTGGCCGAATTGATGTGCTGATCAACAATGTTGGTGGTGCGATTTGGATGAAACCTTTTGAAGAGTTTTCTGAAGAGGAAATTATTAAAGAGATCAATCGTTCTTTATTTCCTACTTTATGGAGTTGTCGTGCAGTTTTACCACACATGCAACACCAAAAATCTGGTGTGATCGTGAATGTATCATCTATCGCCACATGTGGAATTAACCGTCTTCCATATTCTGCGGCTAAGGGTGGTGTAAATAGTTTTACTCAATCAATGGCATTTGCACATGCTAAAGATGGTATCCGCATCAATGCTGTGGCTACAGGTGGTACTGAAGCTCCACCACGTGTAATTCCACGTAATACTTCACCACTATCTGAGCAAGATCAAGCTTGGATGCAAGAAGTGGTTGATCAAACAATTGACCGCAGCTACATGAAACGCTATGGCACTATTCAAGAACAAGTAAATGCTATTTTGTTCCTTGCTTCAGATGAGTCTTCATACATTACAGGCACAGTCGTACCTGTAGGTGGTGGTGATCAGGGTTAACCCTGATCACGGACTCTTTAAATTCACAGGATCATTGACGCAAGGAGGCAAATACAATGGCAACCCTGTTTAAAACACTAAAAGAAGATTGGTCTATTTCCGCCACTGTCGCCGGCTTTTTAGCTGTATTGATTTCATATGCCGGACCATTAATTATTTTCTTTCAAGCAGCACAACAAGCCCAAGTTTCACCAGACATGATGATTTCATGGATTTGGGGTATCTCAATTGGTGCTGCTGTAGCTGGAATTCTATTATCAATAAAATTTAAAGTTCCTGTCATTACCGCTTGGTCGGCACCTGGTACTGCTCTGCTAGTCACACTTTTTCCAGATATATCACTGAATGAAGCAGTTGCTGCATATATCACTACAGCTGTAGTGATTTTCATCATTGGTATTACCGGATATTTCGACAAACTATTGGCTTTGATACCGCAATCAGTGGCTGCAGGAATGATGGCTGGTATCTTATGTCAGTTCGGATTTGGTCTTTTTACCGCGACCAATACCATGCCATATATTGTGTTTGGAATGCTTATTTCGTATCTGATTGCTAAGCGGTTAACACCTCGATATGCCATGCTTTTTGTATTGGCAGCTGGTATTTTCATGAGTTTAGTCCTCGGAAAATTCAATGCTGTGAATATGGAGTTTTCACTTGCAATACCCCAATTCATTGCGCCCGAGTGGACGCTTAACTCTTTTCTAAATCTTGCAGTACCTCTTATTTTAGTCAGCCTTTCTGGTCAATTTTTACCTGGCATGGCAATTTTGAAATTAAGTGGCTATGACATTCAAGCAAAACCGATTATTACCACTACCAGTATCGCATCGTTAGCTGTTGCTTATGTGGGCGGGATCACCATTGTCCTGGCATCAATAACAGCCGCACTCTGTACAGGTAAAGATGCACATGAGCTCAAAGAGAAACGTTATATCGCAGGTATTGCGAACGGTATTTTCTATATTTTAGGTGGTTTATTTGCAGGCAGCATTGTGATGCTTTTTAGCTTACTGCCTAAAGAACTTGTTGCTGCATTAGCAGGTTTAGCACTTTTAGGTGCTATTGCTACAAATTTACACGTTGCTATGTTCCAAGAAAAGGATCGTGACGCAGCTCTCCTTACTTTCTTGGCGACTGTTTCAGGTATGCAATTTTTAGGTTTAAGTTCAATTTTTTGGGGAATCTGTATTGGTATTTTAGCGCACGTGATTTTAACGAAGCGTCAAAATACTACCCCATCATCGTCTACATCGACCTGATCATATTAAAGGTAAATGTAGATCGTTTGTTTAGGAAGTGATTATGATTGATAAAAGCTCAGCGTCTTTAACCGAAGCCCTCTCCCAAATTAAAGACGGTTCAACCATTATGATTGGTGGGTTTGGTACTGCAGGTCAGCCTGCTGAACTCATCGATGGCTTAATTGAACTCGGTATTAAAGACTTAGTGATCGTCAACAACAACGCAGGTAATGGTGATTACGGCTTGGCTAAACTGTTACAAGCAGGCGCTGTACGTAAAATCATCTGTTCTTTTCCTCGTCAGTCTGACTCTTATGTCTTCGATGAACTCTACCGTGCAGGCAAAATCGAGTTAGAACTTGTACCGCAAGGCAACTTGGCTTGCCGTATTCAAGCGGCGGGTATGGGCTTAGGTCCAATCTACACACCAACAGGTTTTGGTACTTTGCTCGCTGAAGGCAAACCAACCATGAATTATGAAGGTAAGGATTACGTTTTAGAAAATCCAATCAAAGCTGACTTTGCGTTAATTAAAGCGCATAAGGGCGATCGCTGGGGGAACTTGGTGTACCGTAAATCTGCACGTAACTTTGGTCCAATTATGGCCATGGCAGCAGATATCACCATCGCACAAGTATCAGAAGTCGTGGAACTCGGTG
>NZ_JBWYIL010000027.1:0-5392 GCF_056779755.1 Acinetobacter sp. 24-47-66
AAGGGGGTGTTTAGAATAATGAGCTGGCGATGACTTACTCTCACATGGGTAACCCCACACTACCATCAGCGCTAAGAGGTTTCACTTCTGAGTTCGGGAAGGGATCAGGTGGTTCACTCTTGCTATTGTCGCCAGCACAACTGTTGTGACTTTGCTTAGGTCTTATTCGCATGTATTGTTTGCGTGCCTTTGCTTGGTCAAAGAAGTTATTAACAGCTATTTGAGTTTCTTTAATTTGTGCAGTTTAGCGTTTTATCTAACTAAATCAAGTTATTTGTCATGATTTGAACCACAACACCAACTGTTTGGGTGTTGTATAGTCAAGCCTCACGAGTAATTAGTATTGGTCAGCTTCATACGTCACCGTACTTCCACATCCAACCTATCAACGTTGTAGTCTTCAACGGCTCTTTAGAGGACATAAAGTCCTTGGGAAATCTAATCTTGAGGTAGGCTTCCCGCTTAGATGCTTTCAGCGGTTATCCCTTCCGAACATAGCTACCCGGCGATGCGACTGGCGTCACAACCGGTACACCAGAGGTTCGTCCACTCTGGTCCTCTCGTACTAGGAGCAGATCCTCTCAAATTTCCAACGCCCACGGTAGATAGGGACCGAACTGTCTCACGACGTTCTAAACCCAGCTCGCGTACCTCTTTAAATGGCGAACAGCCATACCCTTGGGACCTGCTTCAGCCCCAGGATGAGATGAGCCGACATCGAGGTGCCAAACACCGCCGTCGATATGAACTCTTGGGCGGTATCAGCCTGTTATCCCCAGAGTACCTTTTATCCGTTGAGCGATGGCCCTTCCATACAGAACCACCGGATCACTAAGACCTACTTTCGTACCTGCTCGACTTGTGGGTCTCGCAGTTAAGCGCGCTTTTGCCTTTATACTCTACGCGTGATTTCCGACCACGCTGAGCGCACCTTCGTACTCCTCCGTTACTCTTTAGGAGGAGACCGCCCCAGTCAAACTACCCACCAGACATGGTCCTCGCTCCAGATAATGGAGCAGAGTTAGAACCTCAATATTACCAGGGTGGTATTTCAAGGACGGCTCCATAGAAACTGGCGTTTCTACTTCAAAGCCTCCCACCTATCCTACACAAGTAAGATCAAAGTTCAATGTCAAGCTGCAGTAAAGGTTCACGGGGTCTTTCCGTCTAGCCGCGGGTACACCGCATCTTCACGGCGAATTCGATTTCACTGAGCCTCTGCTGGAGACAGCGCCGCCATCATTATGCCATTCGTGCAGGTCGGAACTTACCCGACAAGGAATTTCGCTACCTTAGGACCGTTATAGTTACGGCCGCCGTTTACTGGGGCTTCGATCAAGAGCTTCGCTTACGCTAACCCCATCAATTAACCTTCCAGCACCGGGCAGGCATCACACCCTATACGTCCACTTTCGTGTTTGCAGAGTGCTATGTTTTTAATAAACAGTTGCAGCGGCCTGGTTTCTGAGGCTGCCAGTAGCTCAAGGAGCAAGTCCTATCACCGCCGGCAGCGTACCTTCTCCCGAAGTTACGGTACCATTTTGCCTAGTTCCTTCAGCAGAGTTCTCTCAAGCGCTTTGGTCTACTCGACCTGACCACCTGTGTCGGTTTCGGGTACGATTCCTGTGTAACTGAAGCTTAGAGACTTTTCCTGGAAGTATGGTATCAGCCACTTCGCTAGTAAACTAGCTTGCTATCGATTCTCAGCATAGAGTACCCCGGATTTGCCTAAGATACATGCCTACAATCTTCCACCTGGACAACCAACGCCAGGCTGACTTAACCTTCTCCGTCCTCTCATCGCATTACACAGAAGTATTGGAATATTAACCAATTTCCCATCGACTACGCCTCTCGGCCTCGCCTTAGGGGTCGACTCACCCAGCCCCGATTAACGTTGGACTGGAACCCTTGGTCTTTCAGCGAACGGGTTTTTCACCCGTTTTATCGTTACTCACGTCAGCATTCGCACTTCTGATACCTCCAGCAGACTTCTCAATCCACCTTCATCGGCTTACAGAACGCTCCCCTACCACTTGCAATAAATTGCAAATCCGCAGCTTCGGTACATAGTTTTAGCCCCGTTACATCTTCCGCGCAGGCCGACTCGACTAGTGAGCTATTACGCTTTCTTTAAAGGGTGGCTGCTTCTAAGCCAACCTCCTAGCTGTCTATGCCTTCCCACATCGTTTCCCACTTAACTATGATTTAGGGACCTTAGCTGGCGGTCTGGATTGTTTTCCTCTTGACTACGGACGTTAGCACCCGCAGTCTGTCTCCCGGATAGTACTCATTGGTATTCGGAGTTTGCATCGGTTTGGTAAGTCGGGATGACCCCCTAGCCGAAACAGTGCTCTACCCCCAATGGTATTCGTCCGAGGCGCTACCTAAATAGCTTTCGGGGAGAACCAGCTATCACCAGGCTTGATTAGCCTTTCACCCCTATCCACAAGTCATCCCCTGGCTTTTCAACGACAGTGGGTTCGGTCCTCCAGTAAGTGTTACCTCACCTTCAACCTGCTCATGGATAGATCGCCTGGTTTCGGGTCTACACCCAGCAACTAAACGCCCTATTAAGACTCGATTTCTCTACGGCTCCCCTATTCGGTTAACCTTGCTACTGAATGTAAGTCGCTGACCCATTATACAAAAGGTACGCAGTCACATCACGAAGATGCTCCCACTGCTTGTATGCATGCGGTTTCAGGATCTATTTCACTCCCCTCACAGGGGTTCTTTTCGCCTTTCCCTCACGGTACTGGTTCACTATCGGTCAGTCAGGAGTATTTAGCCTTGGAGGATGGTCCCCCCATATTCAGACAAGGTTTCACGTGCCCCGCCCTACTCGACATCATCATGTAAGCCCTTTCGTGTACAGGACTATCACCTACTATGGTTGCACTTCCCAGAGCATTCCACTAAAGCTTACATAACTTAATGGGCTTTTCCCCTTTCGCTCGCCGCTACTGAGGGAATCTCAATTGATTTCTTTTCCTACGGGTACTGAGATGTTTCACTTCCCCGCGTTTGCCTTGCAACACTATGTATTCATGTTGCAATACCTATCTTATGATAGGTGGGTTCCCCCATTCAGAAATCTCCGGATCACAGGATATTTGCCGCCTCCCCGGAGCTTTTCGCAGGCTATCACGTCTTTCATCGCCTCTGACTGCCAAGGCATCCACCACATGCACTTAATTACTTGACTATACAACCCCAAACAGTCGTTCGACCCTACAAGTAGATCGTTCAACATTACAGTTTGAAGTACTGTGTATCTAAACACTGTACAGCTTCAATTCAAATTCATATACCAAAACGCTTGATTCAGTTAATTTCGCTAGTTCTCATTTCAATCACTTCAACTTAATAACTTACGTTATTTCGTTTCCGCTCTTTCTATGAGTATGAACAAATTATTTCAACTCAAATATATGCTGTTAATGATTCACTACGTCTTCGTCAGATCGCAGTCAACTGTGATAAATCACAGAGCTTAATAATCAAGGCGTGCAGTATACACAGCTTTATTACTAAGCTCTATAAGCTATCAACTCGTTTGCTTACTACGTATTCGAATGAATACGTGGTGGAGACTAGGAGAGTCGAACTCCTGACCTCCTGCGTGCAAAGCAGGCGCTCTACCAACTAAGCTAAGTCCCCAGCTTATCATTTAGATCAATGTATCGTATGAGTATGTCATGGTGGGTCTGACAAGACTTGAACTTGTGACCCCACGCTTATCAAGCGTGTGCTCTAACCAACTGAGCTACAGACCCTCAGATACATCGTCATGAAGAACAACTTGTTGTGGATTCTTACCAATCGTCAATCTTTCGTTAAGGAGGTGATCCAGCCGCAGGTTCCCCTACGGCTACCTTGTTACGACTTCACCCCAGTCATCGGCCACACCGTGGTAAGCGTCCTCCTTGCGGTTAGACTACCTACTTCTGGTGCAACAAACTCCCATGGTGTGACGGGCGGTGTGTACAAGGCCCGGGAACGTATTCACCGCGGCATTCTGATCCGCGATTACTAGCGATTCCGACTTCATGGAGTCGAGTTGCAGACTCCAATCCGGACTACGATCGGCTTTTTGAGATTAGCATCCTATCGCTAGGTAGCAACCCTTTGTACCGACCATTGTAGCACGTGTGTAGCCCTGGTCGTAAGGGCCATGATGACTTGACGTCGTCCCCGCCTTCCTCCAGTTTGTCACTGGCAGTATCCTTAAAGTTCCCGGCTTAACCCGCTGGCAAATAAGGAAAAGGGTTGCGCTCGTTGCGGGACTTAACCCAACATCTCACGACACGAGCTGACGACAGCCATGCAGCACCTGTATGTAAGTTCCCGAAGGCACCAATCCATCTCTGGAAAGTTCTTACTATGTCAAGACCAGGTAAGGTTCTTCGCGTTGCATCGAATTAAACCACATGCTCCACCGCTTGTGCGGGCCCCCGTCAATTCATTTGAGTTTTAGTCTTGCGACCGTACTCCCCAGGCGGTCTACTTATCGCGTTAGCTGCGCCACTAAAGCCTCAAAGGCCCCAACGGCTAGTAGACATCGTTTACGGCATGGACTACCAGGGTATCTAATCCTGTTTGCTCCCCATGCTTTCGTACCTCAGCGTCAGTATTAGGCCAGATGGCTGCCTTCGCCATCGGTATTCCTCCAGATCTCTACGCATTTCACCGCTACACCTGGAATTCTACCATCCTCTCCCATACTCTAGCTTCCCAGTATCGAATGCAATTCCCAAGTTAAGCTCGGGGATTTCACATCCGACTTAAGAAGCCGCCTACGCACGCTTTACGCCCAGTAAATCCGATTAACGCTCGCACCCTCTGTATTACCGCGGCTGCTGGCACAGAGTTAGCCGGTGCTTATTCTGCGAGTAACGTCCACTATCCAAGAGTATTAATCTTAGTAGCCTCCTCCTCGCTTAAAGTGCTTTACAACCAAAAGGCCTTCTTCACACACGCGGCATGGCTGGATCAGGCTTCCGCCCATTGTCCAATATTCCCCACTGCTGCCTCCCGTAGGAGTCTGGGCCGTGTCTCAGTCCCAGTGTGGCGGATCATCCTCTCAGACCCGCTACAGATCGTCGCCTTGGTAGGCCTTTACCCCACCAACTAGCTAATCCGACTTAGGCTCATCTATTAGCGCAAGGCCCGAAGGTCCCCTGCTTTCTCCCGTAGGACGTATGCGGTATTAGCATCCCTTTCGAGATGTTGTCCCCCACTAATAGGCAGATTCCTAAGCATTACTCACCCGTCCGCCGCTAGGTCCAGTAGCAAGCTACCTTCCCCCGCTCGACTTGCATGTGTTAAGCCTGCCGCCAGCGTTCAATCTGAGCCATGATCAAACTCTTCAGTTTAAAATCAATAGTAC
>NZ_JBWYIL010000028.1:0-3762 GCF_056779755.1 Acinetobacter sp. 24-47-66
GAGCTCGACCGACCTCACACCCAAGTTGTCACTTAAATTTAAACAACTTAGGAAAGCTCTATCTTTAAAATCTTTATGCAACAAAGCCATTTAAAATATATTAAAAACCTAAATATATTAGAAAATCAGCAATAGACTCATAGAAAAAAAATGCGATTCCAAAAATAAAAACAAACAAAGATAATATCTCAATTATAATAATTTGTTTTTTAAATTTTTCACATAAATAAATAACATTATCCTGATACAGATTTGGATACAAGCTAGGACTCTTTTCTCCACGTTTTGCAAAATACGGCATCTTTTCATAACGTCTGTATGTTATAAAATATGAAAACCACATCATAGAGAATATAAAATTAAGTTGTAGTACCTTTTCAAAAGAGATTCCCACCTCATCTAAATACTCTTCAATGCCATATATTTTTTCAGAAAGTTCTTTACTATTTTTTTTATAAATAACAGGTTATATATATATGTATATAAAAGTGGCATTAAGCCAATAACAAGTAAGCTAATTAAAATGCTACCATAAAAATCAACTAATTGACTTTCCATTAGCATACCCCTGTCCTTTTTTTGAGTTCATCCTCAGCAAAATCTGCACTATATTTACCACCGAAAAGATACCTACTACCACTTTCAACAGCAGAAATCTTGAAATAAAGAGGTGCTGATATGTGTAAACAACTTATTTAAGATATTAAAAACCTAAATAAACAATAAATTTTGCTATATATTTCGATGTAAACATTGATGTTATAAATACAAGAGAGACAAGAGACAAAACTTCATTTCTGATAATCTGTTTTCCAAACTTTTCACATAAATAAATGACATTATCCTGATAAAGGTTTGGATACAAGCTTGGACTCTTTTCTCCACGTTTGGCGAAATATGACATCTTCTGTTTAAAATATCTATGCTGTACAAAATATGAGAACCACATCAAGGAAAATATAAAATTTAGTTGCATTACCTTTTCAAAAGAAACTCCCACCTCATCTAAGTATTCTTCGATACCATAGATTCTCTCAGAAAGCTCTTTACTATTTTTCTTTATAAACATGTAGTTATATATATATATAACTAACATCAGCAAAAGACCTAACCCCATTGAGCCATAAGCAATCCAAGCTTCATAAATAAGTTGCTGATCATTCATTTACATATACCAGTAATATTTTTAGATAAATCTTCCATATATTCACTCCCATATTTACCCCCAACAATAATACCCGTCCCCACTACAACGGCAGTTATTGTCAAGGAAACAGGTAAAGTCATTGTATAGCCTACTGCACCAGCAGCCATTCCTATAACATAAACAAAACCACCACCAACTATTTTTCCACCCCATCCGCCAACAACGCCTCCTGCAATCTTACTGCCTTCAATCATAGCCACTTTCTTTGTAAGCTCCATATCACCCGTGTTATAGGCATCCACTGTATTTTTAAAAAATATAGCAGCACCTAGACCAACCACCAATTGCTTACCCATTCTTAAACCGATACTGATTTTCCCCAAATCTACGATCATTTTATCGTAATGCTTCAAACCACCTCTTACGGCATCTGAGCGTATAAGAGAGTCCGTTTTCATATACTTTCTCATTAAAGGGATTTGAGTTTGGGGTTCGACAATATGCATATCTTTCAGTGCTGTACCCAACTGGCTATAAAGTGAGGCATATTTTTTCTTAAAATCTGAAAAATGCTTTGGGTTCGCATATTTAGATTTCATTAGCTGTTCACTTTGATAAACAGCCATAATCGCATCATTGCTTTTTATCACTTTTTCTAGTGATGTTTCTTTCATGACTAGAAGCTCATTCTTTTTAAGCTTTCTATCTCGCTCGCTTTTTTGTTCAGCGCTATCTACAATTTGCCCCGTTCTTTCTTCAACTTGATCTAATAGATCATCATCACCTTGACAGTATTCCTTCCTAAACTCATCAACTGTAACGACTTTCTTTTGGTCACTTACATTGGCTAATGCCATTTCAGTAGCATGTGACCAATAATCGTACAAAAGTTCATAATTTGCAGCAAAAAATGCCGCATCAAAATTTGAGGACTTTCTCAATAGCTTCAATTTTTCTTCGACGCTGCTCGCTAACCGCTTATATTCACTCAGCTTAGGATCATTACCATATTTATTTGATAAAATGACCACCTGACATGGCTTAAGCACAGTCATTGGTCCATTGGTTGATAACTCTGGCAAATGGGCATTATTATTTTTAAAAATAGAAAATTCTTTTGCTGTAGGAGGGTATGCATAGATACGTTTTAACAATGCATCGACAGTCTCATCTTCTCGAATCAACAACCAACCAACTTCCATACCTTCTTTTATATAAACTTTTTGGATTTTATTTTCTTCTATCGGGGAACTTTGCGCTTGATGGTATTTAAACTTGATCTCTGTAAACTTTCCGCTTTCAGATTGTGTTAAATGTGGAAGGATTGCGCCTTGATACCATTTATCGTCTAAGAAAATATCAACTTGAACTACTGCAGTATCATAATTCACCTCAATTTTATGGGTTTTCATAAACTTATTAAAAGGTGTCAGTTTAGATACATAGGTAGATTTAGCTTCAGATGTTTTTGCAGTAATTACATATTTCAAACGTGGTAAAGCGATATGTTTTGGTACATTTTTTAATATTGCTTGTGCAATCTTCGGTTGAGGATACTTTGCCATCTTAGTTATCCAATTTCTTAATTTTGTCATTAATTGCGTGTAGGTAGTAATTCTCTTGCTTATCAGTGACAAATGCCTGAGTTAAACTATTCGCATCTGTTTTTCCATAGCTTACATGCCCTTGATCATTCATTAACATGTAAGAAGTGAAAGGCAACAACGCTTGTGTTTCAGTATCTCGCAATTCAAATTGTATTTTGTGTAACCCCAATTTAGGCATTAAAGGAATGGTTGCATGAACATTTTCACCACTCTTAAACAAATGCTGCCCCGCCTTTACCTCGAATTTTCCGCCTGTGGTCGGAAAAATCCCCGAGCCATTAATCTTGATTTGTGAACCACCGGCGGTCAGATTAATTTCGGTTGGACTGGTAATATAAACCGCATCTTCCGTCGAAATAATCTGCACACCCTTTCTTGCAATCAGATCAGCACCATCCCCTTGAGCTTGAATCTCGATCTTGCCTTTGCCTGCATACAGTCGTGCTCCTTCTTGCGCTGCAAATAAGCTGATCTTTTTGCTGGCATGTCCGATGATACTGTCTTGGGTGCTGGTGTTTATGCTTCCTTGTGCAATTTGGTTGATCTGTCCATCTGCACTGAGGTGGATGTCTTCGTTACTTTCTACGGCAATTGAACTTGGTGAAGCCAAGAGCATGATCGCTTGTTTAAAAGCCGCAGCTTTGCTTTGGTCTTCACTCTCTAAGTTCTTGAGGTAGCCCTGTAAGTTTTCGAGTAAGCTCAGTGGATCAGTTTGTTGATTTTTTGCCACTTCACTCAAAGCTTTGGCGTTGTTTAAGCTACTTTCGAGTTGTTGTTTGGCTTCGCTTGCATCTAAATGGTTTGCTTTGGCTTGTTCTTGTTTATAGGTGGAGATGAGTATGCCTTCGCCCGCCCGTACTGCACCCCATTGGTCGGTTCTGAGTTCGAAACCTTCACCACGTCCTTCACTTTCTGCGGTTGCTTTGGGATGACTGAGATTCCCTAGGTTAAGTTGGCTCGCCCCGTGGGTGTTTTGCAGTTGGGTGGAGATTTGTCCTGTGGTGTCAT
>NZ_JBWYIL010000029.1:0-1171 GCF_056779755.1 Acinetobacter sp. 24-47-66
GTTATCCAACGTAATGCAGGTGTTAAAGCTGCTTATATTGATAGTGCCTATGAACAGGTTGGTGCAAAAATTGTTGATGATGCTTATACCGGCAGTCAATTGGTTTTAAAAGTTCGCGCACCTAAAGGCGAAGAAATACAAAAATTAGCCCCAAACACCACAGTGGTTGCGATGTTTGATCCGTACCGTAATACGGAACTTGATCAATTCGCTGCTCAGCAAGTGTCTGCATTTGCACTTGAGTTATTACCACGTACGTTATCTCGTGCCCAAAATATGGACGTGTTGTCATCACAAGCAAACTTGGCAGGTTATAAATCTGTGCTTCTTGCGGCGGCAGAGTACCAACGTATGTTCCCAATGTTAATGACAGCGGCGGGTACGGTTAAACCAGCTCGTGTAGTCATTATGGGTGTTGGTGTAGCAGGCTTACAAGCGATTGCAACAGCCAAACGTTTAGGTGCTATTGTTGAAGCGACAGACTTACGTCCAACAGCCAAAGATCAAGTTGAATCTTTAGGCGGTAAATGGTTAGACGTACCAATGTCAGCAGAAGAGCAAGCGCGTGCCGATGAAGCTGCAAAAAATGGTTATGGTTGGATGCCTGGTGAACAATATATTAAAGACCAAGCTGCAATTGTAGACAAAGCGGTATCGAATGCTGACATCGTGATCACGACGGCGCTTTTACCAGGTCGTGATGCACCGCGCTTAATTAAAGCTGAAACAGTTGCCAAAATGAAACCAGGTTCAGTCATCCTCGATATGGCAGTTGAAACTGGCGGTAACGTTGAAGGCTCAAAATGCGGTGAAACTGTTGTGACTGATAATGGCGTGAAAATTTTGGGTATTCCAAATATTCCAGCGACCGTTTCTACAGAAGCTTCAGCGCTATATGCACGTAACGTTTATAACTTTGTTGAAACGCTTTTTGATCAAGATAAAAACTACAGCATTAATCAAGAAGATGAAATCCAAAAAGCATTGCTTGTCACTCATGGTGGTCAAGTGCTGTTGAAGCGTGGTTAAGGAGACTGATCATGGTTGAAACTATTACAATTTTTGTCCTCGCAATCTTCGTAGGTTATTACGTTGTTTGGGGAGTGACACCTGCGCTTCACACGCCGCTGATGGCCGTAACGAATGCATTGTCTTCAATTATTATTGTCGG
>NZ_JBWYIL010000030.1:0-1162 GCF_056779755.1 Acinetobacter sp. 24-47-66
AATGGTTTAGGTATTGAGTTGGATTTAGACAAGATTGACAACCTTCGCCGCAAATAAGCGACGTGATACATCAGGAGTGAGACATGCTGTTTCATGTACGAATGGATGTGAACATCCCACTGGATATGCCAGTTGAAAAAGCGAATGAGATTAAAGCTGTTGAAAAGGCGTATTCGCAAGAGTTACAGCAACAAGGCAAGTGGCGTCATATCTGGCGAATCACAGGTCAGTATTCAAACATCAGTATTTTTGATGTGGAAAGCAATGAAGAGCTTCATTCAATTTTACAAGGTCTTCCGCTTTACCCATATATGAATATCGAAGTAATGGCGTTAAATCGCCACCCATCTTCTATCCGTGAAGATGATCGTTAAGTTTTAAGTGTCTTGGCTTGATTGATTCAGGCCATGACTTCAATACATCCAGAGGTTTTTTAGCGTCATTTTAAACAAGGATTGTGGCAGCGAGCTCAAACACATTAGAAGTCAGCCACCACACAGCAAGCATACTTAAGGAGAAATAGTATGAACCGCGAACAAATTAATGCTTTAGTCAAAAAAATGAACGTTGATACTGCAACAGGTCCTGTTGATGAACGTGTTCAGCAAATCGTTGTACGTTTAGTATCTGACTTATTCCAAGCGATTGAAGATTTAGATTTAAGCCAATCTGAAGTTTGGAAAGGTCTTGAGTACTTTACTGATGCTGGTCAAGCAAACGAATTAGGTCTTTTGGCTGCTGGTTTAGGTCTTGAGCATTTCCTTGATTTACGTGCAGATGAGAAAGATGCTCAAGCAGGTATTACAGGTGGTACTCCACGTACAATTGAAGGTCCATTGTATGTCGCTGGTGCACCAGAATCAGTTGGTTTTGCACGTATGGATGATGGTTCTGAAGAAGGCAAAATCCCAACTTTGATTATTGAAGGTATCGTTAAAGATACTGAAGGTAACATCATTGAAGGCGCTAAAGTTGAAGTTTGGCATGCAAACAGCTTAGGTAACTACTCGTTCTTTGATAAGTCTCAATCTGACTTCAACTTACGTCGTACGATCTTCACGGATGCACAAGGTCAATATACAGCATTAACCACAATGCCTGTAGGTTATGGCTGCCCACCAGAAGGTACAACTCAGTTTGTATTAGACAAACTTGGTCGTCA
>NZ_JBWYIL010000031.1:0-1039 GCF_056779755.1 Acinetobacter sp. 24-47-66
CCTTGAGGCAGATGTAATTCGAAATCACGATATTGAAGCGGGGTCTTTAAAATTTCGTCAGTTAACAGCAATGGACCAAACAATTCAGTGCCATATGCCAAATTCTCAAAGGTCGAGAACAAATGTGCAGAAGCGATGGTGCCAACAGAACCTTCAAGCATCGTGCCACCATACAGATCTACACCAGCGAGGTTTGCAATGGTTGCTACATCACGACCTTCGAGTAGGCCACCAGACTGAGCAACTTTTACAGCAAACACAGAAGCAGCATTGCGCTTTGCTAAACGATAAGCTGTACTTGGACCCATCAATGACTCATCCGCCATAATGGCAATATCAAAACGACGAGTTAAACGCTCCATGGCATCAATATTGTCAATCGCACATGGCTGTTCAATTAGATCCACACCACCATCTTGCAGCAGTTGAATACCTTTGATCGCTTCTAACTCAGACCAAGCACGGTTCACATCGACACGGATAGAAATATCAGCGCCTAACGCTTTTTTGATGGTGAGAACATGCTCAACATCTGCTTCTACAGCACGAGAACCAATTTTTAATTTAAAGAAGTTATGACGTTTAGCTTCGATCATCTTTTTCGCTTCAGCGATATCTTTATCCGTATCACCAGAAGCCAACACCCAAAGTACAGGGACGCTGTCACGCAGACGGCCACCTAACACTTCAGACAGAGGCAAGCCTAAACGTTGAGCTTGAATATCGAGTAAAGCAGTTTGAATGGCACATTTTGCAAAACGGTTGCCATTAATATTCTTCTTCAACACTTGCATAATTTGAGCAACGTTGAGATCAGTAAAAGTTTTGAGTAGTGGAGCAAAATAAGTATCGATATTGGTCTTGATACTTTCAGGGCTTTCTTCACCATAGCCTAAGCCACCGATGGTGGTTGCTTCGCCCCAACCAATGAAACCATCCGAAGTTTCGATTTTAATGAGGACTAAGGTTTGAGTTTGCATCGTTGCGACCGCCATCTTGTGTGGGCGGATCGTCGGGATTTCAACGAGCAAGGTTTCAA
>NZ_JBWYIL010000032.1:0-867 GCF_056779755.1 Acinetobacter sp. 24-47-66
ATTGCGATCGCTGCAATTATTCACAACAACAAGCTCGTCGAGCTTGGGCCAGACTTACTGGCTGCAAATGGTGTGAACTTCCATGAAATGAGTCGCGTACATTTATTCGAATTATTCGTAGGATGTTTCGTTGGTGCCATTACATTCACTGCATCGGTATTTGCTTATGGTAAATTGGCGGCAAAGAAATGGGCAAAAACGATTTCAGGTGCATGGGTTAAACCTGTTCAAGCTTTGATTTTTATTGCGATGCTAGCAGCAGGGGTTCACTTCTTCTTGACGGGTGACATGACCTCGTTCTGGGCAATGACAGCACTTGCTTTAGCCTTTGGTTGGGTATGGATTGCGCCTGTTGGTGGTGGTGATATGCCAGTTGTGGTGTCTTTGCTTAACTCATTCTCTGGATGGGCGGCAGCAGGGATTGGTTTTACGCTTGAAAACAACATGTTAATTGTTGCAGGTTCGCTTGTAGGTTCGTCAGGTGCAATTCTGTCTTATATTATGTGTAAAGCAATGAACCGTTCAATCATCAACGTATTGTTTGGTGGTGCAATGGGTGGTGCTGCAGCACCGACAGCAGCAGCTGGTGCAGCAGTTCAACGCAACTACCGTTCTGGTTCTGCTGACGATGCTGGCTTCTTAATGTCAAATGCAGACAGTGTTGTTATTGTCCCGGGTTATGGTATGGCGCAAGGTCGTGCTCAAAATGCGGTGAAAGAGCTTGCAAACTTATTGAAAGAGCAAGGTGTAACAGTACGTTTTGCGATTCACCCAGTGGCTGGTCGTATGCCTGGTCACATGAACGTTCTTTTAGCTGAAGCAGATGTTCCGTACGAAGACATCTTAGAGATGGATGAGATTAATTCA
>NZ_JBWYIL010000033.1:0-762 GCF_056779755.1 Acinetobacter sp. 24-47-66
AACAAAATCCAGTTAAAGTACAGCAGCTTTCAGACCAAGAACGTATCAAACAACTCGAACGCGAAAATAAAGAACTGCAACGCGCCAATGAGATTCTACGTAAAGCAGCCGCTTTTTTCGCCCAGGCGGAGCTCGACGGTCCACACAAATAATGGTGGATTTCATCCATAACAATAAAGATTTATATGGTGTTGATGCGATTTGTAGGATTTGACCGATCGCACCTTCAACCTATTACCGGACTCTAGATCTCTGCGAAAATCCAGAACATCGAGCAAAGCGAGATTAACATGACTTGCATCATGCTGAGGAGATTAAACGAATTTGGAAGGAAAGTTCAGGTCGGTATGGTATACGTAAAGTCTGGCAACAACTGAAACGTGAAGGCTATGTTATTGCACGTTGTACAGTTGCTCGATTAATGAAAAAGCTAGGTATACAAGGTGTTTGGCGAGGTAAGAACAAACAAACCACCCGTAGCCGAGATGACCAAAAACGAGCACCTGACTTGGTGAAACGGAATTTTAGAGCTGATCAGCCTAATCACTTGTGGGTTGCTGACTTTACCTATATTCAAACAAATTCAGGCTGGGTCTATACCGCCTTTATTATTGATGTGTTCTCACGAGCAATTGTTGGATGGAAAGTATCTACACGGATGAATACAGATATGGTGCTCGATGCACTTGAGCAAGCATTGCACGATCGAGGCATGCCAAAGAATGTGATTCATCATTCCGATAGAGGTGTTCAATATCTTTC
>NZ_JBWYIL010000034.1:0-640 GCF_056779755.1 Acinetobacter sp. 24-47-66
GCTTGGTCTACAGCACGCACTGGCTCTGGGATGTAAGAGTCAAGCGCTTCAACAAGAGCAACTACAGCATCTTCGCCATATTGACCTGATTCACCGTTAAGTGCAGCAAGTGCTGAACCACGGATTACTGGAGTGTCATCACCTGGGAAGTCATAAGTAGAAAGAAGTTCACGAACTTCCATTTCAACTAATTCGATTAACTCTTCGTCGTCTACGATATCGCATTTGTTTAAGAATACGATGATGTAAGGTACACCTACCTGACGAGAAAGAAGGATGTGTTCACGAGTTTGTGGCATTGGACCATCTGTCGCTGAACAAACAAGGATCGCACCGTCCATCTGAGCAGCACCAGTGATCATGTTTTTAACATAATCGGCGTGGCCCGGGCAGTCTACGTGAGCGTAGTGACGAGTTGGAGAATCGTATTCTACGTGTGATGTATTAATTGTAATACCACGTGCTTTTTCTTCTGGTGCAGAGTCGATAGCAGCGTAGTCTTTAGCTTCACCACCGAATTTCTTCGCACATACAGTTGCGATAGCAGCAGTTAAAGTTGTTTTACCATGGTCAACGTGACCGATTGTGCCCACGTTAACGTGTGGCTTATTACGTTCAAACTTAGCCTTAGCCATGAGAT
>NZ_JBWYIL010000035.1:0-633 GCF_056779755.1 Acinetobacter sp. 24-47-66
CCAGAAATCACAGGTACAACTGAACCAGGAACAACAGTAAATGTCGTTGTTAAAGACAAAGACGGTCAAGTTGTTGCAGAAGGTCCAGCGACAGTTACAGGTGACACATGGACATATACACCATCAGTTGAATTAGCAGATGGCGAATATGACGTAGTTGCAAAAGCGACAGATCAAGCAGGTAACACAGGTGAATCTCAGCCAGAGAGCTTCGAGGTTGACACAGTAGCGCCTGAATTAACCATCGATGAGCTTAAGCCAACAAACGATACTACACCAACAATCTCAGGTAAGACTGAGCCAGGTGCAACAGTAAAAGTTGAAATCTTAGACAAAGATGGCAACCCTGTAGCAACAGGTGATGCGACTGTAGATCCAGAAGGTAACTGGACGTTCACACCGACTGAAGAATTACCAGAAGGTGAATATACAGTTAAAGCTGAAGCGAAAGATGCGGTGGGTAA
Organism: Acinetobacter sp. 24-47-66; assembly: GCF_056779755.1. Classification (NCBI taxonomy): domain Bacteria; kingdom Pseudomonadati; phylum Pseudomonadota; class Gammaproteobacteria; order Moraxellales; family Moraxellaceae; genus Acinetobacter; species Acinetobacter sp. 24-47-66. Next base: position 465 of record NZ_JBWYIL010000035.1, read on the forward strand.
TACTGCTACTGAAACTGCGGATGGCAAATTAACTGTAGATACAACTGCACCATCTGATACCGATGTAACGATTGATCCAATTGCGGATACAAACGATACAACGCCAGAAATCACAGGTACAACTGAACCAGGAACAACAGTAAATGTCGTTGTTAAAGACAAAGACGGT
>NZ_JBWYIL010000036.1:0-626 GCF_056779755.1 Acinetobacter sp. 24-47-66
AGTTGGCTCGCCCCGTGGGTGTTTTGCAGTTGGGTGGAGATTTGTCCTGTGGTGTCATCAAAGCGGAGTTGTCCATAGCCTTCGCCTTGGACTTCTTTACTTTTAATCCCTGCGAGTTTTTTGGTGTCTGGCAGTTGACCTTGACTGTCAAATCGGGTTGGGCTGCGTTGGGCTTCATGTAGGCGTCCCACCACAAAGGGACGGTCGATGTTGCCGTCAAAGAAGTCGATGACCACGATTTCATTGATTCGAGGAAGGAAGCGTGCGCCATAGCCTTCGCCTGCCCATGGGGTCAGTACATCGACCCAAGCTGAATCGGTGTCGTTGTTGTTACTGCCGGCACCCCCATCAAATTGGTGGTCTTCTGCTCGGGTAAATAGGAAGCGTACTTTGATGCGTCCCCATTCATCGACATGGATTTCTTCTCCTGCAGGTCCCACCACTTTGGCGCGTTGCGGATGGGTGCTGGGTCGATGTTGTAAGGGGTTGTATTCGGGTACGGTTTTGATGTTGCGTCGTTGTAGGATGAGTTCGCTGGCTTGGCGTTCTTGATCCTTGTGGGTTGCTTGGTTGGTGTTTGTCTTGTGTTTTGGCGTCCATTGGCTGCGTTGTAGCAGTTGTTGGAC
>NZ_JBWYIL010000037.1:0-598 GCF_056779755.1 Acinetobacter sp. 24-47-66
TACCGTAAATCTGCACGTAACTTTGGTCCAATTATGGCCATGGCAGCAGATATCACCATCGCACAAGTATCAGAAGTCGTGGAACTCGGTGCCTTAGATCCTGAACACATCATCACCCCAGGGATCTTTGTACAACACGTTGTACAAGTTCAACCTGCACAGTAATTTGAGATTGGAGAAATACAATGAGTTATCAAAAATTAACCCGTGATCAAATTGCTGAACGTGTTGCACAAGATATTCCTGATGGTGCTTATGTCAACCTTGGCATTGGTTTACCGACGAAAATCTCGAGTTACTTACCTGCTGACAAAGATGTCTTTTTACATTCTGAAAATGGTTTATTGGCCTTTGGTCCACCCCCTGCGGAAGAAGACCGTGACCCTGAGTTAATTAACGCGGGTAAAGAGTTTGTAACCCTGCTAGAAGGCGGAGCTTTCTTCCATCATGGTGATTCATTTGCCATGATGCGTGGTGGTCATTTAGACATCGCGGTACTGGGTGCTTTCCAAGTCGCTGAAAATGGTGATCTTGCAAACTGGCATACCGGTGCACCTGATGCCATCCCTGCTGTGGGTGGTGCAATGGACTTAGCCGT
>NZ_JBWYIL010000038.1:0-592 GCF_056779755.1 Acinetobacter sp. 24-47-66
GGCTTTGTTGCACAAAGCTATTCTTAAGGGCTTCTTCAGCCATATAATTTTCAAATGAAGAAGCCTGCACACAAAATCTACCGCACAACCAATTGGCCCGCATATAACCGAGCACTCATAAGTCGCGGAAATATTGCCATTTGGTTTGATCCTGCTACGCAATGGTATGCGCCATCAAAAGGCAAACAAGGGCGAAATCAAACCTACTCCGACGCAGCCATCCAATGCTGCTTAATGATTAAATCTTTATTCCGTCTGTCTTTACGTATGGTCACTGGCTTTGTGCAAAGTCTGATTAAACTTTGCGGATTAAATTGGACAGCGCCAGATTACACCACGCTTTGTAGAAGACAAAAGCATATTGATATTGCAATCAGCTACCAAAAAAGTAGCGAGGGGCTGCATCTACTTGTAGACTCTACAGGCATGAAGTTTCTAGGTGAGGGCGAATGGAAACGCAAGAAACATGGAGCTGAATATCGTCGCCAATGGCGTAAACTTCATATTGGTATAGATGCCAAAACCCTACAAATACGCGCTATTCAGCTCACAACCAATAATGTCAGTGATTCACAGGTGCTTGGTGATTTAC
>NZ_JBWYIL010000039.1:0-564 GCF_056779755.1 Acinetobacter sp. 24-47-66
CAGTAAGTTCTGTTGGGGTGATGAGGCCATTGGCATTTGCATCGATCAGTGCTTGTTCTGCCGCAGCGTATGCTGCTTCTGCTGCCTCTACTGCTGCTTCGGCATCTGCCAATACTTGTTCGTACTCATCTGCTACGCCATCTTCGTTTTCATCATTTACTGTTGGTAAGGTGATGTCGACTAGATCATCTAAGCGTGCATCCAGTGCGTCTTTGTCTGCTCCTTCTGGAAGTGCATCAACTTTCGATTGTGCATCTTCTTTAGCAGCAAGCGCATCATCACGTGCTTGAATCAGCTCAGTAAGTTCTGTTGGGGTGATGAGGCCATTGGCATTTGCATCGATCAGTGCTTGTTCTGCCGCAGCGTATGCTGCTTCTGCTGCCTCTACTGCTGCTTCGGCATCTGCCAATACTTGTTCGTACTCATCTGCTACGCCATCTTCGTTTTCATCATTTACTGTTGGTAAGGTGATGTCGACTAGATCATCTAAGCGTGCATCCAATGCGTCTTTGTCTGCTCCTTCTGGAAGTGCATCAACTTTCGCTTGTGCATCTTCTTTAGCAG
>NZ_JBWYIL010000040.1:0-500 GCF_056779755.1 Acinetobacter sp. 24-47-66
GCGATGATCCAAACTGTTGGTCTACCTGTTATGGGTGTTGAGGGGGCTGTTGATTTTCAAACCATCAATGTGGTGAGTGTATTAGGTGCGATCGCTGTTTTCTTAGCAAGCATTAATATTTTCGGTGGCTTCGCTGTAACCGCTCGTATGCTTGAAATGTTTAAGCCAAAGCAAAAGAAAAAAGAGGGTTAATACATGGAATTTATTCGTGAGTATGCGGATTGGTTTTACCTAATCGGTGCCGTTCTTTTTATCTTAACTTTGCGTGGCTTGTCTGGTCCTAAGACAGCAATTGCAGGTAACCGTTACGGTATGATTGCAATGGCAATCGCCGTGTTAACAACTTTCTTTGTTGCTGATAATCCTGTGGTATGGATGATTGTCGGTGCAATGGTATTGGGTGCGATTGTTGGTATTGCTCGAGCTCGTACAGTGCCTATGACACAAATGCCAGAAACAGTTGCTCTCATGCACTCACTCGTGGGTCTTGCTGCAGTGTT
>NZ_JBWYIL010000041.1:0-480 GCF_056779755.1 Acinetobacter sp. 24-47-66
AATGGCTTTGTTGCATAAAGATTTTAAAGATAGAGCTTTCCTAAGTTGTTTAAATTTAAGTGACAACTTGGGTGTGAGGTCGGTCGAGCTCCGTAAACTTATTTAAGATGGCCACACGTGCATGAATCTCGTTGACTTGGCTATCAAAATTCCGAGCACTGAGCTTATCGCCTAATAATTTGATGCAGTGCATCTTGGTTTCTACCAGACTTCGCTGATGGTAGCCCGACCATTTTTTCCATAGTGTCCTGCCTAAACGTTTAACAGTGCGAAGTAATTCATTTCGCTCTAGCGAATGAACTTTTGTATCTTTCCAAGGCTTCGCATTTTTTCTGGGTGGAATAATCGCATGGGCATTTCGATCTGTGATCAACTGGCGACACCGCTTTGTGTCATAAGCTCCATCGGTATAAACAGAGTCAATCTGCTCATCTTGTGGAATCTGATTAAGTAAATCACCAAGCACCTGTGAATCACTGA
>NZ_JBWYIL010000042.1:0-450 GCF_056779755.1 Acinetobacter sp. 24-47-66
TTATGCAGTTACTTTCGCAACAACACCAGCACCAACTGTACGACCACCTTCACGGATCGCAAAACGTAGACCTGGGTCCATTGCGATTGGGTGGATTAATTCTACTGACATTTCTACGTTGTCACCAGGCATAACCATTTCAACGCCTTCTTTTAATTGAATCGCGCCAGTTACGTCAGTTGTACGGAAGTAGAACTGTGGACGGTAACCGTTAAGGAATGGAGTGTGACGACCACCTTCTTCTTTAGAAAGCACGTATACTTCCGCATCGAATTTAGTGTGTGGCTTGATTGAACCTGGTTTAGAAAGTACTTGACCACGTTGTACGTCTTCACGCTTAGTACCACGTAAAAGTACACCACAGTTCTCGCCCGCACGACCTTCGTCTAGAAGTTTACGGAACATCTCAACACCAGTTACTGTAGTTTTAACTGTGTCTTTGATACCTAC
>NZ_JBWYIL010000043.1:0-372 GCF_056779755.1 Acinetobacter sp. 24-47-66
CTTCTTTAGCAGCAAGTGCATCATCACGTGCTTGAGTCAGTGCAGTAAGTTCTGTTGGGGTGATGAGGCCATTGGCATTTGCATCGATCAGCGCTTGTTCTGCCGCTGCATATGCTGCTTCTGCTGCCTCTACTGCTGCTTCAGCCGCTGCTAGAGCTTCACCAATATCATCAACAACACCATCTTCATCTTCGTCATTTACTGTTGGTAAAGTGATATCAACCAGATCATTTAAACGACCTTGTAGCGCATCTTTTTCTGCTTGTACTGCCTCAGGTAATGCTGTCACTTTTGTTTGTGCTTCTGTTTTCGCAGCAAGTGCATCATCACGTGCTTGAGTCAGTGCAGTAAGTTCTGTTGGGGTGATGAGGC
>NZ_JBWYIL010000044.1:0-353 GCF_056779755.1 Acinetobacter sp. 24-47-66
TTTGTTTTGCCATTCTTCAAAGAGGATTTCGACCACTTCGACCACGGATTTGTTCATAAATACGCGGCTGTTGCGGCGTTTGTGCCAAAGTAAAGTTGCATCGTTAAGCGTGAGTTTGTAGAGGGTCAGTGCCCCATCGCTTTGTCCTTGTGAGGCTTCGGTGATGATGCCGGTGGTTCTAAACAGGGTTCCTTGATCAGTGACTTGATCGACGGCAACTTGTGTGCCGATGAATTGTTTGAGTGGAATTAAGGCATTGGTCGAGAGACAGATGAGTTCTGCTTGCACGCCTTCGTTAAGGACATGGCTGCCATCGATGCGTTGGAGGAAGACTTGGCTATTCAGTTGTGAAT
>NZ_JBWYIL010000045.1:0-346 GCF_056779755.1 Acinetobacter sp. 24-47-66
TTCAAACATATTCAATTTGACATTGAATTAGTGAAAGACGTTGAAGGTGCGCCTTCTACTGAAGTTGAACGCCGCCGCGCATCAGCTTAAAAATAATAAAGGGATGGATTTCGCATCCATCCCTTTATCTTATTCAACTAAAGAATTTAGACCAATCCAAATCTAATCATTTTGATTTGTTTAAATTTTTGCAAGACCGAAAAGGATATAGATAGCTTTATCTATAAAACGCTATGATTGATAAATCTCAAAAGACTTTAACCGAAGCCCTCTCCCAAATTAAAGACGGTTCAACCATTATGATTGGTGGGTTTGGTACTGCAGGTCAGCCTGCTGAACTCATCGA
>NZ_JBWYIL010000046.1:0-324 GCF_056779755.1 Acinetobacter sp. 24-47-66
ACTTTCGCTTGTGCATCTTCTTTAGCAGTAAGCGCATCATCACGTGCTTGAGTCAGCTCAGCAAGTTCTGTTGGCGTGATTAAACCATCTGCTTCTGCATCTGCTAATGCTTGCTCTGCCTCAGCATATGCTGCTTCAGCCGCCTCTACTGCCTCTGTTGCTTCTTCAAGTGCTGCAACTGCATCATCCACACCATCTTCGTTTTCATCATTTACTGTTGGTAAGGTGATGTTGACTAGATCATCTAAGCGTGCATCCAATGCGTCTTTGTCTGCTCCTTCTGGAAGTGCATCAACTTTCGCTTGTGCATCTTCTTTAGCAGTA
>NZ_JBWYIL010000047.1:0-317 GCF_056779755.1 Acinetobacter sp. 24-47-66
GTGCATCAACTTTCGCTTGTGCATCTTCTTTAGCAGTAAGCGCATCATCACGTGCTTGAGTCAGCTCAGCAAGTTCTGTTGGCGTGATTAAGCCATCTGATTCGGCATCTGCTAGTGCTTGCTCTGCCGCAGCATATGCTGCTTCAGCCGCCTCTACTGCCTCTGTCGCTTCTTCAAGTGCTGCAACTGCATCATCCACACCATCTTCGTTTTCATCATTTACTGCTGGTAAGGTGATGTCGACTAGATCATCTAAGCGTGCATCCAATGCGTCTTTGTCTGCTCCTTCTGGAAGTGCATCAACTTTCGCTTGTGCA
>NZ_JBWYIL010000048.1:0-288 GCF_056779755.1 Acinetobacter sp. 24-47-66
CACAGTTCTCGCCCGCACGACCTTCGTCTAGAAGTTTACGGAACATCTCAACACCAGTTACTGTAGTTTTAACTGTGTCTTTGATACCTACGATTTCAACTTCTTCGCCTACTTTAACGATACCAGTTTCTACACGGCCAGTTACTACTGTACCACGACCAGAAATAGAGAATACGTCTTCGATTGGCATCAAAAATGCTTGGTCTACAGCACGCACTGGCTCTGGGATGTAAGAGTCAAGCGCTTCAACAAGAGCAACTACAGCATCTTCGCCATATTGACCTGATT
>NZ_JBWYIL010000049.1:0-285 GCF_056779755.1 Acinetobacter sp. 24-47-66
ACTTGGCTTGCCGTATTCAAGCGGCGGGTATGGGCTTAGGTCCAATCTACACACCAACAGGTTTTGGTACTTTGCTCGCTGAAGGCAAACCGACCATGAATTATGAAGGTAAGGACTACGTTTTAGAAAATCCAATCAAAGCTGACTTTGCGTTAATTAAAGCGCATAAGGGCGATCGCTGGGGGAACTTGGTATACCGTAAATCTGCACGTAACTTTGGTCCAATTATGGCCATGGCAGCAGATATCACCATCGCACAAGTATCAGAAGTCGTGGAACTCGGTG
>NZ_JBWYIL010000050.1:0-260 GCF_056779755.1 Acinetobacter sp. 24-47-66
GCATCATCACGTGCTTGAGTCAGCTCAGCAAGTTCTGTTGGCGTGATTAAACCATCTGATTCGGCATCTGCTAGTGCTTGCTCTGCCTCAGCATATGCTGCTTCAGCCGCCTCTACTGCCTCTGTCGCTTCTTCAAGTGCTGCAACTGCATCATCCACACCATCTTCGTTTTCGTCATTTACTGCTGGTAAAGTGATATCAACCAGATCATTTAAACGACCTTGTAGCGCATCTTTTTCTGCTTGTACTGCCTCAGGTAA
>NZ_JBWYIL010000051.1:0-246 GCF_056779755.1 Acinetobacter sp. 24-47-66
TTGTACCGAGCAACAACAGCCCGATCGAAGCACAAAAGCTCCGCCTGATTGACGACAACAGCCAATACCAAGCCCTTAACCGACGCAACATTCGCTACCACCGCAGTGATGCGACAGAACAATTTGATAGCATCACCAGCTTTATCGGACAACGTAGCCTACAACCCACCGCAGTCCACCTACAACGCTGGCAAGCCACAGCCCTCGAACAAGAAGAAGGCGCAGGCTCAGTCCAAAGCAAACACC
>NZ_JBWYIL010000052.1:0-234 GCF_056779755.1 Acinetobacter sp. 24-47-66
TTTCTTGTTGAAGTGCATCACGTGTTTCATCAGTATATCTTGCTGACTCTTCTAACTTTGCATTGTCATCAAGTTTCTTTTGAAGTTCATTTGCCTTCGTTTCAAGCGCAGTTAAATCCGCTTCAGTTGCTAATGAATCTTCGAACTCTTGTTGTGCATTGGTTTTTAATGCAGCATCCGCAGCGTCTAATTCATCAGTCGCTTTGATCACATCACCTTTGGTAACTGTTTTAG
>NZ_JBWYIL010000053.1:0-225 GCF_056779755.1 Acinetobacter sp. 24-47-66
GAAGTGCATCACGTGTTTCATCAGTATATCTTGCTGACTCTTCTAACTCTGCATTGTCATCAAGTTTCTTTTGAAGTTCATTCGCCTTCGTCTCAAGCGCGACTAAATCCGCTTCTGTTGCTAATGAATCTTCAAACTCTTGTTGTGCATTGGTTTTTAATGCAGCATCCGCAGCGTCTAATTCATCAGTCGCTTTGATCACATCACCTTTGGTAACTGTTTTAG
>NZ_JBWYIL010000054.1:0-210 GCF_056779755.1 Acinetobacter sp. 24-47-66
CGCCAGAAATCACAGGTACAACTGAACCAGGAACAACAGTAAATGTCGTTGTTAAAGACAAAGACGGTCAAGTTGTTGCAGAAGGTCCAGCAACAGTTACAGGTGACACATGGACATACACACCATCAGTTGAATTGGCAGATGGCGAATATGACGTAGTTGCAAAAGCGACAGATAAAGCAGGTAACACAGGTGAATCTCAGCCAGAGA
>NZ_JBWYIL010000055.1:0-205 GCF_056779755.1 Acinetobacter sp. 24-47-66
CTGATCGATGCAAATGCCAATGGCCTCATCACCCCAACAGAACTTACTGCACTGACTCAAGCACGTGATGATGCACTTGCTGCTAAAGAAGAAGCACAAACAAAAGTGACAGCGTTACCTGAGGCAGTACAAGCAGAAAAAGATGCGCTACAAGGTCGTTTAAATGATCTGGTTGATATCACTTTACCAGCAGTAAATGACGAAA